>NZ_JBZCNJ010000010.1:0-132579 GCF_058269255.1 Arthrobacter sp. TJ-217
GCGCGAACTGCCTGGAATTGTCCTCCCAACTGTGGAAACAACGCCACCCCGCAGCCTGGTTCGCCGAAACGGTTCTCAGGCCTCTGCGACCCTTCCTCTGACCCACGGAAAACAATCCACCGACCCAGCGGACGACACGATCACGGCTTCGGCGCCTGCCACCAGACGTACGGCAATCAGCGCGCGTAATACATCGGGGCCGCAGCCGAATATTTGCCCGAACGGCGGTGCCGTCGGACGTCAGCACGACCGCCTTACCGGGGGACTTGGGTGACTCGGTTCCGCCCGGTCCGCGGGGTCGCTGCAGCGGTCGACATGGCCGCCGGCATTGGGCTTAAATTACTGCACTGAACCCATGACGGGTCGTCGAACAGCACCGGTACTGACTGGGCCTCCCGGGGCCAACACCCAAGCGCCCTGAGACAGCGCCCAGGGGCTGGTGTGAAGATTCTGACAAGTGCAAGGTAAGGCGGGGCCACGATGACAACTCACCCTGATGAAACAGCGGGCCCCGAGGGACTCCGGAAAATGCGTGCGCACTCGCTGTTCGGCATCGGCTTCCGGGTGACGCTGGGGATCCTGACGGCCCTCTTGCTGGCCATGGCGCTTGCCTCTTTACGCTCTGTCGTGTTCTCAGTGGGTGCCGCGTTGTTCCTGGCTCTCGGACTCAACCCACTGGTGCAATTCCTCCGTAGGGCCGGACTGACCCGCGGACGTGCCGTTGCCCTGATCGCTCTGACGACGGTGCTTGTTGTCGCCGGGATCCTTCTCATCGCCGGACCATTTGCCCTCGAGCAGGCACGGACCTTCATCAGGTCCCTGCCGGACACAGTGGAAACCCTGCGGTCGCAGGGGTGGTTCCAGCGGGTCAACGAGCTTTCCGGCAGTGCAGCCCAGAACTCCATCACTGCTCTGAGCGACATGCTCACAAGGCCAGAGGTGCTGAGGGGAGTTGCCGGCGGACTCCTGGGCCTCGGCGCGAGCATTGCCGGTTTCGTCTCCTCGGGCATCCTCGTCACAATCTTGACCCTTTACTTTCTTGCCGGGCTGCCGGGGATCAAGAAGGGCTTTTACGCACTGCTGCCCGCGTCAGGGCGACACCGCGGAATCTACCTCACCGAAAAAATTGCAGACTCGGTCGGAAAATATTTCAGCGGCATGGTTATCCTGGCCTTCATGAACGCCGTCTACAGCTTCATCCTCTTGAATGTCACAGGGGTGGATTACGCGTTCCTTATATCCGTCGCCGCATTCTTCATCACGCTCATCCCTCTCCTGGGGACCATCCTGACGACGATCTTTATGACGGTCCTCGCACTCCTGACCTCGCTTCCGGCAGGGATCACAGTGCTGGTTGGGATGCTCATCTACATGCAGGTCGAGGCGTATGTCTTCACTCCCCGCGTCATGAGTAAAGCCGTCAAGGTGCCAGGGGCCCTCGTCCTCATCGCCGCAACGGCAGGTGGATCACTCCTTGGGTTGCCCGGGGCGCTCGTCGCCATTCCAGTCGCCGCCGCTTGCCTGCTGATCGTCAATCATCTCGTCGTTCCCGCGCGGCGGCACCAGTAACGCCCCAGTTGTGGGAATTGATCATGTGGCACCTCCCCCATCTCCGACGGGCCAGAAGCGGGGCACACCGCCGTCCCATGACTGAGACGCGTTCCCGGCAGGGACCGTGGTGGATCCTGCGCGCCCCGAACTGGGCCTGTCCATGCCGTGCGCAGGCGGCTGATGATATCGGCGGCCCGGCTGCGCATTCGAACACTTCCCGGTACCCGGTTCCGAGGTGGATTGACCGGGCTGAAAGCGCTTTTGGCAACAGAGTTTGTAAGTTGGGCTGAGAATGAACTTCGAATAAAAGTCTACGCAAGTAAGCTAACCCCGGCCTCTGTGAGAACTCGGGCTGCGGTACACCTGGCCCGCAACTCCATCAGGCGCGCGCCAGCCGCTCACCGCCGACCTGGACCCGTCGCCGCGGACCCGGCGCGGACCGATTGACGTGGCGGTTGCCCGGGCATCGGCTGGCGTCGTCAATGGCCCGTCGGCCCGGCTTGCCGCGGGCGGGTCAGCAGTGCGGTCAGGCCAGCGGCAAGGCTCGCCGCGAAAAAGAGGAACTTCAGGACCGTAAAAGTAGAGGCCGCGGCAACCACACCAGGATCAAGCACCTCCGCGGCGAACGCTGCCTCAAGGATCAGGTTCTCCGTGATGTCAACGACAACATAGATCACCGGGACGGACAGCAGCAGCCATGTGATCTTTCTGCCGCGGGTGATGCGGGAGATGAGGAGTATCAAGGTGGCTGCAAAAACCACAGCAAAGAGCACGTCCCACAGGTAATGCGATGCGCCGTAACGCTCATACAATTCATCGTTCATGCGTCCTTGCACGCGGGCTATGTAATCGGCGTCATAGCCCGTGAGCAACGTATCCGGCATGGCTAGGCCTCCGGTGGCTCGCGCGAGGGAGGCAAGCTGGAGGCCGTTGATGGCTGCAAGGACCGCGCTGAGCAGGACGCCCGCGATAATCATGAGGGCGTTTCTGCCGCGTCTCTTCCTCACCGGTCCCCCGGCCGGTGTGCGATTACTCCTGCGCGGCCCGGATGGATTCGACGCCATGAACTCATTATCTGCACCCTTGCGGAAAATGGCACCCCTGGTCGTCCAACCCCCAACCTGCGGGCGCAGGCCGTATCGCTGACCGCGTCCGGCGCCTGGCCTTGCCCGGGCCCCGGCGGCTGCCCGGCCGATGAAAAGACAGCCCTCGACGTGCTCCCGGTCCCCCGACCTGCCACGGTGAAGAACGCCTCCGCTTCCACCCGTCTCCCGCCGGAGGCACGCCAACCACCCACAGTCCGGCCCGCAGGGATGCCCTTTCGGCAGGACGCCTGCCGGGGGTTTCCATCAGGGTTCGCCGAGCTCAGTCACCGTGCCACGGCCGGTCCGAAGCTTGCGTCGCGGCACGGTTCGGGTGCTTCCCCACGGCGAGGTGGGCGTCGATCAGCCCCGGTGTGATCTCCCGCGCTAGCATCACCGCACCGGTGCACCCTGAATCGTGCAGCCAGTAGGACCCCGGGCCTGCGGCGGTGGTGGCGACCGCAGTGACAAGTCCCAGGCGGTACTGGAACCACGACTGCCGGAACACCCAGCCGATCACTGTCCGCCGCTGGATCACCGAGGTGGCCCGCCGCACAGTGCCGCAACGCAGCAACAACAAATCAGGCTTCAGCCCGTGACCGAGCGCACGGTAATTATCATCCGCAACAACCAGCGTGAGGGCCAGGACCAGCAGGCCCGCCAGCGCGAACGTTCCCGGTCTCGCCTGCACCGGATCCGGAAAGAACACCCAGATGGTGAGCAGTAACAGGCCTGTGTAGAAGCCCGCCCACCGGTAGCGCTTATACCGGGCCTGCACGGGGTGCCCGGTCAGGTCCGTGAGATCGACCTCACGGCCCAGGACGGCGGAGGCCGCCCGGGCCACGTGGTCCGCCGGGGCCAGTGGTAGCAGGGTTCGGCGGCGGGCCGCCGGCAGGCGCCGTGCAAGGGTCTCCTGCGCGCCCGTGCCGGTACTGACAGCCAGCAGCCGCGCCCGGTGCAACAACCGCGGCACCAGCGGCTGCACGAACTCGACCCCCCGCAGCCGAGACTCCTGCAGGCTCAGCGACCGGCGCACGATCAGCCCGTGGCGGACCTCCAGGGTGCCGCGGGGGGTGCGCTCCAGCCCGAACCGCCACCAATACTCGAAGTACACCAGCACCGCCCCCAGGACGGCCACCACAACCGGCACCAACACCAGAACGCGCGCGGCGGCCACCAGATCCACCTGCTCGGTGAGCGCCCACCGCAGGGTGCGCACCCACCCGAACCACCCCACGAACAGCTGATAGAGCAAGGCGTAGGTCCCGGCCCAGATACTCAACGACAACGCCGTGAAGGGAGCCCACAGCGCCCAGCGGGCACGGCCGCGGGCCAGCATGCCTGACCCGGCCATCACGGGCCGGACGTGCTCGAGCAGCTCGGCGCGCAGCCCGTGGGCCACCGTCGTGGGCAGCCAGGCGAACACCATCGAGGCGTCCCGGCCCGTCTCCCCCGTTCCGAGGGAAATCTGGGTCAGTCCCAGCGGGCGGGCCAGCGCCCCGCTGCGCAGCATCACGCTGCGAACCCGCCGCCGGTCCACGGCAGTGCGGCGCCGCAGCAACCAGCCGCTCCTCAGCCGCAGCGTCTGCTCCTGGACGGCGTAGAAGGTGGTGACCCACCGAACCACGTGGTGCAGCACCACGGCAACGCTGATCACGGCGCCCGCCGGGTAGAGGTACTCGCGGACGAACCACTCCTCGAAGGGCACGGAGGATCGAAGCAGCATCACACTCAACCATGTCCAAGCCACCTGCGGCACTGAGCCGGCCACGATCGACCGCGGGTCGATGCGCCGCCACGGAATTACTGCCCCGCTCACGTCGCTTCCCCCAGGGCCTGCTCCGCCGCGCGCTCGAGCTCGTCCGCGACCCCGGCGGCGAGCTCCCGGTCCAGGCCTACCATCACCAGCGGGCCGTAGGAGGAGGCGGTGGAGACAATGACCGAGGACAACCCAAGCATCAGCTCCAGAAGGTTGCGGCGCAGATGTACGGCCTGAATCCGGTCGGTTGGCGCGAGCTGCCAGGAAATGCGAAGCAATCCGTCGCGCACATACATCGCCTCCGTACCAATCTCCCACCGGTGGATCTGGTACCGGACAGGTGGGGCCAGGAACACCATCACCGCACCGATCACCAGCAGGACCAGACCCAGCCGGTCCAACCACACCAGGACATCCGGAACCCGGGGCAGGAGCCTGGGAACACCGGCAAGCCAGCCGGGCAGGGCCTCCTGGACCCAGCGCACCGCCAGCCACGCCCCGCCCCAGCGCAACAAGGCGCTCAAGCCCCAATAAAGGAGGGCCCGGGGATCGACCCGGCGCTCAGGGACCCGCAGGCCCAAGGATCCACGGGCAGGTGACATACCGTCCCCTCTACATCTCAAAAACCGGCGCAGCAGCAGGAGCACCGTCGCCGCAACGGCCCGTATTCCCCCGGACCATGCACCAGAACACTATCGGCGCCCTGCCGGCGGTGACCAGAGAACGTGATTCACCGGACCTCGATGCGGTGGGGCCGGGAAGTTCCCGCAGAAGGATGGAGACACCCCTGATCACCGCGGCATTCCATGGGCCGGCACCTGCCGTCCGCGGGACAGGCAGGAACCCCGCTACGTCCCTGGGCCCGAACTTCGGCGGAGCGCCACCTGGGCCCCGTCGTCAGCGCCGGAAAAAGTGGCGGGGTCGCGCCTCGACCAGCGAACCTAGAGGACTAAGTCCATCCCGGTGCGGCCGGGCGCGACGTCAACGAAGCCGCGCGATTCATAGAGTCCGCGGCCCGGCGGATCAGCAATCAGGGTCACATAAGCTCCCTGCGGTGCGTGCGTTCGTACATCATAAGAGCGCCGGTTTGCGTTCAGCAGGAATGACTGGCCCGCGGAATGCTCCCAGGGGCGTGAAAAGCGCCGGTACTCCGCAGGGATCGGCACCTGCTGCAACCATTCCGCTGCCTGCCCGTCACAGATCTAAGGAGGTCCGTACCGTCACCCCCCCCCCCGGTTCCACGGTCCATGGACATGAAACTGCCCCCAGTTTGCCTGACTCCTGATCAGCCGGAACTCGATGAGACTTATGGTCATATGACGGGGCCTGAGGGTCGGCACCCGATTCCCACGCGTCCGCTTTCGGTGTCTCTGTAGCCGCCACCGAGCAGACGGATGTCGCCGCAACCTAAGTCTGCTCGTGGTGATGGTGCTCCTAAGTGGCCAACCTTGCGTGGCCGCCTCGGCTGAGCTGCTCGACGAGGATCACCAGGTCAAGAAACCGTCGCCTTAGTCATGTACCTACCCCGCCCCTCCCCCATGAAGTAGTAAGTAAGCCCAAACCGGGCTTCGCGAGAACAAGGAGGCACCCCACCCCCGGAAAACTCCAACCCAACCACCAGATCAGGCACCCGGACCGCACATTGCGCCGGATTGTCCACAGTCAGAGGGCACAACAGCCGCTGACGTGGGAAAACTTGTGCCCGAAGCGGGACTCGAACCGGACTCCATGCCCTGGAAATCCGCCACTCCCCCGAGAACATCCCCCATCCGGCCCAGTCCGGCACCGGTACGGCCCAGTCCATGACCCAGAGTGTGGACACTGTCCATACCCCCGCTTCTCCCCACCGGAGGCCTCTCCGGACAGCCGCACCCGCATGGACTGGGTGTGGCGCTTCTTCGCAGGACAAAGCGAACTGATCGGACCAAACGCATTCGCCTACGATCCGCCATCGGCCATCGGTCGTCACCAGCCAAAGGTCGACGCGCCTATGTCAGCGCCCCGTCCTCCGTCGTTTCATGCTCCTGCGGGCGGCGCACCGCGTCGAGGCCGCGGAATATCTTGGGCACCTACGTTCCCAGTTTGCTTCGCTCTCGAATTCTCATGCTGTTAGTTTGCCCGAGCCGCCGCTGAACTATATGGCAGAAGGTCTCTTGATATGCGCTGCGCGCCCGTATTCCGAGGGCTGCGGCGTCCCTTCGGGCCTCAGAAATGTCGCAGTAACTTTCCCTCCCGAACCGGTGACACTGGCTATCCTTCTCTCAAACGACAATCTCCTCGCCGTGGAATTGGAGCTTGATGGACAGGCTGGAGCCGCCGGTCAACCTTGTTGGACGATCCGACGACAAAGCCTGGCTCACTGGTCTTCTCAGGGCAGCGGCTGAAGGACACGGAGCAGCCGGGGTCGTACGTGGAGACGCCGGTGTCGGCAAAACCTTCCTCATATCCTCAGTCCTGGCTGAGCATCCGCAGCTCCCGATGAAGCTGATAGCCGGGGTCGAAGCAGAAGCCGACCTTCCCTATGCTGCACTCCAGAGAATGATTCTGGCCCACCGCGCGGCCCTTGATGACCTCACCGAAGCCCAGTGCTCAGCGCTCCTTGTGGCGTGCGGGCTGGCAAGCGGTCCTCCAGCCCCCAAGTCCTTGGTCGGCCTCGGGTTGTTAAGTCTCCTTGCGCGGGTCTCGGACGAAGCCCCCTTCGTATGCTTCATCGACGATGCGCAGTGGGTGGATCGCGATTCACTGGATGCTTTTGCCTTCGTAGCGCGGCGCATCCTGGCCGAACGGCTCGTCGTGTTGTTTGCCGTCCGGAGCAATGACGCGGAGCCAACTCCTTTGTACGACCTCCCTGCACGAACCCTCGCGGGACTGAACCGCGCCGACGCCTTGACGCTGCTCGAAACCTCATCCTCACAGGCGCTGGACCCGCGTGTCGCTGACCAGATCGTCGAAGCGACAGGGGGCAACCCACTCGCCCTGGTGGATTTGCTTACGGACCTCACGGGACGACAGCTCCGCGGTGAAGAACTTCTTCCCGAGCCGGTACCGCTGGGGAAGCACCTGGAGGCGCATTACCTCAGGCAGGGCCGCCAGCTGCCGCAGGAGACACAGATGTGGCTTCTGGCAGCAGCCACCGAGCCAGAGGGCAACCTTGAGGCGATCACAGCTGCCAGTGATGCCTTGGGTCTGCGGGACAATGCTTCACGTGCAGCAGAACTGGCCGGTCTGGTTCGTGTCGATTCGACCGTGACGTTCCGTCATCCGCTCGTGCGTTCAGCCATATACAACGGTTCGCCCAGTCATGACATCCGAGCTATGCACCTGCACCTTGCGCATGCAGCCGAGCGGAGGGGTGATACCTACAGGTGGGTGACGCACCGGGCGGCGGCCACCATCGGACCGGATGATGAGGTTGCTGACGCGCTTGAGGAAGCAGCGGATATGGCAACGAAGCGCGGCGGCTATATGACTCGAACGAACCTGCTCGTTCGTTCAGCAGCCCTCACTTCCGCCCAAACAGTCAAGAACCTGCGCCTCCTGGCTGCCGCGGAATCGGCAATCGCGGCTGGCGCACCTTCGCAGGCAGGCGCCCTGCTGAGGGCTTTGAAGCCCGAGGGACTCGACGATTTGGCTCGAGGGCGGCTCTTCATGGCCAGGTGCGATCTGGACACTCTTGCGCCCATGCCAGGTCCTATCTATGCGCATCGCCCTCAACGACTGTTGGTTGCGGCCCGGCTCTTCCGTTCCACCGCCCCGGCGCGGGCCAAGCAGGCCATTGCCAGCGCTTACTGGGCACTCGTTCAGGCCGACGAGATGGTACATGGGACGTCCTCCCGCGAGGTTGCCGAGGAAGCGCGTCGAATCTGCGAATCGGCCCCGGGTACCGATCTGCCCACTCAGGCCCTCATCGCTTTGAGCACCCTCGTCCTTGACGGACCTGCGGCGGCGGCCTCCCTCGTCCGCGCAACAATCGATCAGGCAACAGCACCTGGAATTGCCGACGAGGACATCCTGCAGTCCTTCATTTGCGTTGCATATGCCGCGTGCCTTCTTAGAGACCCGGAATCAAGCGAAGCGGTTCTTCAGCGTGCGGAACACGCTGCACGGAACCTCGGCGCCACCCTGGTGCTTTGCCGCATCCTTCTCCTCGGCGCGTACCTCAATATGCAGCAAGGCAGGATCCGCGAGGGCAGCGAGCGTCTCAACAGTGCGGCGGAGATCATCTCTTTCATGGGACTCCCAAAGGTGTGGGCCGACATGGTCACGTCCCTGCCGGTACTCCGAGGATGGCTCGGCGATGAATCAATTACCAGGGAGGACGAGGTCTCCGCCGAGGCAAGAGCTTTCGGATACGGCTTAAGCGGTGCCTCCCGCCTCATCGGGACCCTTCTGCTCCGAGCAGCGGAAAGCCGCTACGTCGAAGCGTGGAACGCCGGCCGCCAAGTCAGGAATGATGACCCGTTCTTCACCGGAGCCTTGTACCTGCCTGACCTTATTGAATGTGCGGCACGGGCCGGCGATCACCAATCGGCGAACAACCTCCTTGTACGCTTGCGAGAGGCGAGCCACCACTCCAGGAGTAAGTGGGCGGAAGGGCTTGAAGAACGAAGCATGACCCATCTCGACGACGACACACCCGCCCCGCACTTCGAACGCGCCCTAGAATTGCTCACCGGGCCCGCTCTGGAGATGGATGCCGCGCGCACACACCTGCTATACGGGGAATGGCTTCGCCGCCGGCGCCGACGGACCGAAGCCGCCGCTCACCTATTCAATGCGTTTGAGATATTCCAACGGCTTGGCGCGCCGGGTTGGTCGGCACGGGCGCGGCGGGAACTTGCCGCGCTCGGAGAAACACTCGGGCACAACAAACAGACCCTCGCTGCGACACTTACGCCGCAGGAGCTGTCCGTTGCCAGACTTGCTGCAGCGGGCAACACCAACGCCGACATCGCGGCCGAACTCTTCCTGAGCTCCCACACCGTGGACTACCACCTGCGGAAGGTGTTCCGAAAGCTCGGGGTGACTTCGCGGAGGCAGCTTCACAAGATCAACCTCGACTGAGGTGCGCCGCCGGGTTGCGGACCGCCGCGGCCTCAAAGGACACCGCCACCACTTTGGGCCTGGATGGGTTCGTAGTGCTCCTGCCACAATCGCGTAGGGTGCCGCGCAGTGACTGGGCAGCTGACCAGCCCAAGCTTGTAGCCCCACAGCGCGACGTGCGCCTTCGGACTGTGCACCGCACGCGATGCGGGCTGGTCCCTCGCCGTGGGATCTTCGGAAGGAACCCTGCTGGCGCCGAACCGAAGGAAACTTCTCCATGAGCTACGTGACCACCGAAGATGGAACGCAGATCTTCTACAAGGACTGGGGACCGGCCGATGGAACACCCGTCCTGCTCAGCCACGGCTGGCCGCTGAATGCCGATGCCTGGGACAGCCAGGCCCTCTTCCTCGCCGAAAACGGATGCCGCGTCATGGCCCATGACCGCCGCGGGCACGGCCGCTCCACGCAGACCTGGGCCGGCAATGAAATGGACACCTACGCCGACGACCTTGCCGTGGTGCTGGACACGCTCGACCTCAACGGCGTCACTCTCGTGGGCCACTCCACCGGTGGAGGGGAGGTCGCCCACTATGTGGGCCGGCACGGCCCGGCACGGGTCGCGAAGCTCGTGCTCGTGTCAGCGGTTCCTCCGCTCATGCTGCGGACCGATGACAATCCCGAAGGCCTGCCGGTGGCGGTGTTCGACAATATCCGGGCAGGGGAACGCGCGTCCCGCTCCCAGTTGTACCGGGACTTGGCCGACGGACCGTTCTTCGGGCACAACCGGCGCGGCGATGTCCCGCAGGGCGTCCGGGACGCTTTTTGGCTGCAGGGAATGGCCTCGGGCCACCGCGCGGCCTATGAATGCATCGCCGCCTTCTCGGCAACCGATTTCCGCGAGGACCTGGCCAGGATCGACGTGCCCACCCTCGTTATTCACGGCGACGACGACCAGATCGTTCCGTTCGAGGTCGGCGGCCAGCGCTCCGCGAAGCTCATCTCCGGCGCCGACTTGAAGGTCTATGACAATGCCGGCCATGCGCTGCCCGACACCGAGAAGGAACGCCTCTCTCGTGACCTCCTCGACTTCATCCGTTCTTGAGCCCGCAGAGAAAGGCACCCGCAAATGAATCTGCCGACTGAACCCAAACCACCGATCGTCCTGGTCCATGGGCTGTGGATGACCCCGTCCAGCTGGGACACCTGGGCCACAAGATTCCGCGGTCTCGGCCATGAGGTTATCGTGCCGGGCTGGCCGGGTGTCGATGACCGGTCCCCGGACAGCGTCCGCTACGACCCCAGTGCCCTTGAGGGCGTCGGCATCAAAGAGATCGTCGACCATTATGACCGGATCATCCGGGCTATGCCCGAGCAGCCGGTCATCATGGGCCACTCCTTCGGCGGAATCTTCGTGCAGATGCTCCTTGACCGCGGACTTGGGATCGCCGGGGTCGGAGTCGAACCCGGACAGCCCGCAGGGGTGCTCGCCTTGCCGTTCTCAACGCTGCGAACCGGCCTGCCGATCCTGTCGAATCCGTTCCGGATCAACAAGGCCAACCGGTTCACCAAACGCCACTTCCACTACACCTTCGGAAACGACCTCAGCCGACCCGAATCCGACAGGGAATGGGAATCAAGCGCCATCAACTCCGTGAACCGGGTCTTCTTCGAAGGCGTGCTCTCCCTCCCAAAGCAAAAGACCGGAATCACCAAAGTCGACTTCCTCAAGCCGGACCGGGCTCCGCTCCTGCTCATCTCCGGCGGCATCGATCACGTTGCCCCGCCGGCGATCCAAAAAGCGGTGCTCAAGAAGTACGCGAAAGGACCGTCGGTCGTCGAACGCGTCGAGTTCCCGGGACGCACCCACCGCATCGTGAGCCAGGACGGATGGGAAGAAGTCGCGGACTACGCCCTCACCTGGTCACTGCAGCATGCGGCCGCCCGTGACACCCAGCACCACCAATAGTCAGGTCCTGGGAGTGTGGAGCAGCTCCGGATCACCCACATCGGTGGGCCGACGGTCCTGATCGAACTGGATGGGTGGAGGATCCTCACCGATCCGACCTTTGATGGTCCAGGCCGCCGGTACCGCTTCGGACTTGGCACGTCATCGGTAAAAACCGGCCGCCCGGCACTGCAGCCCGCTGACCTCGAGCCGGTCGACGCGGTTCTGCTCTCGCACGATCACCACGCGGACAACCTGGACGGCCGCGGACGCCAGATGCTCCCGTCCGTGCTAACGGTAGTGACCACCAGACGTGGTGCACAACGGTTGTCATTGCCCAATACCCATGGGCTTCGCCCCTGGGAGCAGACGACGCTGCGCAAGCCCGGGATCTCACCGCTTCGCATCATTGCCACCCCGGCCCGTCATGGGCCCGCCCTTAGCCTGCCCATCGTCGGCCAGACCCTCGGTTTCGCGCTCCAGCGCCCCGGGGAGGACACCCTCGCCCTCTGGATGTCGGGGGACTCCGTCCTTTACCGCGGCCTTAAGGACGTCGCGCGCCGGTTCGAGATCGACGTCGCCCTGCTGCACCTGGGCGCTGTCCGGTTCCGGGTCACCGGACCGGTCAGGTACACCATGAACGCCCGAGACGCCGCCCGGCTACTCAAACTCATCCGCCCCCAGGTGGCGATACCGGTCCACTACGAAGGCTGGAGCCACTTCAGCGAAGGCCGCGGCCTCGCCCTCAAACGTCTTCACACACGGCCCGACAAGACTACGGAGGTCCTCTGGCTGCCCCCCGGCCGCCCCGTCCCCATCCCGCTCAGATCCACCCGGCCCGCCCCCACAGGATTCAGCTCAGAAGGAAGATCACCATGATCACACCCGTCCTCCACCGCATCAAACGGTGGCTCAGCCTCCGCTCACTCCTGGCCGCACTCATCGCGGCGGCCGTCATCGCCGCACCCGCAGCCGCCTCCCTGCCCGCCACCTCGGGCCACGATGAACAAAAACCCACCCTCGTCTTCGTTCATGGAGCCTTCGCCGACTCCTCGGGATGGGCGGAAGTAGCCGGCCGCTACCTGGACGCGGGATACCCGGTGCACGCCGTTTCCAATCCGCTGCGCGGGATCCAGTACGACAGCGCCTACCTGCAAAGCTACCTGGCCACCATCAAAGGGCCCGTCGTGCTCATCGGACATTCCTACGGCGGCGCGGTGATAACCAACGCCGCCACCGGGAATCCGAACGTCGAAGCCCTGGTCTACATTGCCGCCTACGCACTGGACGGGAAGGAGACGGTACAGGCCGCAAACACGCTTGGCGGCGGCCAGACGGAAGTTACCAACCACCTGGTGATCCGGCCCTTCCCCGGCGCCCAGGAAGGCGACGCCGACGCCTACATCGACCCTGCCCACTTCGCCCGCCTGTTCGCCCAGGATCTCCCCAAGCAGGTCACCGACTTCATGGCCGTCAGCCAGCGGCCCGGCGCCCTGGCCTCACTCGTCACGCCCTCGGGCGCGCCCGCCTGGAAGGAAATTCCCTCCTGGTACATGGTCGCCCGCAATGACAACATCATCCCCCCGGAGGCGCAACGGGTGATGGCAGACCGGGCCGGCGCCACCACTGTGGAGGTCAAGAGCTCCCATGTGCCGATGATGTCCCGTCCGTCCAAGGTAGTCGACCTGATCGACCGGGCCATCGACGAAACCCATTGACGCAACACGAGGACGGCTGGGGCTGCACAGCCGCCCCAGCCGTCCAGCCAAACACCCTAATCCGGCAACTCCTGAATGGAGCGGCCAACGAGAGGAACACATTATGGACCAGTCCTTTGACGGTGACGTCGTATTCGTTACCGGAGCGAGCGGAGGCCTGGGCACCGAATTCGTCCTGCAGGCCCTCGACCGCGGGGCCGACCGGGTGTACGCGGCATCCCGCGCGCCCGTTCGCGGGGATGACCCGAAGGTTGTGCCAGTGCAGCTGGACATCACCAGCGATGCGTCCGTCAAGGCAGCCACGGCAACGGCAGCAGACACGACCATCGTCATCAACAGTGCCGGCATCGCCTCACTGGAGCCCATCACGTCCGTCGACTTCGACGCCATCCACAGCATGTTCGAGACGAACTTCTTCGGCGCCCTACGGGTCGCACGCTCATTCGCCCCGGTCCTTGCCGCCAACGGTGGCGGAACACTGCTGAACGTCGTTTCAGTTGGCGCCTGGTACCACCGGGGCGGGGCCTACGCCGCATCGAAGGCAGCCCTCTGGTCCGCGACCAACGCCCTCCGCCTCGAACTCGCACCCTCCAACACCACCGTCATCGGACTGTATATGGGCTTCACCCGCACGACCATGACCGAGGGCCTGCCCGGGGACATGAATGAACCCGCGGACATTGTGCGCATCGCTTTGGACGGCATCCGCGACGGCCGTTATGAAATACTCGCGGACCAAATCACCCGGGACATCCACGCCCGCCTCTCCGAACCGGTAGAGGCGATATACGCCGAGCTTCACAGTTAGAAAACCGGGCCGGTGCGCTTGTTTCCAATTTCCCTTGCGCATCCCTGCTCGTTCCGATGGGGACGCCCGGCCCCATTCTGTGTCCCCATGGCCGCCAGCGACCACACCGGACGTCGCAGCAACCTACGTGCGCTTGTCTTGATGGTGCTCAGGGGTCTCGACTCCCGGTAGCTGCTTCGCCTGAGCTGCTCGAGGAGGATCAGCAGGTCAACGAATTCCCACCACAGTCATGCAGCTACCCCGCCGCTCCCCCATGAAGTAGTACGAACGCCCGAACCGGGCTTCGCGACAGAAAGGCGGCACCCAGCCCCCAGGAAAACTCGAAAACGGCCACCAGAACCGGCACCCGGACCGCAGAATTGCACCGGCTGTCCACAGTCAGAGAGCAAAAAGGCCTCTGACTAGGGGAAACATGTGCCCGAAGTGGGACTCGAACCGGACGC
Organism: Arthrobacter sp. TJ-217; assembly: GCF_058269255.1. Taxonomy (NCBI): domain Bacteria; kingdom Bacillati; phylum Actinomycetota; class Actinomycetes; order Micrococcales; family Micrococcaceae; genus Arthrobacter; species Arthrobacter sp. TJ-217. Next base: position 14,353 of record NZ_JBZCNJ010000010.1, read on the forward strand.
CAGCCCCTGGAAATCAGCCACTCCCCCGAAAAAATCCGCAATCCGGCCCAGTCCGGCACCGGTACGGCTCAGTCCGAAACCTAGGGTGTGGACACTGTCCACACCCCCACTTCTTCCCACCAGAAGCCTCCCCAGACAGGCACGCCCCATATTGACAGGGTCGAGCGCTTCTTTTCAGGTGGAGCGAACTATTCAGACCAAGCGCACTGTTGCATCTGATCCGCCATCGGTTATCGGTCGTCACGAGCCAACCCGACGAACCGCGGCCAGCCACCGTCCTCCCCTGTCCTTGCTCCTGCGGCCCACGGCGTCGAGCCCGCGGCCCAGCCTAGGGAATCCAAGTTTCCAGCTATCTCTGCCGGCCTCGGATTCAACGACGATCACATCGGGGACGCGCTGAGCTGGAGCCACGCACTCGGCCGGTGAATACGCCCTGAGGTACCAACTGGTTGATCCCGTCCGCACCGCCTAGCGCATGGACACGTCCAAGGGGGGTAGAACGCAGGTTCGATTGATGAGACTCGATGGGGAGGCCGCCATCGGTACTTTCACGGACACACGTACACAGTCCCGGTCATGTACCTCAAACGCGTCGCTTGACAGTCGATCTCACGGCTCATAAACCCATCGGGGATTCGGGCCGCCCTTCTACAGCTTATTCCGGACGCGCTGGCGGTAATTCCTTGGTGTTTCTCCTGCGTCATTGAGGAAATACCGGTTGAAGTTTGAGAGGTTTGAGAAGCCGACTTCATAGCAGATTTCCGAGATGGCTTTGTCGCTTCGCTCCAAGAGCCGACGGGCGTGTGCGAGGCGCAGTTTACGAGTCAAGTCGCTGAAGTTTTGACCCGTAGAGCGCTTAAAGTACTTCGAAAATGTTGGTTCTGTCATTCCGACCAGGGCTGCTGCGTCGGACATTTTGATGGTTCCGGCGTGGTTGCTGAAGACGTATTCGAGGACCATGTCGACCACAGCCGCGGCCTGGCCGTCGAGCTGGGGCCGGAACCATTCTTCAGCTAGGTAGCGCCGTTCTTCCTGTGGCGCGCGCGTCAGAGTAGAGAAAAGCTCGATGAGGTGCTGGAGCCGCTGGAGTCCTGTGGAAGCGCCCATGGCTTCCATGGAAAGTGCCGCACTTCGGGCCGAGTGTCCTAGGAATTCGATACCGCGGGCGGACTGGTCGAGCAGGGGTTCGACTTCGGCCAATTCGGGGACGAGGGCAGCTGTGTGCTCGACCCACTTTCGGTCAAACTGGATGACCACGTCCCGGTTCTCCAGAACCTCTCCCGGTTCCAGATCGCTGACCCAGTCGTGGGGCAGGCCTGAACCGACAAGCGAGACGTGTCCGGCCTCAAACGTTCCGACGTGGTCACCGACGATAAACTTTCCAGTGCCCTTACGGATGAGGTGAATTTCGTACTCAGGATGATAATTCCACCGCGCGATGGGGCTGGGGTAGCCATGTTCGTGCCACTTAACGGAGTGGTTGGGGTCGGACGCGATGACCTCGCGGTTGGCGCGCATTCCCAACAGTCTTTCAGCCAGCCGGGTAGTCGCTCCGTCGTTGGGGTCCCCGACATTCATGATGGTGCTCCATGTGGCGTTGGTTATGAAACCGGGACAGCGCACTGGCCGTCTTCCCCTAGAGTAACGGTTGCGCTGGAGTGACGAGCAGGAAAATTAGTATCAGAAACAGGCAACCAAGGCGCTAGTTGTGCCTCACCTCACAGCCCTAATCTTGAGGAATAAGAGCGCGGCACACCGAATTCCCGGTAAGCATTCGCCTCGCCCCGGTCCGGCATCGACACGGTAGTCGACATGCGGTGACTGTGCACCCTTGAAGAACAAAGGAGTCCTTAATGCGCCTGAAAACGCGCCCTGCCGTCGTGTCCGCCGGAGCCCTCTGCATCGCCCTGAGTGCCACGGCCTGCGCAGGTGCCGGCGGCGGCAATTCCGCCGGAGATTCAAACAGCATCAGTGTCCTGATGGTCAACAACCCCCAGATGGAGGACCTGCAACGGCTCACCGCTGATAACTTCACCAAGGAAACCGGGATCAGGGTCAATTACACGATCCTGCCGGAGAACGACGTCAGGGCCAAGATCAGTCAGGAGTTCTCCAGCCAGGCCGGCCAGTACGACGTCGCCTCCCTCTCTAACTACGAGATCCCGTTCTATTCGGCCAACGGCTGGCTGGCCCCACTGGACGATGTGGCGGAGGACCCGGAATTCGACCAGGATGACATCCTGCCCGCCTACACGGCATCCCTTACCGGCGAGGACGGCAAGCTGTATGGTGAACCGTTCTACGGTGAGTCCTCCTTCCTGATGTACCGCAAGGACATTCTGGAGGCTAAGGGCCTGACCATGCCGCAGAAGCCCACCTGGGATGAGGTCGCCGAGATAGCGGCGAAGGTGGACGGCGCGGAACCGGGCATGAAGGGAATTTGCCTCCGTGGCCAACCGGGCTGGGGCCAGGTCTTCGCGCCCCTAACCACCGTCGTGAACACCTTCGGCGGGACCTGGTTCGATAAGGACTGGAACGCTCAGGTCAATTCCCCGGAATTCACCGAAGCGGTGGAGTTCTACACCAAGCTGGTCCGCGAGCACGGTGAAGCAGGCGCCGCGCAAGCCGGCTTCACCGAGTGCCTCAACTACATGAGCCAGAGCAAAGTAGCCATGTGGTACGACGCCACCTCGGCCGCAGGCGCCCTGGAATCCGAGGATTCCCCAGTAGAGGGAAAGATCGGCTATGCCCAGGCCCCGGTGAAGGAAACCAAGTCCTCCGGCTGGCTCTGGACCTGGTCCTGGGCCATGCAGGCCGCGTCCAAAAAGCAGGACGCCGCCGAAGAATTTATTGCCTGGGCCAGCTCAAAGGACTACGAGGAACTCGTTGCCTCCGAGCTCGGCTGGGCCAAGGTCCCGTCCGGCAAACGCATCTCCACCTACGAAAACCCCGAGTTCCAGAACGCCGCTCCGTTCTTCGAAGCTGAACGCTTCGCCATCGAGAACGCCGACCCGAAAAACCCCGGCGTCCAGGAACGTCCGGCCGTCGGCATCCAGTTTGTGGGCATCCCCGAATTCGCCGCCCTGGGCACCAACGTCTCCCAAGGCGTCAGCTCCGCCATCGCCGGCCAGGGTTCCGTGGCCGACGCGCTGGCCAAAGGCCAGGAAGCCGCCCAAAAAGTCGCCGATAAGTACAAGCAGCCCTAACCGAACCGCAGGAGAACATCATGACTACCGCAACGGCGCGCATCTCCCGCCCGGGACGCAATGCCACCCCCTCACGAGACGCCAGGTCGCGCGAACGTGCCCTGGCCTGGGCGCGGCGGGCACCGCTGCTCCCGGCCCTGATCTTCCTCATCCTGGTCACCCAGCTCCCGTTCGTGGTGACGCTGATCATCTCGTTCATGAACTGGAACAGCCTCAGCCCGGACAAGACCGCCTTCGCCGGCGTGGAAAACTACGCCACGGTCCTGACCGACCCTGACCTCCGCCAGGCAATTTTCACCACCATCCTTCTCACCGTCTCCGTAGTGCTGATCAGCCTGCTCATCGGCCTAGGACTGGCGCTGCTGCTGGACAAAAAGTTCATGGGCCGCGGCCTTGCCCGGACCCTGCTGATCGCCCCGTTCCTGGTGGTACCGGTGGCCGCAGCGCTCATCTGGAAGCATGCCCTGCTCAACCCCATGTACGGGCTGATCAACGGCATCCTCACCTGGATCTGGTCCCTTTTCGGCGGCGCCGCGGCGCCTCAACTGGATCTGCTCTCGCAGGCACCCATGATGGCGGTGATCCTCTCCCTGGTGTGGCAGTGGACCCCGTTCATGATGCTCATCCTGCTGGCCGGTTTGCAGTCCCGGCCCATGGACACCGTGGAAGCTGCCCAGATGGACGGCGCAACACCGTGGGGGATCTTCCGCCACCTCACGTTGCCGCACCTGCGCCAGTACCTGGAGCTGGGCGGGCTGCTCGGCGCCATCTACATCGTGCAGAACTTCGACGCCGTCTTCACCCTCACTGCAGGCGGACTGGGCACCGCCAACCTGCCCTACGCCATCTACCAGACGTTCTACTTCTCCAACGAATACGGCCTGGCATCCGCCGCTGGCGTCGTCGTGGTCATCGGCACCATCATCGTGGCCACCTTCGCACTCCGCACCGTTTTCTCACTCTTCAAGAAGGAGGCAGCACGATGAGCACAATCACCCCCTCTGCGCCGCAGAGCACACCTCCCGGTCCCACCGCGCTGAACACCGGCCGCGCTCCACGTCGCCGCAAGGCACGTCTGGACCCCACCCGCAACAACACCGCCGCCGGAATCGCGGCCTGGCTGCTGGCCCTGCTCTTCGCAGTTCCGGTCCTGTGGATGATCCTCACCTCGTTCCACTCCGAGACCGACGCCGCAACGAACCCGCCCTCCATCGCCGCGAACCTCACCCTGGACGCGTACCGGGAGTTCTTCGGCGAAACCTCGGGCGTCAGTCCCTGGCCGTCGCTGATCAACTCCGCCACCGCCTCGATCCTGTCCACGGTCCTCGTGCTGGTCCTGGCCTTCCCTGCCGCGTACGCGCTCTCCATCCGGCCGGTGAAGAAGTGGACGGACGTAATGTTCTTCTTTCTCTCCACCAAGATGATGCCCGTGGTGGCGGCGATCCTTCCGCTCTACCTGTTCGCCCGGACCGTAGGAGCCTTGGACAACATCTGGTTCCTGATCCTGATGTACACCTCCATGAACCTGCCCATCGCCGTCTGGATGATGCGCTCCTTCCTGGCCGAGGTGCCGGAAGAAATGCTCGAAGCGGCACAAATTGACGGTGCCAACCTCCTGCTTATCCTGCGCAAGGTCATTGCGCCCGTGGCCATGCCGGGCATCGCCGCCACCGCCCTGATCTGCTTCATCTTCAGTTGGAACGAATTGCTCCTGGCCCGTGTCCTGACCGGCGTGGTGGCAGGCACCGCCCCGGTCTTCCTGACCGGTTTCGTCTCCGGCCAGGGCCTTTTCCTCGCCCAGGTCTGCGCGGCCGCCGTCGTCATCTCCCTGCCGGTACTATTCGCAGGCTTCGCCGCACAGGACAAGCTCGTCCAAGGCCTATCCCTCGGCGCCGTGAAATAGCCCCGCGGGTTCCCCACAAGACTCTCCTCAAGGATTACTTCGATGACAACAACAACCACACACTCACCTGCCAACGGCGCCGGCCTTCCCTCCACCATGCGGGCCAACATTCTCAAGAGCCAGGGCGACATGGCCATGGGAACCCTGCCCCTGCCACAGCTCGGCGCCGACCAGGTCCTGGTGCAGGTCGCCGCCGTGGGCGTCTGCGGCAGCGACGTCCACTACTACGAGCACGGCCGGATCGGCCCCTACGTGGTGGACCACCCGCTGATCCTCGGCCACGAACTCTCCGGCCGGATCGCCGCCGTCGGCAATGCCGTTGATCCCGCCCGCATCGGCCAGCGCGTCGCCGTCGAACCTCAGCGCCCCTGCCGCATCTGCAAGCAGTGCAAGGCCGGCCGCTACAACCTCTGCCCGGACATCGAGTTCTACGCCACCCCGCCGGTTGACGGCGCCTTCGCCGAATATGTCACTATCCAAAGCGACTTCGCCTTCGACATCCCGGACAGCGTCAGCGACGAGGCGGCCGCCCTCATCGAACCGCTCTCGGTGGGGCTGTGGGCCTGCGAACGGGCCGAGATTAAGCCCGGGAGCCGGGTCCTGATCGCCGGCGCCGGTCCCATCGGCATCATTGCCGCCCAAGCCGCCCGTGCCTTTGGGGCCACCGAGATCTACGTTTCGGACATCGCAGAAGACCGTCTCGCGTTCGCCCTCGAACATGGCGCGACCCACGCCCTGAACGCCAGGACCGACGGTGTGGAAGGCCTCGACGTCGACGCGTTCATCGACGCCTCCGGCGCACCACAGGCGGTCCGCTCTGGAATCAAGGCCGTGGCACCGGCTGGCAGGGTCATCCTGATCGGATTGGGCGCGGACGACGTCGAGCTCCCCGTCTCGTTCATCCAGAATCGGGAAATCTGGCTCTCCGGCGTCTTCCGGTACACCAACACCTGGCCGCTGGCGATCCAGCTCATCGCCGACGGAAAAGTAGACCTCGACATCCTCGTCACCGGGAAATTCGCCCTCGCTGAATCCGAAGAGGCGCTCAAAGCGGGGAAGCAGCCCGGCCAGCTCAAAGCCGTCGTTTACCCGGGCCGCTAACCAGCGCTCCCACGACAACAGCAACCACATCTAGGACCAACCTGCGAGGAAGCAGCCATGCCACCACGAGGTATCGTGCCCCAACCAGAGCTCATCTATGACGCAGCCGTGGTCACCGTGATCGGGGAATCACTCGTTGACATCATCGATGACCCCCACCACGGGAACATTGCACCAGATATGCACCCTGGTGGCAGCCCGCTGAACGTGGCCGTCGGGTGCGCCCGACTGGGCCTTCATTCCAAACTCGTCACGCACTTCGCCAAGGACCCGTACGGTCAGATGATCGCCGAGCACCTGGCTGACAACGGTGTCGAAACTATCGTCGGAGGATCCCATCCAACGTCGACAGCCGTCGCGACCCTGGATGAGACGGGAGCCGCCCGGTACACGTTCGACATCAGCTGGGACATCAACGGAGCATCCATCCAGGCCCTGGCGACGGCGGAGAGTTCCACCCACGTCCACACCGGATCCATCGCGACGGTCCTGCCCCCGGGAAGCAGAGCAGTGCTGGGCCTGATCGAGGGTGCCCGCCACCACGCCACGATCAGTTTTGACCCCAACTGCAGGCCAGCGATCAGTCCAGACCGGACGAGTGCCCGGAAACAGGCCGAAGACTTTGTTGCCGTCAGTGACATCGTCAAAGCCAGCGATGAGGACCTTTGCTGGCTCTACCCCAACAGGACAGTGGAGGAGTCGATGGAGGCATGGCTGGCCTTAGGACCCGCCATGGTGGCAGTGACCCGCGGCACCCAGGGGCCGGTTATCTTCAGCCGGGCGGGCGAGGTCAACATGCCCGCTGAAACGGTCACGGTTGTAGATACAGTCGGGGCAGGAGACTCTTTCATGGCCGCCCTGATTTCGGGGCTCACCCAGCTGAACATGCTCGGGGCAGCTGCACGGCAGCGCCTTCGCGCAATCGGCCAGGACCAGCTCCACTCTCTGGCCAATTACGCGAACAAAGCAGCCGGCATCACCTGCTCCCGGCCGGGAGCAAACCCGCCGGGGCTGGCCGATCTCGGTCCGCTTGCCACCTCGTCGCCGGTCACTGAAGGGTAGCCACCTCATGCGAACCCTCGTTTGTCTCCAGATGCTAGGCAAATAAGACAGTTCGAGGCTCAAGAGTGCGACATATAGCTCATGAGTTCCCACGCATCCGGAATCACCGGGTTCAAAACAACCCTCGGCTGTTGCCACCATCTCAACCGCCATCGTTGCACGACTTCAACACTCTGAAGCTGCACCTACCTCAACGATACGGAGCGTGAGGACCACCCTGACTTTTCTTGACTCATGACGAGACAGAGCTGGATGGGGCTAATGATCAAAGGACGGGGCAGAGGGGCCGGGCCGCGGATCCCACGTGGCCGCTAGCTGTGTCTCTGTAGCACCAGCGAACGAGCCCGAGGTCGCCGCCACCTAAGTCTGCTCGTGGTGATGGTGCTCATGAGTCGCTAACTCTCGGTGGCTGCTTCGCCTGAGCTTCTCGGTGAGGACGATGACCAGGTCAAAAACCGCACCGCGGTCATGTAGCTAAACCGCCGCTCCCCCATGAAGGAGTAAGAACGCTCAGACCGGGCTTCGCGAGAGAAAGGAGGCACCACACCCCTCGAAAACTCCACCCCAGCCACCAGAACCGGCACCCGGACCGCACAATGCGCCGGATTGTCCACAGTCAGAAAGCAAAACCGCCTCTGACTAGGGGAAACTTGTGCCCGAAGTGGGACTCGAACCCACACACCTTTCGATACTGCATTTTGAGTGCAGCGCGTCTGCCAATTCCGCCATTCGGGCCTTCGGCGCGCGCCCGGCAGGTGTGGATGAAGCAGTCACAATGCCGCCGGTGCGCGAAACTACTCTACATGCCGATAGGCTGTTTTAGAGAACCGGTGGGTGCCTCCGACCGGCGTAGGAAGTAGTGATCGAGGAGCAAGTAGTGTCTGAATCCAAGGAATCCCCCGCCCGTCCAGCCAAGCGGGTCATTGTCGCTGAGGATGAGACCCTGATCAGGCTGGACATCGTCGAAATTCTTCAGGGCGAGGGCTACGAAGTGGTTGCCGAGGCCGACAACGGGGAGAAAGCGGTTGAGCTGGCGCAGCAGCACAAACCCGATCTCGTGCTCATGGATGTCAAGATGCCGGTCATGGACGGCATTTCCGCCGCTGAGCAGATCGTCAAGGCGCGCATTGCCCCCGTGGTGCTCCTGACCGCGTTCAGCCAGAAGGAACTTGTGGAGCGCGCGCGCGACGCCGGAGCGATGGCGTATGTGGTGAAGCCTTTCACTCCGGCGGACCTGATGCCGGCGATCGAGATCGCGATGTCCCGTCACGAAGAGATCAAGGCCCTTGAAAGCGAGGTGTCGGACCTCAAGGAGCAGTTCGCAACCCGGAAGCTCGTTGAGCGCGCCAAGAGCCTGCTGACCACAAAGATGGGGCTGACGGAGCCCGAGGCGTTCCGCTGGATCCAAAAAACCTCGATGGACCGCAGGCTCAGCATGCGTGAAGTGGCCGAGACGATCATCAACCAGGTGAACTGACAAACCTGCTTCACACGCACAACCCGCCGCACGAGCATAACGAGGAAGGACCCCGCCCACCGGGCGGGGTCCTTCCGCATTTCAGTCTCTACAGCGGTGCGCCGAGGGCTACTTCCTGCCCTTGACCGGCCAGGGACCGACCTTTTCCCTGTTCGGCGACGTGTGCTCGTCGGGGCGCTGACCGGCGTCGGTGATGTCGCCGACGCGGTGCACCTTGATCGAGTTCGTCGAGCCGGCCTGCCCGGGAGGCGACCCGGCTGCGATGACCACCAGGTCGTCCACCTCGACGAGGCCCGAATCGAAGAGCGTGCGGTCGACCTGCGCCGTCATTTCATCGGTGTGCGCGACGAACTCCACAAGCAGCGGCTGGATGCCCCAGATCAGCGACATCGCATTGAGCGTCGACTGGACGGGGGTGAAGGCGAACAGCGGCTTCTTGGGGCGCAGGCGGGAAAGCCTGCGCGCCGAGTCGCCCGACTGCGTGAAGGTGCAGATGTACTTGGCGTCGAGCTGGTCGGCAATCTCCACGGCGGCGCGGGTAATCGCTCCACCGCGGGTCTTCGGCTTGCTGCCCAGCGGAGGAACCCGCTCCAGTCCATGCTTCTCGGTGGACTCGATGATGTCGGCCATGGTGCGCACGGTCTCGATCGGGTACTTGCCCACGCTCGTCTCGCCGGAAAGCATGACAGCATCCGCGCCGTCGAGCACGGCGTTGGCGCAGTCGGAGGCCTCGGCGCGGGTTGGTCGGGGGTTGTCGATCATCGACTCGAGCACCTGCGTTGCCACGATGACCGGCTTCGCCCAGCGGCGGGCCAGCTCGACCGCGCGCTTCTGAACGATCGGGACGTCCTGCAGGGGCAGTTCAACGCCGAGGTCCCCGCGGGCAACCATGATGGCGTCGAACGCGTCGATGATTTCCTCGAGCGCCTCGACGGCCTGGGGCTTCTCGATCTTCGCGATGACCGGAACGCGGCGTCCTTCCTCGTCCATGATCTCGTGGACCCGGTCGACGTCGGAGGCGTTGCGCACGAAGGAAAGCGCAACCATGTCGACACCGATCTGGATGGCCCAGCGGAGGTCTTCCTCGTCCTTGTCGCTCAGTGCGGGCACGTTCACAGCAACGCCGGGCAGGTTGATGCCCTTGTTGTTGGAGACCATGCCGCCGACGACGACCTCGGTGACGACCTTTACGTCATCGACGGCCGTTGCCCGGAGGGAGACCTTGCCGTCGTCGATGAGCAGCAGGTCGCCGACGTTGACGTCCTGGGGCAGCCCCTTGAAGGTGGTGGAGCTGATCTCCTGGGTGCCCTGGATGTCCTCGGTGGTGATCGTGAATACGTCACCGCGGGACAGTGCGTGAGGTCCGTCGGCGAACCTGCCCAGGCGGATCTTGGGTCCCTGCAGGTCGGCGAAGATGCCGACGGGGCGTCCCAGCTCGGCCGACGCCTTGCGGACGTTCTCGTACGTCTGGGCGTGGACCTTGTAATCCCCGTGGCTCATGTTCATCCTGGCCACGTCGACACCGGCCTCAAGCACAGCCAGAGTGTTCTCATAGCTGGCGATCGCCGGTCCGAATGTTGCAACAATTTTCGCGCGTCTCATAAACCTAGCCTAGTCGTGAATTGGTGGTGGAAAGTCCTGTAGTTGCCTAGAGCACCGCGAGTGAACGGTCAGTGGGCGCCACTGGTGCCGGCAGCCGGGTGGATCCCATGAGCCACTGGTCCACCGCTGCGGCGCAGGCGCGCCCTTCCGCGATGGCCCATACGATCAGGGACTGGCCGCGTCCGGCGTCGCCGGCGGCGAAGATGCCCGGCGTGTTCGTCATGTAGTACCCGTCGCGCGCAACATTGCCGTGCTCGTCGAACTCAGCGTTGACCTGTTCGGTGATGCCAGCCGGTTCCGGGCCCGTGAACCCGAGGGAGAGCAGCACCAGATCGGCCTGGATCACCCGCTCCGTCCCGGCCTTGGGCAACCTGCGGCCGTTGACGTACTCTGTCTCGGCGACGCGGATCCCGGTCAGCTTGCCGTTCTCGCCAAGGAACTCGACGGTTGACGCGAGGTACGTGCGCTCGCCACCCTCCTCGTGGGCGCTTGCGACTTCGAACAGGTTGGGGAACGTGGGCCAGGGCTGGTGCGCGGCGCGCTCGGCCGGCGGCTGCTTGCCGATGGCGAGCGTTGTCACCGACGCCGCCTTGTGGCGGTGGGCGGTGCCGAGGCAGTCGGCACCGGTGTCGCCGCCGCCGAGGATGACGACATGCTTGCCCTCGGCGGAGATCTGGTCCTCCACCGTGTCCCCCGCGACGACCCGGTTCGCCTGGACGAGGTAGTCCATGGCGAAGTGCACGCCGTCGAGCTCGCGGCCGGGGATCGGCAGGTCCCGCGGAACGGTGGCCCCGGTGGCGACGACGACGGCGTCGTACCGGCGCCGCAGCTGGTCCCAGCTGATGTCCCTGCCGACTTCGACGCCGGTGCGGAACCGGGTTCCCTCCGCGCGCATCTGGTCAAGCCGGCGCTCGAGGTGGATCTTTTCCATCTTGAAGTCCGGGATGCCGTACCGCAGCAGCCCGCCGACGCGGTCGTCCCGCTCGTACACGGCGACGGTGTGCCCTGCCCGGGTCAGCTGCTGGGCGACGGCCAGCCCCGCAGGGCCGGATCCGATCACCGCGACGGTCCGCCCGGTGAGGCGCTCGGGCGGATGGGGCTCAACCCAGCCTTCGGCGAACGCCAGGTCCGCGATGGAGACCTCGACCTGCTTGATGGTCACCGCGGGCTGGTTGATGCCGAGCACGCAGGAGGATTCGCACGGCGCCGGGCACAGGCGCCCGGTGAACTCAGGGAAGTTGTTGGTGGCGTGGAGCCGTTCAACAGCTTCACGTCCCTTGTCCCGGTAGATCAGGTCGTTCCACTCAGGGATGAGGTTGCCCAGGGGGCAGCCCTGGTGGCAGAACGGGATGCCGCAGTCCATGCAGCGGCCCGCCTGGCTCTTGAGCACTCCCTTTTCCTGGGCCTCGTAAACCTCTTGCCAGTCCATGATGCGCACGGGAACGGGCCGGCGCGGCTGGGTCTGGCGGTCGCGCACCTTCAAAAATCCGCGTGGGTCAGCCACCGGTTACCTCCAAGATTTTGGTCCACACTTCTGCGCCGTCCGGGTCGAGTCCCTGCTCGACGGCGGTCGCCCTCGCGTTCAGGACCGCGGCATAGTCGCGCGGGAGCACCTTCGTGATGCGCTCGACGGTGTCCTCGAACCGCTCAAGCAGGGTAGCGGCGAGGGCGGATTCGGTCTCCTCGTAGTGCTGGATGAGCAGGCGGCGGACGATCTCGACGTCTTCGGCGTCGGGCTTCAGGAGCCGGAGTTCGCCGCTGCTGAGGCTCTGCGTGTTGACCTTGGCCTCGTCGAGGTCAAGGACGTACGCCGTGCCACCGGACATTCCGGCACCGAAGTTGCGCCCGGTCCTGCCGAGGATCAGCGCCTGGCCTCCGGTCATGTATTCGCAGCCGTGGTCGCCGATGCCTTCAGCGACGGCGGTCGCCCCGGAGTTGCGGACGAGGAACCGCTCCCCCACCTGGCCACGCAGGAACATTTCCCCGCTCGTCGCGCCGTACCCGATCACGTTTCCGGCGATCACGTTGCGGTCGGCAGGGAAGACGTTGGACCGGTCGGGGCGCACGATGATGCGTCCGCCCGAGAGTCCCTTGCCGACATAATCGTTCGAGTCCCCGAGCAGCCGCAGCGTGATGCCGGCGGGCAGGAACGCGCCGAGGGACTGCCCGGCCTGCCCGGTGAGCGTCACGTCGATCGTGTCGGTGGCGAGGGTGTCGAGGCCGAAACGGCGCGTCACCTCGTAGCCGAGCATCGTTCCGACGGACCGGTCGGTGTTGACGACGTCCACGGAGATCCTCACCGGGGACCGGTGCTCGAGGGCGTCGGCGCTCATGCTGATCAGCTTGTTGTCGAAGTGCTGGTCAAGGTCATGGTTCTGCTTGTACAGGTTGCGCCGGGGGGCGTCGGCGCCGAACTCGTTGCCGCGGAGGATCGGTTCGAGGTCGAGCCCGTCGGCCTTCCAATGGTTGATTGCCTGCTTCATGTCGAGCAGTTCACTGTGGCCGATGGCTTCCTCGAACGTGCGGAAGCCAAGCTCGGCGAGGATTTCGCGGACCTCCTCGGCGATGAACTCGAAGAAGTTGACGACGAACTCGGGTTTGCCGGTGAACCGGCTGCGCAGCTCGGGGTTCTGCGTCGCGACGCCAACGGGGCAGGTGTCGAGGTGGCACACGCGCATCATGACGCAGCCCGAGACGACGAGCGGGGCCGTGGCGAAGCCGAACTCCTCGCCGCCTAGGAGGGCGGCGATGACGACGTCGCGGCCGGTCTTCAGCTGCCCGTCGACCTGCACGACGACGCGGTCGCGCAGCCCGTTGAGCATCAGGGTCTGCTGGGTTTCGGCGAGGCCAAGCTCCCAGGGGACTCCGGCGTGCTTGAGCGAGTTCAGCGGGCTCGCCCCGGTGCCGCCGTCGTGCCCCGAGACTAGGACGACGTCGGCCTTGGCCTTCGTGACCCCGGCGGCAACGGTGCCGATGCCGACCTCGGAGACGAGCTTGACGTGCACCCGGGCCGAGGGGTTCGACCGCTTGAGGTCGTAGATCAGCTGCGCGAGGTCCTCGATGGAGTAGATGTCGTGGTGCGGCGGCGGGGAGATCAGGCCGACGCCCGGCGTGGAGTGCCGGGTGCGGGCGATCCACGGGTAGACCTTCTGGCTCATCAGCTGCCCGCCCTCACCGGGCTTGGCTCCCTGGGCCATCTTGATCTGGATGTCGTCGGCATTGGTCAGGTAAAGGCTGGTCACACCGAACCGGCCTGAGGCAACCTGCTTGATGGCCGAGCGGCGCTCGGGGTCGAGGAGCCGGTCGGTGTCCTCGCCGCCCTCACCGGTGTTGGACTTGCCGCCGAGGCGGTTCATGGCGATCGCGAGCGTCTCGTGGGCTTCCTTGGAGATCGAGCCGTAGCTCATCGCACCCGTGGAGAAGCGCTTGACGATGCTCGAAACGGGCTCCACCTCGTCCAGGGGCACCGGTGGGCGGTCACCGCCGCGCAGGTTCAGCAGCCCGCGGAGGGTCATCAGCTCCTTGGACTGGTCGTCGACACCCCGCGTGTAGGCCTTGAAGATGTCGTACCGGCGCTCCCGCGTGGCGTGCTGGAGCCGGAAGACGGTCTCCGGGTTGAACAGGTGCGGCGGTCCTTCACGGCGCCACTGGTACTCGCCCCCGTTGTCCAGGCCCCGGTGCGGATCGTCGATGCCGTCGTCCGGGTAGGCGCTGGCGTGCCGGGCCGCGTTCTCGGCGGCGATGACATCGAGCCCCACGCCGCCGAGCTGGGTCTGGGTGCCGTGGAAGTACTCGTCGACGAAGTCCTGGGCGAGCCCGAGCGCCTCGAAGGTCTGGGCGCCGCAGTAGGAGCTCACGGTGGAGATGCCCATCTTCGACATGATCTTCAGGACGCCCTTGCCGAGGCCCTTGATGAGGTTGGCGACGGCGGCCTCGGAGCTCACGCCGACGATGTCGCCGTTGCGCACGAGCTCCTCGCAGCTCTCCATGGCGAGGTACGGGTTGACCGCCGAGGCGCCGTAGCCGATCAGCACGGCGACGTGGTGGACCTCGCGGACGTCACCCGCCTCAACGACGAGCGAGGTCTTGGTACGGTTCGCGCTGCGCAGCAGGTGGTGGTGGACGGCGCTGGTGAGCAGCAGCGACGGGATGGGCGCCCACTGGGCGTTCGAGTCGCGGTCGGAGAGCACGACGTACTGGACGCCGCGGTTCAGGGCGCTTGAGACCTGCTCGCAGATTTCGGCGAGCCGGGCACGCAGCGATGCCTCTCCGCCGTCGTGCCGGTAGAGCCCGCGCACCCGGACGGTAAGGCGGTCGCCCTCGTCGGATTCCAGGTTCACGATCTTCGCGAGTTCGTCGTTGTTGATGACGGGGAACTTCAGCGCGACCTGCCGCGAGCGGACCTGCCCGGTGGACAGGAGGTTCCCGTCGGGGCCGATCGAGACTCCCATCGAGGTGACGAGCTCTTCGCGGATCGCGTCGAGGGGCGGGTTGGTGACCTGGGCGAAGGACTGGACGAAGTAGTCGAACAGCAGGCGGGGGCGCTTCGACAGCACCGCCACCGGAGTATCGGAGCCCATGGCGCCCAGCGGTTCGGCTCCGGCCTTCGCCATCGGCCCGAGCAGGATGCGCAGTTCCTCCTGCGTGTAGCCGAAGGTGCGCTGCCGGCGGTTGATCGACGCCTTGGTGTGGACGACGTGCTCGCGGTCGGGCAGGTCTTCGAGGGAGATCAGGTTCTCCTTCACCCAGTCTGCCCACGGGTTCGCTGCGGCGACCTCGGCCTTGATCTCCTCGTCCTCGATGAGGCGGCCGGCCTCGGTGTCGACGAGGAACATTTTGCCCGGGGACACCCGGCCCTTCCGGACCACCTTCGAGGGTTCAATGTTGAGGACTCCGACCTCGGAGGCCAGGACGACGAGGCCGTCCTCGGTGACCCAGTACCGGGCGGGGCGCAGCCCGTTGCGGTCGAGGACGGCACCGACGAGGCGCCCGTCGGTGAAGGAGACCGCTGCGGGCCCGTCCCAGGGCTCCATGAGCATCGAGTGGTACTGGTAGAACGCCCGGCGTGCGGGGTCCATGGTGGTGTGGTTCTCCCACGCCTCGGGGACCATCATCATGATCGAGTGGGTGATCGGCCGGCCCGAGAGGGTCAGCAGCTCAGCGACCTCGTCGAATGACGCCGAGTCCGAAGCTCCGGGCGTGCAGATGGGGAACAGCTCTTCGGGGGATTCTCCGAGCAGCGGGTTGGCGAGCTGGGACTGGCGCGCCCGCATCCAGTTCCGGTTGCCCTTGACGGTGTTGATTTCGCCGTTGTGGGCGATGGCCCGGAACGGCTGGGCCAGGGGCCAGGACGGGAAGGTGTTGGTGGAGAACCGGGAGTGGACGATGCCGAGCCGGGTCTTGAACCGGGGGTCGGAGAGGTCGGGGTAGAACGGTTCGAGCTGCGCGGTGGTGAGCATTCCCTTGTACACCATCGTCTTCGAGGAGAGCGAGGGGAAGTAGACGCCGTACTTGTTCTGCGCGCGCTTGCGGACCCGGAACGCCGTCGCGTCAAGGTCGGTGGGCCCGTCTCCGGCGGGGGCCAGGAACAGTTGGACGAAGTGGGGCATGCAGGCACGTGCCATGGCTCCGACAAGGTCCGCAACGACCGGCACGACCCGCCAGCCGAGGACGGTGAGTCCTTCGGATTCGGCGATCGCCTCGATGCCCGCGCGCGCCGTTTCCTCTTCCTTCTTCTCCGCCGGGAGGAAGGCAGTGCCCACCACGTAGGAGCCGGCGGGCGGAAGCGGGAAGTCGACGACGGCCCTGAGGAACTCATCGGGCACCTGGGTGAGCAGCCCGGCACCATCCCCGGTGCCCTCGTCGGCGCCAACGGCACCGCGGTGTTCGAGGCTGCGCAGCGCCGTCAGCGCGGCGTCAACGATGTCGTGACCAGGCTCGCCGCGCAGGGTCGCGATGACGGCGAGGCCGCACGCGTCCTTCTCGTTCTCCGGGTTGTAGAGGCCGGTGGCGGCCGGAAGTGCGGCAAAGCGCTGGAATGGTGATTGCACGCCGGTTTCGGTGCCGGCGGCTGGCTCCGGAGTTGTTCCGGTAGTACGAGCAGTCATCAGAAGAGTCCTTCCCCCATAACGGAGCGTCGGGAGGGGACGGCCTTGGCCCCGGGGGCGCCCGGTCGGAGAACTCGGGGCGCCGATTGTGCAGCTGCAGCGGCTGTGCCTTGACCACCCGGTGAGGTGGTGGGCGGTGGAAGCGGAGCGTCAAGCGTTCCGCGTCCTGGCACTGTGCGGTACGGACTGGAGTGGTGGCCCGGTCGGTGTACCGTGCGGGCCACCACAGCGTGGTCCTTTGTCGTCCTTTAAGGGCGGTGACCCGGGGACTGCGTCCGGGAGTCCGAGTCCCGAGGCTCCGCGAGTGCGGGGTCCTGCGACCCGGGGGTCGCTGAGGAGCCTTGTGTTTCGGAAAGATTACCACGATCATTTTCGGTGGCTACTGAGGCGCCCGCCCCGTGGACATTCGCGGCTGATCCGTTATCTACTGCTGCCTCCCCGGACCCGGGTTTCGCCCCCGCCGTCTCCCCATCCTTCTCGTCGTCCTTTTCGCCCAGCTGCTCCCCGGCGGAGTCCTTCGGGGCCCGACCGGGCAGGTAGACGCTGTCGGAGGCGCCTGGGCGCCGCCGCACCGAAAGGTAGATCAGGACCGCGACGGAGAGGAGGAAGACGACGACGCTTGTCCACACGTTGAGCCGCTGCGTGATCCCGAACAGGGTGATCATCTCGGCGTCGTCGATGCGCAGCGCCTCGATCCAGACCCTGCCCAGCGTGTAGTAGGCGGCGTAGAGCCAGACCATGCGGCCCCCGCGGAGGCGGAAACGCCGGTCAAGGAGGAGCAGCAGGGCCACTCCGGCGAGGTTCCACAGCGATTCGTAAAGGAAGGTCGGGTGGAAGAGCGCGCCGGGCGCCTCCGACGCCGGGAAATTGGCGTTCGCGGCGTCGATCTCAAGGCCCCAGGGCAGGTCGGTGGGCGCACCGAAGAGCTCTTGGTTGAACCAGTTTCCCCAGCGGCCGATCGCCTGGGCCAGGAGCAGTCCGGGCGCGGCGGCGTCGGCGAAGGCGGCAAGCCGCACCCCTGCGCGGCGGCAGCCGATCCAGGCTCCAACGGCTCCGAGCGCCACCGCCCCCCAGATGCCGAGGCCGCCCTGCCAGATCTGCGGGATCCGGGCCAGGTCTCCGTCCGGCCCGAAGTAGGCATCCGGTGAGGAGAACACGTGGTAGAGCCTGCCGCCGATGATGCCGAAGGGCACCGCCCAGATGGCCACATCCCACACGACCTCGGGTTTGCCCCCGTAGCGCTCGAAGCGCTTCTGCGTCAGCCACAGGGCGACGATGATCCCCAGGAGGATGCACAGCGCGTACGCGTGGACGGTGAGCGGGCCGAGGCTGAAACTCGCCCATTCCGCAGGAGGGCTGGGGATTGACGCGGGCACGAGGGCCGTGGCGCCGGGAAGGCCTGCCGGGATCATGGGGTGGTCTTTCTCGTTCCGGAACGAAGTTCCTTGGTAAGGGCGGCGACGGCGGGCACGCCGCCGTCACGCAGGGCGGCGACGAGGGCGGTGCCGACGATCACGCCGTCCGCGTATTCGGCGATCTTCTGGACCTGGGCGGCTGTTGAGACGCCGAGGCCCACGCAGGCGCGCTCCGCGCCCGCGGCGTGGGCGGCCTCGACGACGGCACGCGCAGCGGCGCCGACCGAGGTGCGGGCCCCGGTGATACCCATGACGGAAACGGCATAGACGAAGCCGCGGCTTGCCTCAACGGTTCGCCTCATGCGCTCCGGGGAGGTGGACGGTGCAACGAGGAACACCCGGTCGAGGCCGAATTCGTCGGAGGCCGCCATCCATTCGCCTGCCTCGTCGGGGATGAGGTCGGGGGTGATGAGCCCGGCACCGCCGGCGGCGGCGAGGCGTCCGGCGAACTCCCTTACGCCCATGCGCATGACCGGGTTCCAGTAGGTCATGACGAGGACGGCGGCGTCGGTTTCGCGGGTGATTGCCTCAACGACGTCGAAAATCTGGGAAACGGTGAAGCCGTCGGCGAGGGCCTGGACGGTGGCGTCCTGGATGACCCGCCCGTCCATGACCGGGTCGGAGTAGGGGATGCCGATCTCGATCAGGTCGACACCGTTGCGGGCCATCGCGATGCCGGCCTCAATGGTTGTCGCGGCGTCGGGGAAGCCCGCCGGCAGGTATCCGATGAGGGCCGTGCGGCCTTCGGAGCGCGCCTTCTCGATCGCTGCGGCGGCCTTCGACGAAAGCGTCTTCACAACTGCTCACCTTCCTTGGCGATTTCCTGTTCGGCGCTCTCGTCGGGGAGCAGGTCGAAATATTCCGCCGCAGTGGCGACGTCCTTGTCACCGCGCCCGGAGAGGTTGACGATGACGACCTTGTCCTTGGGGCTCTCGCCCGGGGAAAGCTCCGCGGCGAGCCGCTGGCCGACCTTGATGGCACCGGCAAGGGCGTGCGCTGTCTCGATCGCGGGAATGATTCCCTCGGTGCGGCAGAGGAGCTTGAACGCGTCCATCGCCTCCCGGTCGGTGATTGGCTCGTAGGAGGCCCGGCCGATATCGGCGAGGTGGGCGTGTTCGGGGCCGACCCCCGGGTAGTCGAGGCCGGCGGAGATGGAGTGGGATTCCATGGTCTGGCCGTCTTCGTCCTGCATCAGGTAGGACCGTGCCCCGTGCAGGACGCCGGTGCGGCCCAGGGTGATGGTCGCCGCGTGGCGTCCCGATTCGACGCCGTCGCCGCCGGCTTCGAACCCGTAGAGCCGCACCGCCGGGTCATCGAGGAAGCCGTGGAAGATGCCGATGGCGTTGGATCCCCCGCCCACACAGGCGCACACGGCGTCGGGCAGCTGCCCGGTCTGTTCGAGGATCTGCTCCCGCGCCTCTTCCCCGATGACTTCGTGGAAGTAGCGCACCATCGCCGGGAAGGGGTGGGCTCCGGCGGCTGTGCCCAGGAGGTAGTGGGTAGTGTCGACGTTGGCGACCCAGTCGCGCAGGGCGTCGTTGATGGCGTCCTTGAGGGTCTGCGAGCCGTTCGTGACGGAGATGACCTCCGCCCCGAGCAGCTGCATGCGGGCAACATTCAGTGCCTGGCGCCGGGTGTCTTCGGCGCCCATGTAGACGACGCACTCGAGGCCGAGGAGGGCGGCGGCGGTCGCGCTCGCCACCCCGTGCTGGCCTGCTCCGGTCTCGGCGATCAACCGGGTCTTGCCCATCCGCTTGGCGAGGAGGGCCTGGCCGAGGACGTTGTTGATCTTGTGCGAACCGGTGTGGTTCAGGTCCTCGCGCTTGAGGAACACCCGGACCCCGCCGGCGTGCTCGGCGAAGCTGCGCGCCTCAGTGAGCAGCGACGGCCGGCCGGCGTAGTTGGCGTTGAGCTCGCGGACCTGCGCGACGAACTCCGGGTCGGCCTTGGCGGCCTCGAACGTTTGCTCGAGCTCGTCGAGGGCGGCGATGAGCGATTCGGGCATCCAGCGCCCGCCGTACTCGCCGAAGTAGGGGCCCGGTGCGTGGCGCAGGCTTTCGCCGGCGCCGAGGAAGGCATCCGCCGTTCCATTGTCGAGACCGCCGCCCGGTGCAGCGGTCCGGTCTCCGGCAGTGCGGTGAGTCTCGGTCATTGGCTTTCCTGTTCTGTGGAAATCAGGCGGACCGGCGGGCAGCCGGCCATTTTGGAGGTGCGGCGCAGCGGCCGGCGGCGCTTTCAGCTCTGGCGCAGGGCCTGCCGGGCGCGGCGTCCGGCCGCGGCGAACTCGGCGATCGCCCGTTCGGGCTGGTCGCCGCGGACGAGGGCTTCACCGACGAGCACCGCGTGGGCGCCGAGGGAGGCGAACTCTTCGACGTCCTCGACACCGCGGACCCCCGACTCCGCAATTGTCACTGCACCGGTCGGGATGCGCTCGACGAGGTCGGCGAACACGCTGCGGTCGATGTCGAGGGTCTTCAGGTTGCGTACATTGACGCCGATGATTTTCGCCCGGACGGCGGCGGCACGGTCCACTTCCTCGGCCGTGTGCGTTTCGACGAGGGCGTTCATGCCGAGCTCGTGGGTGAGCCCCAGAAAGTGTTCGAGCTGGGCGTCGGACAGCGCGGCGACGATGAGCAGGACGAGGTCGGCGCCATGGGCGCGCGCCTCCCAGATCTGGTACTCGTCAACCGTGAAGTCCTTGCGCAGCACCGGGATGCCGACGCGGGCGCGCACGGCATCGAGGTCGTCGAGGGATCCGTTGAAGCGCCGCTGCTCGGTGAGCACGCTCACCACGGCCGCTCCCCCGGCCTCGTAGCGGGCGGCCAGGGCTGCGGGGTCAGCGATCTCGGCGAGGCTGCCCTTGGAGGGGCTGCTCCGCTTCACCTCGGCGATGACCTCGAGGCCGCCGTCACCGCGCAGCGCGGCAAGGGCATCGAGCGCCGGGGCGCGCCCCGCAGCGCTTTCGCGCAGCTGTGCAAGGGGTGTGTTCCGGACCCGCGGGGCAAGATCCTCGCGGACGCCGGAGATGATGTCGTCGAGAACGCTCACCTAGTGCCCGTTGTTCTTCAGCTTGGAACCGCCGACTCCGTACCCGATGCGGCGCATGATGAATCCGACGAGCAGCCCGATGAACATGACGAGCACGCCGACCCAGAACAGCACGGTGCCGCTGTCACGGTTTCCCTCGGTGCTGGCGAAAATGAAGGCGAACGAAGAGACCGCAGCCCCCAGAATCATGACCAGCACGCAGGTCCACGCCGCCGGGCTGTTGCCGTGGCCGATGGTTTCATCGCCCATCCTGGCGTGGGTCGCCGACGAGTTCTTGTCCGTGACTGCACTGGTGTTCTCTGCCATTGTGCTTCTCCTTCGTGATGTCTAGCTACATTCTGCCATTAGTGGCGGCCGGTCATGTGCCTGTGATGGGACCGATCCGCCGTGCCGCCCTAGCGGGTTGGGTCGTCGCCGTGGGTGAGGCGGTCCCAGCTGTCGATGTCCTGCCCATGCGCAGTGGTGGGCGCGGGGGCCGCCTTTCCCGGGGCTCCCCCTGCAGCGGGATTTTCGTAGCGGCGGCTGCGTCCCCAGCCCGTGCCCGCGACGGTCATCCACACCGATGCCAGCGCGAGGAGCACCCCGGCCAGGGCGGCAACCCACGGCAGGAGCGTCGACGTGGCGACGGCTCCGGCGCCGCCGCTGATCCCGATTGCCTCGCCGATCGCAGGGGCCGCGGCGGCGAGGGGGTCGGCGAGCACGGCGGAGCTGGCCAGGGTGATTCCCGCTCCCGCAATCAGGAGGATTGCCGCGATGACCCACCGGGCCGTGCGTCCGGCAATTGATACGGCGAGGGCGGCGGCGAGGGCAACGAGGGCGAAGGCCGTCACCGGAGTTGCAGCGTCACTTCCGGGGACAGCGAGATCCGGGCGCTGCACCGCGTCCTGGGGCAGGCGGACGTCGAGCCACGTCTGGGTGGTTGTGCCGAAGGCGAGGGCGGCGACGAGGACGATGCCGAGCACGACGACGCCGCGGCGGCGCCAGCGCGGCTGCCTTGGATCGGTCACTTCGCCTCCACCGGGGCGGGGACTGGCGGAGTCGACGCGGGGCGGAGCCCGGAGGCGATCAGCGCAGCGCGCAGCGGCGCGGCGGCCTTGTTCACCGTTTCGAGCGCTTCCGCTTCCTGGACCGAATCAGCGACGATGCCGCCGCCTGCCTGCACGTAGGCCTTGCCGTCCCGCAGCAGCGCGGAGCGGATGGCGATGGCCAGGTCCATGTCGCCGGCGAAGTCGAGGTATCCGACCACTCCGCCGTAGATGCCGCGCCGGTGGGGCTCGAGCTCATCGATCAGCCGCAGCGCACGCGGCTTGGGCGCCCCAGAGAGCGTTCCTGCGGGGAAGGTGGCAGCGAGCACGTCGTAGGCCGTGCGTCCGGGGGCGAGGCGCCCGACGACGGTTGAGACGAGGTGCATGATGTGGCTGAACCGTTCGATCTCCATGAACTGGCTGACGTCGACGCTGCCGGGGCGGCAGACCTTCGAGAGGTCGTTGCGGGCGAGGTCGACGAGCATGAGGTGCTCGGCTTTCTCCTTCTCGTCGGCGCGCAGCTCCTCCGCGAGGGACCGGTCCTCCTCAGGGCCGGCACCCCGGGGGCGCGATCCGGCAATCGGATGGGTGATGACCTCATCCCCGGTCACCGTCACCAGGGCCTCGGGTGAGGATCCGACGATCGAATACTGCCGGCCGTCGGCGTCCTCGAGGCTGAACAGGTACATATAAGGACTCGGGTTGGTGGTGCGCAGGATGCGGTAGACATCGAGCGCCGAGGCTTCGGTGTCGAGTTCGAACCGGCGGGATATCACCACCTGGAAGACCTCACCGTCGACGATTGCCTGCTTACCGCGCTCAATCGCCGCGAGGTACTGCGTCTCGTCCCACCGCTCCCGAACCCGGGCCATGAGTTCGCGCGCTGGAGGGAGTTCCGCGCCGAGCACGGAGACCGGAAGGTCGCTGGGGGCGCTGAGCTTGGCCAGCATCCCCTCGATCCGGGCGACGGCGTCGTGCCAGGCCTCGTCAACCCGTTCGTCCGATCCGTCGAAGTTGATCGCGTTGGCCACGAGGGTGAGCGAGCCCTCGGAATTGTCGTGGATGGCCATGTCGGTCACCAGACACATTGCCAGTTCGGGAAGCTGCAGGTCGTCCTCGGGCGGGCTGGTCAGGCGTTCCCAGTGGCGCACCGCTTCCCAGCCGATGAACCCGACGAGCCCGGAGGTGAAGGGTGGCAGGTCCGGGAAGCGTTCGGTCCGCAGCGCCGCTACGGTGTCGCGCAGGGCGTCGACGGGGTTGCCGGAGACGGGGACGCCTGCGGGCGGCTGGCCCAGCCAGTGCACCCCGCCGTCGCGCGTGGTCAGGGTGGCCCGGGACGCCGCCCCGATGAAGGAGTACCGCGACCACACTCCCCCGCCCGCTGCCGACTCCATGAGGAACGTGCCCGGCTGGCCCTGGGCGAGCTTCCGGTAGACAGCGATCGGGGTTGCGGCGTCGGCCAGGACCTTCAGGGAGACCGGGATGACCCGCCGGTCGCGTGCCAGGACCCGGAACTCCTGGAGGGTGGGGCTGAGTGCGCCGAGCTGGTGCATTGGCCTACTTCCCTTCGTCCTGTGCTTGCTCAAAATCCTGTGCCTGCTCAACATCCTGTGCGGGCTGGAGGTTCTGCGCATTGCCGATCACCACGGGGACGTCCCCGGCGTCGAAGCAGGTGCGGGTGCCGGTGTGGCAGGCCGCCCCGATCTGGTCGACGCGCACGAGCAGCGCGTCGCCGTCGCAGTCGAGCGCCACCGACTTCACCCATTGGGTGTGGCCGGAGGTGTCGCCCTTGCGCCAGTATTCCTGCCGGGAGCGGGAGAAGAAGGTGACCCGTCCGGTGGTGAGGGTGCGGCGCAGCGCCTCGTCGTCCATCCAGCCGAGCATCAGCACCTCAAGGGTGTCGTGCTGCTGGATCACCGCGGCGACGAGCCCGGCGTCGTCGCGCTTGAGCGCGGCGGCTATAGCGGGGTCGAGCCCGGGAAAGGGCGTGGGGGCTGGCTCGGAGGGGCTCACTGATTCAAGGGAAGGCATCGCCCCTAATTCTAGTGTGCGCCCAACCAATGTCCGCACACGCCCAGGGCCGCGGAGATCGTGCTAGTTTCAGCAGTGATGCGCTACGTAACTCTGTCCCGGGAGGTTCTGGCCGAAACGCTGATAGCAGCGGGGCCGAACTGCCCCACGCTCTGCGACGGCTGGCAGACCCAGGAGCTCGCGGCACACCTGTACCTGCGCGAGCACAACCCCGCTGCGGGCCTGGGGATGCTGGTCAAGCCGCTGGCCCGGATCTCGGACCGGGCGGTCCGACGCACCGCTGCGAAGGCCGCAACGCCCGAGGAATACGCGGAGCTGGTGCGCAGGTTTTCCGCCGGGCCTTCTGCGGTGTCGCCCCTGAAAATCAGCGCGGTGGACCGGAACGCGAACCTGGTCGAGTTCTTCGTCCACACCGAGGACATCCGGCGCGCCGGAACCCGGTGGGCACCGCGCGCCCTCGACAGCGACTATTCGGATGCCCTCTGGGCGGAACTGATCAAACGGGCTGCAATCCTTTACCGCGGAGTCGACCTGGGGATTGTGCTCGTCCGCCCGAACGGGCCGCGGCATGTCGCCAAGCGCGCCCCGGTCTCGGTGGCGATCATCGGTGACCCCGGCGAGCTCGTGATGCACGCCCACGGCAGGACCTCCCACGCCCTTGTGACCTTCGAGGGCCAGCCCGACGCGGTGGCCCTCCTCGAAAGCGCCGAGGTCGGGCCCTAGCCGCTTCGCCCGCGGACTTCCACCCCCAGCCGTCAGCGGACCGGGAACCCGGCCTCCCGGATCGCCTGCTTGACCTGGGCGATCATTTCGACGGGCCCGAAGTGGAAGATCGACGCTGCGAGGACGGCGTCCGCCCCGGCGATCACCGCAGGCGGGAAGTGCTCCGGCGCCCCCGCTCCGCCCGAGGCGATCAGGGGTACCGAGACCGCCGCGCGCACCGCCCGGATCAGTTCGAGGTCGAAGCCCTTCTTGGTCCCGTCGGCATCGATGGAGTTAAGGAGGATTTCCCCGACACCGCGGTCGGCGGCTTCCTTTGCCCACTCGATTGCATCGATTCCGGTGCCCTGGCGTCCGCCGTGGGTTGTCACCTCGAACCCCGAAGGGGTTGACGCGTCCCGGGTCCGCCGCGCATCCAGTGAGAGGACAAGCACCTGGGAGCCGAAGTGGCGGGTGATGTCGTCGATCAGGGTCGGCGCGGCGACGGCCGCCGTGTTCACCGAGGCCTTGTCGGCGCCGGTGCGCAGCAGCCGATCGACGTCGGCGATCTCCCGCACCCCGCCGCCGACGGTGAGGGGGATGAAGACCTCCTCGGCGGTGCGCCCGACCACGTCGAAGGTGGTGGCCCGGTTGCCTGAGGAAGCCGTGACATCGAGGAAGGTGATCTCGTCGGCACCGGCGCGGTCGTAGCGGTGGGCGAGCTCAACGGGGTCGCCGGCGTCGCGGAGGTCCTCGAAGTTGATGCCCTTGACGACGCGGCCGGCGTCGACGTCGAGGCAGGGAATGACGCGCACTGCAACTGTCATTGCTTGCTCCTAGATTCTGCAGGCGTGGATCGTGCTCACGAGGATCGCCCGCGCCCCGAGGTCGTAGAGTTCATCCATGATGCGGTTCGTCGAGTTCCGCTTGACCATCGAGCGCACCGCCACCCAGTCGGAATCCCTTAGGGGAGACACGGTGGGCGACTCAAGACCCGGGGTCAGCGCCGCTGCCTCATCGACGAGTTCCTTGCGGATGTCGTAATCCATCATCACGTACTGGCGGGCCACGAGCACCCCCTGGAGCCGGCGGATCAGCACGTCCAAGCCGGCCGGGGCCTCAACGCCGGCACGGCCGATGAGCACAGCCTCGCTCTGCAGGATCGGGTCTCCGAAGATCTCCATTCCGGCCGCCCGCAGCGTGCTTCCCGTTTCGACGACGTCGGCAATGGCGTCGGCGACGCCAAGGCGCACCGAAGACTCAACGGCACCGTCAAGGCGGACCACCGTCGCGTCGATGCCGCGCTTGCCGAGGAAGTGGCGCAGCAGCCCGTCGTAGCTTGTTGCCACGCGCTTGCCCTCGAGTTCGGCGATGTCGGAGAAATCCCCGACCGGGCCGGCGAAGCGGAAGGTTGAGGCGCCGAAGCCGAGCTGCAGCAGCTCCTCGGCGTTGACCTGCGCGTCGAGGAAGAGGTCGCGGCCGGTGATGCCGACATCGAGGGTGCCCGAACCGACGTAGACGGCGATATCGCGCGGGCGCAGGAAGAAGAACTCGATGTCGTTTTCGGGGTCAACCATGACCAGTTCGCGGGGGTCACGGCGTTGGCGGTAGCCCGCCTCGGTGAGCATCGCTGATGCTGACTCGGAAAGGGCACCCTTGTTGGGAACTGCTACACGAAGCATGAAAGTAGTCTTTCGCTCTGAATTCAGGATCGGGGCAGGGTTCCGGCCGCGCTCGGACGTCGTCCGTGGGCGCGGCTACAAATGCTTGTAGACGTCCTGAAGCGTAAGGCCTTTGGCGAGCATGAGCACCTGGAGGTGGTAGAGCAGCTGGGAGATCTCCTCGGCGGTTTCCTCAACCGATTCGTACTCGGCGGCCATCCACACCTCGGCGGCCTCCTCGACGACCTTCTTGCCGATCCCGTGCACGCCCGAGTCGAGCTCGGCGACCGTCCGCGAACCGTCGGGGCGCGCTGCAGCCTTGGCGCTGAGCTCCTCGAAGAGGGAATCAAAGGTTTTCACCATGCCAACGTTACTGGGTCGCTGCAAAAGTACCCGCACCGGCCCCGGCCGGTGTGATGGATGCCTCTGCTCAGGACTGCCACTGCCGCAGCGCGGCGGCGGTGGCAACGGCCGCGCTGAGTGCCTCATGGCCCTTGTCCTCACTTGATCCGGGCAGCCCGGCTCGGTCAAGTGCCTGCTGCTCGTTGTCGCACGTGAGCACGCCGAAACCGACCGGAACCCCGGTGCGTACGCTGACCTCGGTCAACCCCGATGTCGCCGCCGAGCACACGTAGTCGAAGTGGGGGGTTCCGCCGCGGATCACGACGCCGAGGGCGACAACGGCATCGAAGTGCGGAGCCAGCCGTGCGGCGGCGACGGGGAGTTCGAAGCTTCCGGGGACCCTCAGCTCGGTGGTTTCAACACCGGCTTCGGCGGCCGCCCGGCGGGCGCCGTCGAGCAGCCCGTCCATGACCACCGTGTGCCAGATGGCCGCGATCACCGCCACCCGCAGGGGCGCCGACCCCTTGTTCACGTCGCTGATGTCGATGCTGGGTGCTCCGGTCCCGCTCATGGGGTGCTCCTTCGTGTTGATGCCGGCTGCGCTGGTGCAAGCCGGAGGATGAGGTCTTCGATGGTGATCAGGGGAAGGCCGTGCTCATCGGCGAAGGCGCGCAGCGCGGGCACGCGCATCATGCCGCCGTCGTCGTGGACGAGTTCGGCGATGACGGCGGCCGGGTGCATCCCGGCGAGCCGGCACAGGTCGATGCCGGCCTCCGTGTGGCCGGGGCGTTCGACGACCCCTCCCGGCGCGGCGCGCAGCGGGAACACGTGGCCGGGCCGGGTCAGCTCTCCCGGGGTGCTGCCCGGATCGGCGAGCACGCGTGCGGTGCGGGCGCGGTCGGCGGCGCTGATGCCGGTGCTGACACCGGTGGCCGCGTCGCAGGAGACGGTGTAGGCGGTCCCCTTCGCGTCCTCGTTCACTGCGGTCATCGGGGGAAGCATGAGCCGGTCGGCGTCGGCTGCCTCAAGGGGAACGCAGAGCACCCCGGAGGTGTGCCGCACCGTCCAGCCGACGAGGGCGGGTGTCGCTGCCTGCGCGGCGAAGATGATGTCTCCCTCGTTTTCGCGGTCGGCGCTGTCGACAACCACCACCGCCTTGCCTGCGGCGATTGCGTCGACGGCGTCCTGGACGGGGTCGAAGCGGATCTCCGCTCCCCCGGGCAGAACGCTCACCGGCGGTCGTCCGCGCCGGCGGTGCTGCCCGTCCCGCCGGCGGCCGCGGCGAACCCGAGCAGGCGCTCCGTGTACTTGGCCAGGACGTCCATCTCAAGGTTCACGGCGTCGCCGGGCTCCTTTGAGCCGAGGCCGGTTTCGGCGAGCGTCGTGGGGATCAGGCCCACCTCGAACCACGGTTCGTCCTCCTCGGGAGGGCTGACGGCCGTGACGGTGAGGGATACGCCGTCGACGGCGATCGAGCCCTTCTCGGCCGCGTACCGGGCGAGCCCGGCGGGGAGCCCGAAGCGCAGCCGGTGCCAGGCGCCGAGGTCCTCGCGCTCGCGCAGCGTGCCGAGTCCGTCGACGTGCCCCTGAACCACGTGGCCGTCGAGGCGCGCACCGGCGGTGACGCACCGCTCGAGGTTCACCGGGCTGCCGGGGAGCAACTGGCCCGTCGTCGTGCGCCGCAGGGTCTCGCCCATGACGTCGACGGCGATCCGGCCGCCGTCCCGGCGCACGGCGGTCAGGCAGACGCCGTTGACGGCGATCGATGCTCCCGGCTCGAGGTCGGCGCCGGTGGCCGGCGCGTCGAACACCAGGACGGCGCTCTCCTGGTCGGCTGAGACGTCGAGTGAGACGACGCTGCCCTGTTCGGCAACAATTCCTGTGAACATGGTCTACTCCTGGGAAAACTGGGGGGTGTGGTCGGCGTGCCCGGGGGCGTCAAGGTTTTGGGGGTTGTTACGGGCACTACGGCCTTCGGTGCCCGTGGTTCCTGGCGGTGCGGATCCGGAGGGCCGCAGGCGCAGGCGGACGTCGCTGCCGAGCTGGAGCACGGCGGATCCTCCCGCGGGGTCGGACTGCCAGCGGTTGGCCTGGGCCAGCGTGGCGACGCCGATCGGGGGCAGCATTGGCGTCCCCTCCCCCAGGAGCACCGGGGCGAGGTAGCTGACGAGCTCGTCCACAACCCCCGCGCTCACGAACGCCCCGGCGATCCGGGGCCCGCCCTCAACGAGGACGTGCCGGACGCCGATGGCTGCCAGTTGCGCCAGTGCCTCGTGCACGTCGCGGGTCTGCAGGTGCACGAACCCGGGACCGCGCACGGCTGCGTCCTCGGGTACCGCCCGCAGGCCCATGACGGCGCGCCGCGGCTGCTTCGCGCGCTGGAGGGAATCGGATCCGCCGCCGTCGTCGCCGGCCGGCCGCGCGGTGAGGCGCGGATTGTCAGCAAGGACGGTGCCGGTGCCGGCCAGGACGGCGTCGGCCCGGACCCGGATCGAGTGGCCGTCCTGCCGCGCTTCGGGTCCGGTGATCCACTGGCTTGTGCCGTCTGCGGCAGCCACCCTGCCGTCGAGGCTCTGCGCCGTCTTCAAGGTCACGAACGGGCGGCCTTCGGCGACGGCGAGCATCCACCGCGCGTTGAGGTGCTCTGATTCCGCTTCGAAAAGCCCGCCGTCGCACTGGACACCGTGGTCGGCAAGCCACCGGGCGCCGCCGGCTGCCTCGCTGGTCCGGTCGGGCGCGGCATAGACGACCCTGGCGACGCCGGCGTTGAGGATTGCGGCCGAGCACGGTCCGGTGCGTCCTTGGTGGTTGCATGGTTCAAGGGTGACGACCATCGTTGCGCCTTCCACACTGGCATTGCCGCGCTCGCGGGCATCGGCCAGGGCCGCGACCTCCGCGTGGTCGGTTCCGGCACCGCGGTGATGGCCGGTGCCGAGCACCGTGCCGTCGGGTGCGAGCACCACCGCACCGACGAGGGGATTGGCGCCGCGGACCCCCTGGCCCGCGAGTTCGAGGGCGAGGCGCATGGCTGCGGCCTCAGCCGCCGTCCGGTCGCCGATCCCGGCCGCCGGACCGCCCCGGGGCACGCTCATGGCGCCTGCCGGGCGGGAACGCCGGGTACTGCCGTCTTCTCCGCTGTGTCCTGCCGGCCGCGGGCGCGGTACCAGACGAAGAATCCGACGAGGGTGAACCCGCCGTAGATCAGGTACATGACCGCGCTGGCGTAATATCCGGCGCTGAACAGCAGCGGCACGCCGACAATGTCAACGGCCACCCAGATCAGCCAGAACTCCACCCATCCCTTGGCCATCCCGAAGGTCGCAAGGAGGGATCCGACGAAGGTCCAGGCGTCGGCCCAGACCGGCTCGTAGGAGCCGAGGACCCGGAAGAGGGGGGTGAGGGCAACGGTTCCCAGGATCACGCCCGCAACGAGGCCGATGCGCGCCCGGCCCGAGGCCCAGCGGGGGGTGATGGCGGGGCCGCCGTCGTGGCGGCTGCGACGCCACTGGCGCCATCCGTACACTGAGACCGCAATGAACATGACCTGCCGGCCTGCCTGACCGAGGAGGTTCACGGCTCCCGCTCCGCCGAAGACCGAGCCGAGGAACACCGTGAGGAGGAGGACGTTTCCTACGATCCCGACGGGCCACGCCCACACCCGGCGGCGCATGCCACCCAGGGCGCTGAGCAGGCCGAAAACGTTGCCAATGACCTCACGCAGCAGCAGCGATCCGCCGCCAACGGGAATGCGGGCCTCGAAGAGCCACTGAAGAAAATCCATGTCGTTCCTTAACCGTTTCAACGGCTGCGGGGTGACGACAAAAGAGCTGCCCGCGCGCGGCAAAAACCGTGGCGCGGGCCCCCTCGGCGCGAATGCGCACGTAAGGGTGCCCTGCTGTTCGTGCTTCTCCCATCCAGACTTTAACTGTCGGTGCCGGAATTTCACCGGCTCAACCGGGGCTGACAGCGCGGATGCGCAGCCTGCCGTCGGGTCGCGGACTATA
Organism: Arthrobacter sp. TJ-217; assembly: GCF_058269255.1. Taxonomy (NCBI): domain Bacteria; kingdom Bacillati; phylum Actinomycetota; class Actinomycetes; order Micrococcales; family Micrococcaceae; genus Arthrobacter; species Arthrobacter sp. TJ-217. The sequence goes on from NZ_JBZCNJ010000010.1 coordinate 45,036, forward strand.
ACCGCCGGTTCGGAATTACACCGACCCCGGAGCACGTACTCCGAAGATTATTTCACAACCGGAAGCGGGCTCTTCACAATTCGTCCCACAGCGATCACGCGCCCCGCCCCTCCGGCAGAAAGGAGTCCGTCCGAAACAGCAGATCACCACGTTATGGGGCGCCGGAAGCGTGGTCATGTGCACATTCAACCCAGGGGGCGCCGGGCCACGCGGAAGGAGTCCGCCCGAAACAGCAGATCACCACGCCTTCCGGGCCGGAGGACGTGGTGATCTGCAGTTTCGCTATGGGGTTGCGGCAGCCGCGGCTGCGGCGGGAGCGACCAGGCCGAGGCCTCCCCCGGGCCCTACGAGGCCGCGGCCTCCCCCGACGCCTTTGGCGCTTCGGCGCTCTTCGGCCGGGCGTCGACGCCGGCCTCCTTGCGCTGCTGCGGTGTGATCGGTGCCGGAGCAGCAGTCAGCGGGTCGTAGCCGCCGCCTGACTTCGGGAACGCGATGACGTCGCGGATCGAGTCGGTGCCCGCGAGCAGCGAGACGACCCGGTCCCAGCCCAGGGCGATGCCGCCGTGGGGAGGCGCGCCGTACTTGAAGCCCTCGAGCAGGAACCCGAACTTCTCCTGGGCCTCCTCGGCGCCCAGTCCCATCACGGCGAAGACGCGCTCCTGCACGTCGCGGCGGTGGATACGGATCGATCCGCCGCCAAGCTCGTTGCCGTTGCACACGATGTCGTAGGCGTACGCCAGCGCGCTCTCGGGGTCGGTGTCGAAGGTGTCCATGAACTCGGGCTTGGGCGAGGTGAACGCGTGGTGCACGGCGGTCCAGGCGCCGGCACCGACGGCGACATCGCCGGCGGCTACGGCGGCCGAGGTGGGTTCGAACATCGGGGCGTCGACGACCCATACGAACGCCCAGTCGCCGTCCTTGATGAGCCCGGTCCGGTGGCCGATCTCAACGCGGGCGGCACCCAGCAGGGCGCGGGAGGAGGTCTTCTCGCCGGCAGCGAAGAAGATGCAGTCGCCCGGGGTCGCACCGACGGCGGCGGCGAGGCCCTCGCGCTCGGCGTCGTTCAGGTTCTTCGCGACGGGCCCGCGGAGGCTGCCGTCGTCGTCGATAAGGACGTAAGCGAGGCCCTTGGCGCCGCGCTGCTTGGCGAACTCCTGCCACGCGTCGAGCGTACGGCGGGGCTGGGAGGCTCCGCCGGGCATGACGACGGCGCCCACGTAGGGGGCCTTGAAAACGCCGAAGCCGGTGTCCTTGAAGAACTCGGTGAGTTCAGTGAGCTCGAGCCCGAAGCGCAGGTCCGGCTTGTCGGAGCCGTACTTGGCCATGGCGTCGGCGTAGGTCATCCGGCGGATCGGGGTGGGGATCTCGACGTCGATGAGCTTCCACAGGCGCGTGATCAGCTGCTCGCCCAGGGCGATGATGTCGTCCTGCTCGACGAAGCTCGCCTCGATGTCGAGCTGGGTGAACTCCGGCTGGCGGTCGGCGCGGAAGTCCTCGTCGCGGTAGCAGCGGGCAATCTGGTAGTACTTCTCGAACCCGCCGACCTGCAGGAGCTGCTTAAACAGCTGGGGTGACTGCGGCAGCGCGTACCAGGATCCGGGGGCAAGGCGCGCGGGGACAAGGAAGTCGCGTGCGCCCTCGGGAGTGGAGCGGGTCAGCGTGGGGGTTTCGATCTCGACGAAGCCATCACCGTGGAGGAGTTCGCGGGCAACCCGGCTCGCCTCGGAGCGCAGGCGGAGGTTCTTCTGCGGGGCGGGGCGGCGCAGGTCGAGGTAGCGGTGCTTCAGGCGGGCCTCTTCGCCCACTTCGACGTGTTCATCGATCTGGAAGGGCAGCGGGTCGGAGGTGTTAAGGACGACGACCTTGTCGGCCATCACCTCGATCTCGCCCGTGGCCAGCGCAGGGTTCTCGTTACCCTCGGGCCGCTTCTGCACGGTTCCGGTGATCTGCAGGACGTACTCGTTGCGCAGGGTGGAGAAGACCTCCTCCTCGCGGACGACGACCTGGGCCACGCCGGAGGCGTCCCGGAGGTCGAGGAAGGCGACGCCGCCGTGGTCGCGGCGCCGGGCCACCCAGCCGGTCAGGGTTACGGTTTGTCCAATATGCCCGGATCCGAGCGAGCCGAGTTCATGCGTGCGCAGCACAGCATTCCTTCCTACAGAAGTACCGCAGGCGAATGTTCACCTGCCTAGTGTTAGATCAAACGTGTCCGAGTTTACCGGTCATCCCCCGCGGCGCCCGCCAGCGGGCCGGGGCGGCGGATTCCGGCCGAGGATGCGGGCAACGACAGTGGAAGGCGGAACCCCGATGAGCACTGGTCCCGGCCTGCGGCGGTCCATGGGAGGCTTCGACGCCACGACGGTGGGCGTGGGATCGATGATCGGCGCCGGCGTGTTCGTCGTCTTCGCCCCGGCGGCCGCGGCGGCAGGCAGCTGGCTTCCCGCCGCCGTCCTGCTGGCGGGGTTCATCGCCTACTGCAATGCTGCCGCAACGGCCTCCCTCGCCACCGTCTACCCGCAGAGCGGCGGCACCTATGTCTACGGGAGGCGGCAGCTGGGGCATTGGCCGGGGTTCATCGCGGGGTGGGCCTTCGTGACCGGGAAGACCGCCTCCTGCGCCGCAATGGCTTTCACCTTCGGGCTTTACGCGGCGCCGGGTTTTGCAACGGCGGCCGCCGTCGCCGCAGTGGTGGGCCTGACCACGGTGAACCTGCTCGGGGTGAGCCGGACGGCACTGATGACCCGTGGAATCGTTGCCCTGGTGGTTCCGGTGCTCGCGTTCGTTATCGTTGCCGCGTGGGCGGCGCCCGGCACGGGCGGCTCGATGCCGCCGGACGGCGGGGTGGCGGGGCTGCTGCAGGCCTCAGGTCTGCTGTTCTTCGCCTTCGCCGGATACGCGCGGGTCGCAACGATGGGCGAAGAGGTGCGCGAGCCGCGGAAGAACATCCCTGCGGCGATCCTCGGCGCCCTAGGCTTCACGCTGGTGCTGTACCTGCTGCTGGCCGTCTCTCTGCTCTCCGCCCTTGGGCCTGCGGCGCTTGCTGAATCGCCGGCGCCGCTGCGCGATGTGTTCACCGCCGTCGGAACAACCGTCGGAACAACCGGCGGGGCGACCGGCCCTGACGCGGGCTCCGTTGCCCGGACGGCGGTGGTTGTGGCGGCGGCCCTTGCGAGCCTCGGGGCGCTGCTGGCCCTGATCGCCGGCGTGGGACGGACAACCCTCGCGATGGCGCGCGAGGGCGACCTCCCTCGTGCCCTGGCAGGGATCTGGGAGCGGTACGGCGTTCCCTGGGCGGCAGATCTGACGACCGCCGGGCTGGTGATCGTGCTCCTGCTGACCACCGATGTCCTGACCGTCGTCGGGTTCTCGAGCTTCGGCGTGCTGCTCTACTACGCCATCGCCAACGCCGCGGCCCTCACCCTCCGGGAGCGGCAGTGGTACGCCCCGCGGCTGCTCAACGTCATCGGTGCCGCGGGCTGCCTGCTGCTGGCGTTCACCCTGCCGGCTGCCTCGGTGCTCACGATGACCGCGGTGCTCGTTGTGGGCGTCGCCGTCCGCGCCATCGCACTCACGCGGCGCCGCCGGCAGGCCGAGCGCGGCTGAGGTCCAAACCGAAACGCACCGGAAAGCGACGGGCGCAGCGGATTAATCCGGTGCGCCCGTGGTTAAGAGGTGGGCCGGTCATTGCGCGGTGCGCCCGTCGCTATGGGGTGCGCCGGTCATTGCGCGGTGCGCCCGTCGCTAAGCGGTGCGGCCGTCGCTAAGCGGTCCGGCCTCAGGCGCGGGTGACCTGAGGCAGCAGATCGTCCGCCGGGGGCGTCCACGTGGCGGGGTCGGCGGCGGTCTGGTCGCCGGAGCGGATGTCCTTGACCTCGTGGGTCCCGTCGGCGCTGGTGAACCAGACGAACGGAATGCCCCGCCGGTCGGCGAACTTGATCTGCTTGCCGAACTTCTCCGCGCTCGCCGCGACCTCCGCGGAGATGCCGCGTGAGCGCAGTGAGGCAGCGACGTCCTGCGCCTGCGACCAGGAATCGTCGTCGGCGAGGGTGATGAGCACGGCGGTGGGAACCTGGCGGGACACCACGGCGAAGTCCTGGCTGAGGATCCGCGAAACGATCCGCGTGACGCCGATCGAGAGCCCGACGCCGGGGAAGGTGCGGTTGCCCTTCGAGGCGAGGCTGTCGTAACGGCCGCCCGAGCAGATCGAGCCGAGTCCCTCGTGGCCGTCGAGCACCGTCTCGTAGACGGTTCCTGTGTAGTAGTCGAGGCCGCGCGCGATGCTTAGGTCGGCTACGACCCTGCCCGGCGCCCGGCGCGAGGTCTCGGCGATGACCTCCTCCAGTTCGGCAAGGCCCTGCTCAAGGAGGTCGTCCTTCACGCCCAGGGCGCGCACCTGCGCCACGAACGACGTGTCCGGGGTGCGGATCGCGGCGAGGGCAAGGGCCGCCTCGACCTGCGCGTCCGTCGCACCGAGCTCCTCGCGGAGCAGGTCACCCACCTTCGCGGCGCCGATCTTCTCGAGCTTGTCGATGTTGCGCAGCACCGATGCGGTGTCGGTGATCCCGATGCCCCGGTAGAAGCCCTCGGCGAGCTTGCGGTTGTTGACGCGCACGGTGAAGTCGGGGATGGGAAGCGCCCCGAGTGCCTCGACGATGACGAGGGTGAGCTCGACGTCGTTGCGGAACGGCAGGGCGCCGTCGCCGACGACGTCGATGTCCGCCTGGGTGAACTCGCGGGCGCGGCCCTCCTGGGGGCGCTCCCCCCGCCAGCACTTCTGGATCTGGTAGCGGCGGAAGGGGAAGGCGAGGTGGCCGGCGTTTTCGACGACATACCGGGCGAAGGGCACGGTGAGGTCGTAGTGGAGGGCGAGGCCGTCCTCGGAGGCCGAGGCCTCCTCCGCCTGCAGCCGCGAGACCGCATAGACCTCCTTGTCGATCTCCCCCTTGCGCAGGAGCTGGCCGACGGTCTCCACTGCCCGGGTCTCAATGTTGGAGAAGCCGTGCAGTTCGAATACGCGCCGCAGGGTGTCGAGCACGTGCAGTTCAATTAGCCGCTCCTGCGGAAGCCATTCCGGGAAGCCGGACAATGATGCCTTACGTGCCATGAGGCGGGTCTCCTTGGGTTGGCGCATACACCGGTGCGGCACTCAGTTTAGGGCTGGATGACCCGCGCGGCGAAACGGGCCCGGGAGTGCCCTCCCCGCCCGCCCCGGTACATCATTCGTCACACCGGGCACCCTGTTCCCGTTGGTTCGTTGCAGAACGAAACACAGCGGGCAGACGCGCTGCCGAACGGACTGCCAGCGGTTCCCGGAACGATAGACTCCTAATCTCTGAAGTAAGTGGCTCCGGACGCGTGCCTGGCCATCCAACGAGCGAAAGACTTCCAGCGGTGACAGATAGTCAGCAATCCGACGAAATGACCATCGGCGACGTAGCCCCCGCCGCAGACTCCCCGACAGACACCCCCGGTGCTGAGCCGGCGGACAGCGCCGAAGCCGCTCCGCCCGCCGGCGGGAACGTACCCGCACCCGCGGCGCAGCCGGGTCCCGCCCCGCGGGCTCCGCTGCCCACAGCACTTGTGCCGCGCCCGCACGGCAAGGTACAGCGCCAGGTCGCCGTTCCTCCCGTGCACAGCACGCCGCTCGAGGAAGCGGCGAAGTTCGCGCGGGTCGAGGACGACGGTCACGTGTTCCTGCTGCTCGACGGGGAGGAACACCCGGTGGGGCAGCTGCCCGATGCGTCGAAGGATGAAGCGCTCGGCTACTTTGTGCGCAAGTATGACGACGTCGTGAGCCAGGTCGCATTGCTGGAACAGCGGGTGAAGAGCAAGGCGCCGTCGTCGGACATGCTGAAGACCGCCGGCCACCTGCGCAGCCAGATCGCGGAGCGCAAGCTCGTCGGCGACGTCCCTGCCCTCGAGGCACGCATTGACGCGCTGTCCGAGTCGATCCGCGGGCTGGAAAAGGCCGAGCGGGCCGAACAGGAAGCGGTCAAGGCCAAGGAGCTCGCGGCGAGGGAAGCGATCGTCTCCGAGGCCGAGGAACTGGCAGCCCGCGACCCCGCGACCGTCCAGTGGAAGGCAAGCAGCACGCGGATGAACGAGCTGTTCGAGCTGTGGAAGACGGCACAGAAGAACGGTCCCCGCCTGGGCCGCGGCACCGAGGACGCCCTGTGGAAGCGGTTCCGTGCCGCACGCACCGTCTTTGACCGGCACCGCCGCGCGTACTTCTCCCAGCTCGACAGCGAGAACGCCGAGGCCAAGCGGGCCAAGGAGGCGTTGATCGCCAAGGCCGAGGCGCTGGCGACCTCCACCGACTGGGGTGCGACGGCGGCCGAGTACCGCCGCCTCATGGACGACTGGAAGGCCTCCAAGCGGGCGAGCCGCAAGGACGACGACGCCCTGTGGGCGCGCTTCCGTGCCGCCCAGGACCGGTTCTTCGAGGCTCGCAAGAGCGCCAATGAAGCAGTGGATGAGGAGTACGGGGCGAACCTCGTGGTCAAGGAGGCCCTGCTCCAGGAAGCGAAGCAGCTCGTGCCGGTGCGGAATCTCGCGGCCGCGAAGAAGGCCCTGCAGTCGATCCGTGACCGCTGGGAAGAGGCGGGCAAGGTTCCCCGTGCGGACATGGGGCGGATGGACGCCGGGCTGCGCTCGGTCGAGGACGCGGTCAAGGCCGCCGAAGACGAGCACTGGCAAAAGACCAACCCGGAGACCAAGGCACGCACCAACAGTGCGCTGAGCCAGCTTGAGGCAACCATTGCCTCCCTGCGCGAGGACCTTGCCGCGGCCCGGGAAGCCGGAGACGCGAAGCGCATCTCCGCCGCGGAGGAAGCCCTCGCCGCGCGGGAACAGTGGATGGAAATGCTGCAGCGCTCGGCCCAGGACTTCTCCTAGCCTCCCCGCTCCGGCACGCGGTGCCCCTCCTCCCGTTTTCCACATTCGGGGGGAGGGGCTTTCTCAGTGCTGCGCCGTTGGCGATGCTGGAGCAATGCCGCCTCTGCTCGACCCCGCCGGCACCCAGCCGGTCCGGCTCCTGCCACGCCCTCCGGAGCGCGGAGCCGGACCGCCAGGCACCGCGTTGTTCCATGCCGGCGACCTGTTCAGCGCCGTTGAGCTTCAGGCGATGTCGATGGATGGCCTGGTGCGGCGCGTCTATGGCCAGTCGTACGTCCGGACCGGGCAACCCGACGACCCGGTCTGCCGGGCGCAGGCGGCGGCGAACGCCGTCCCTTCACCACTGCGGGCGAGGGTGGCGCTGGGGCGCCAGTGCGCGGCGTGGGTGTACGGCTGCGCGCCGCCGCCGGCGCTGGTGAGCGTCGTCACCGACCACCGCCGCCGCACCACGGCCCTGCCCCCGTTCAGTGGTGCGACGATGCACCAGGTTGCGCTGGGGCCCTTCGACATCAACCTCGTGGGCGGGGTACCGGTGACCACGCCTCTGCGCACGGCCCTGGACATCGCCGTGCACGGGTGCGACGGCTCGGCCGTTGAGGTCCTCCGCGCGATCGGCTCAAACCCGGCGCTCGACTGCCCGCTGCGGCTTGTCGAAGCGGCACTCGCGTGCACGCGCCGGGTTCCGGGACGGTCCCGGGCACTGGAGCGGATCCGCAGGGCCAGCGGGGGTGCGGTCGGCAGGGCACCGCAGCCTGGGACGGCTGAACGCGCCGGGCGCTGAGGGAAGTGAAGGCTGTGCACGGGACGGTATGCGGTCGGCAGGGCATCGCAAGCCTGGGACGGCTGAACGCGCCGGGCGCTGAGGGAAGTGAGGGCTGGGCGCGGGACGCCGTGCGGGTGGACGCCGGTGGAACTACGGCGATGGAACAACGGCGGGCGGCGGGCCTCATGGCCTCCGCCCGCTCAGGTTGCCGGCCTGCCCCGACGGCGGGCCTAGGTGCGGCGCTGCGAACCGGTGGTGCGGTAGACGTCGAAGACCCCGTCGATGCGCCGCACCGCCGCCAGCACGTGGTCGAGGTACTTCGGGTCGCCCATCTCGAAGGCGAACCTCGACATCGCCACCCGGTCGGAGGAGGTGTTCACGTTTGCGGCCAGGATATTGACCTGGTTCTCGGAAAGCACACGGGTCACATCCGAGAGCAGGCTCTTGCGGTCGAGCGCCTCGACCTGGATCTCGACGAGGAACACGCTCGACTGGGTGGGAGCCCATTCCACGGGAACGATCCGGTCGGGCTGGTCGCGGAGGTCGACAACGTTGCGGCAGTCGGAGCGGTGGACCGAGACGCCGGAGCCGCGGGTGACGAAACCGACGATCGGATCGGGCGGAACCGGGGTGCAGCAGCGGGCCAGTTTCACCCACACGTCCCCCACACCGCGCACGGTCACACCGGAGTCCGAGAATTTCGGACGGCGCGGCTGCGTGGCGACGGTGGTCTCGGCGAGGTTGTCCTCGGCGTCCTCGTGCCCGCCCATCAGCGCGACAAGGTGCTCGATGACGTTCTGCGCCGAGGTGTGGCCGTCGCCGACCGCCGCATAGAGTGCGGCGATGTCCTGGTGGCGCAGCTCCTGGGCGACCGTGAGCAGGGCCGAGTGGGTCATCATGCGCTGCAGGGGAAGGTTCTGCTTGCGCATGGCGCGGGTGAGCAGGTCCTTGCCCTTGTCGATTGCCTCCTCGCGGCGCTCCTTCGTGAACCACTGGCGGATCTTGTTCCGGGCCCGGGGGCTCTTTACGAAGCCCTGCCAGTCCTGGCTGGGCCCGGCGCCTTCGGCCTTGGAGGTGAAGATTTCCACCCAGTCGCCGTGGTTGAGTTCGCTGTTGAGCGGCACCAGCCTGCCGTTGACCCGAGCGCCGATCGTCCGGTGGCCGACCTCGGTGTGGACGGCGTAGGCGAAGTCCACAGGGGTCGAGCCCGCCGGCAGCGCCATGACCTCGCCCTTGGGCGTGAACACGAACACTTCACGGGCGTTAATCTCGAAGCGCAGCGAATCGAGGAACTCGTTGGGGTCGGCCGTCTCCTGCTGCCAGTCGACGAGGCTGCGCAGCCAGCCCATGTCCTCGTTGTCCGGCCCGTCGGAGGCCTTCCCGGCACCGTTCTTGTACTTCCAGTGCGCCGCGACGCCGTATTCCGCCCGCCGGTGCATGTCATGGGTGCGGATCTGGATTTCAACGGGCTTGCCGCCGGGTCCGATGACCGTCGTGTGGAGCGACTGGTACATGTTGAACTTCGGCATGGCGATGTAGTCCTTGAACCGCCCGGGCAGCGGATTCCACCGCGAGTGGAGCGAACCAAGGGTGGCGTAACAGTCACGGACGCTGTCGACGAGGACGCGCACGCCCATCAGGTCGTGGATGTCGTCGAAGTCTTTGCCCCGCACGATCATCTTCTGGTAGATCGAGTAGTAGTGCTTGGGCCTGCCGGTGATCGTGGCCTTGATCTTCACGTCGCGAAGGTCTTCGTCGATCTGGTAGCGGATCAGGTTCAGGTGCTTCTCGCGCTCCGGGGTGCGGTCCCCCACCATGCGCACGATTTCCTCGTACACCTTGGGGTGGAGTGCGGCGAAGGAAAGATCCTCGAGCTCCCATTTGATCGTGTTCATGCCCAGCCGGTGGGCCAGCGGCGCGAAGATCTCAAGGGTCTCCCGCGCCTTCTTCGCCGACGACTCGGGCGAGACGAACCGCCAGGTGCGCGCGTTGTGGAGGCGGTCTGCGAGCTTGATGACGAGGACCCGGATGTCCTTCGCCATCGCGACCACCATTTTGCGCACTGTCTCGGCCTGGGCCGCGTCGCCGAAGGACACCTTGTCCAGCTTGGTGACACCGTCGACGAGCATGGCGACCTCGGGCCCGAAGTCCCGGCGCAGTTCGTCAAGGGTGTAGGCGGTGTCCTCCACTGTGTCGTGGAGCAGGGCGGCGGCGAGCGTGGTGCCGGTCATGCCCAGTTCGGCGAGGATCGTCGCAACAGCCACGGGGTGGGTGATGTACGGGTCGCCGCTCTTGCGCATCTGGCCCTCGTGGCTGCGCTCGGCCACCAGGTAGGCGCGCTGGATGAGGTCGAGGTCCTCTTTGGGGTTGTTCGCCCTGACCGTGCGCAGCAGCGGTTCAAGGACCGGCGAATATCCGCTTGTGCCGCGGCCCGCAAGCCGGGCGATCCGTGCCCGCGTGCGGGCGCGGCGTCCCGGCGACGCCTGGTCGGGGCTTGCCGCCGTCGGCGCCGGTTTGACGGTGAGCGAGGGCGCCACCGGACCCGTGACAGGGCGCTTGGGGGCGTCGGCCTGTGCCGTGCGGCCCTCGGGCCGCCCGGCGGAGGTTCCCGCGTCAGCCATGTTCACCCCTCATCTTGAGTGCGTTCTGTACAGGCCGGGCCCGTGGGGTGGGCCCGCCGCACTGTACACACAATCAAGTTTAGCCGGGTCCGACGGCGGACCCGGCCACCGCCTCAGGCTTCGGCGGCTTCGAGGGCCCGGCGGTGCTTGACCTTCTTCTCCTGCTTCTTCATTTCGGGCTCGTTCAGGCGCAGCGCCGCGTACATCGGCGCGGCGACGAAAATGGTGCTCAGTGTGCCGAGGATGATGCCGATGAACAGGGCCAGCGAGAGGTCCCGCAGCGTACCTGCGCCGAGGAGGTAGGCGCCGATGAACAGGATCGAGGCAACTGGCAGTACCGCTACAACGGAGGTGTTGATCGACCGCACGAGGGTCTGGTTGACGGCGAGGTTCACCTGCTCCGCGAAGGTGCGCTTGGTCGTCGTCGAGACTTCGGCGGTGTTTTCCCGGATCTTGTCGAAGACCACGACCGTGTCGTACAGGGCGTAGCTCAGGATTGTGAGGAAGCCGATAATCGCCGACGGCGTAACCTCGAAATCGCTCAGCGAGTAGAGCCCTGCGGTGACCACCATGACCACAACGAGCGCGGTCATCGCGGCAACGGACATCTTCCAGGTCCGGAAGTAGAGCGCCATGAGGACCGCCGCGAGGAGGACGAACACAATGAGCCCGATGAGGGCCTGCCGGCTGACGTCCTCGCCCCAGGTGGGGCCGACGTAGCTCGAGGTGACCTGCTCCTCGCTGACGCCGTAGGCGGTGGTGAGGTTGTCGCGCACGCTCAGCGTCTGGTCGTCGGTGAGGCGCTCGGTCTGGATGCGCATCGTTGCCGGGGCGATGTTGGTGACCCGCGGCACCACGTCGGCGACGACGTCGGTGACCGCGCGCTCCCCTGCGGCGACGTCGGTGTTCTCGGTGGCCGAGACGGTGAATTCGGATCCGCCGCGGAAGTCGATGCCCAGGTTGAAGCCGCCCTTGACCACCGGGACGATCAGCGAGAGCAGCACGGCGGCGGCCGAGATGATGAACCAGAGCCTGCGCTTTGCGACGAACGGGTAGGACCGTTTGCCCGAGTAGAGCTCGTTGCCGAAGTTGGCGAAGCTGCTGCCGTTCATCGGTTCTCTTCTTTCTCTTCGCCGCGGCCGCGACCGGCCAGGGCTTTCTGCTGCTCGGCGATGCGCCGTTCGGCGATGGTCATCCGGCGTTCGGCCTCGCCGGTGGCGGCGCGGTTGCGCGCGCTCACAGGGGCGACAGGCTTGTCGGCCGGATCACGGAACCTGCCCGCGCCGCGGTAGAGCGGGGTGACGCCGAGCCGCTCGGGGTCGAGTCCGGACCACCGGTGGCCCTCTCCGAAGAACCGGGTGCGTGCAAGGAGGCGCAGGACCGGGTGGGTGAACAGGAAGACGACGATGAGGTCGGCGATCGCGGTCAGGCCCAGGGTGAAGGCGAAGCCGCGCACGTTGCCCACGGCCACGAAGTAGAGCACAAGGGCGGCGAGGAGGTTCACGGCCTTGGAGGCGAGCACCGTGCGCTTGGCCCGGCGCCAGCCGTTCTCGACGGCGGAGATCATGCCGCGTCCGTCGCGGAGCTCGTCGCGGATGCGTTCGAAGTAGACGATGAACGAGTCGGCGGTCTGGCCGATGGCAACGATGAGGCCCGCCACGCCGGCAAGGGAGAGCCGGTAGTTCTCGGTCCAGCCGAGAATGGCGATGGCGAGGTAGGTCAGCACACCGGCCACGACCAGCGAGGCGATGGTCACCAGGCCGAGCATTCGGTACTGGAACATCGAGTAGAGGGCAACGAGGGCAAGGCCGATCACCCCGGCGATGAGGCCGAGGCGGAGCTGGTCGGCCCCGAGGGTTGCGGAAATCTGCTGCTCGCTCTGGATCTCGAAGCTGATCGGCAGGGCGCCGTATTTCAGCTGCTCGGCCAGGGCCGCGGCGGATTCCTCGGTGAAGCTGCCGCTGATGCTCGGGTTTCCGTCGGGGATGACAGCGTTCGTCGTCGGCGCGGAGATGATCCGCCCGTCGAGGACGATCGCGAACTGGTTGCGGGGATCACCCCGGCCGATCGAGAAAAGGCGTTCGGTGACTTCGCGGAAGGTCTTCGCGCCCTCGTCGTTGAAGTCGATGTTGACGACCCAGCTGTTGAGGGCCTGGCCCTGGCTCCCGCGCTGGAGGCCGTGGCTGGCCGTGTCGATCTGGGTTCCGGGGACCTCCACCGGGCCGAGGATGTATTTGCCCTGGGTGTCGGGTTCACACGCGACCATCGGCTGGTCCGCCGGGGCGTTCTCCTCCTTGGGCTCGAGCGCCGCGGGGTCCATGCAGTCGAGGGCCTCGAACTGCTTGAACACGTCGGGGGTGATCCAGTTCGGGTCGCTCGCGTTGGTCGGCTCGGCGGTGGGCTTGGGCAGCTCATCCTCGGGGGTGGGCGTCTCGGCCGCGGGCGCCTGCCCGGGACCGCCGAACAGCACGGGGCGGAACTCCATCTGCGCGGAGGCCTGGATAAGCTCGCGCGTTTTCGCGTCGGGAATCCCGGGGAGGGAAACAATCACGTTCTGCCCGGACTGGGTGTTGATTTCGGCTTCGGCGACGCCGCTGCCGTCGACGCGCTGCCGGATGATCTCGACGGCCTGCTCAAGCTGCTCGTCGGTGATCTCGGTTCCGCCGTCGGAAAGCTTCGGCGACAGGATCATCTGGGTGCCGCCCTCGAGGTCCAGGGCGAGCTTCGGAGCCCAGCTCGCGGAACTCCAGATGGATCCTGCTCCCAGCAGAACTGAAAGGAGGGCTATAAGTACGCCCAGCCAGACGAGTGTCCGTTTGGCTGCCGTGCCCGGGCCGGTACGTGGCATTGGGGATTGTCCTTTGGAATGTGGCGTTTGAGCGCCGTGCCGATCCGTTCCGGCCGCCGGCACGAGGCAGCGGCCGGGAAGGGAATGCTAGTTGTCTTTGTTCCTGTTGTTTTCGCGGTTCAGCCGCTCCACGGTTTCCTCGGGGGTCTCGACCCGCGTGGACTCAAGGGGGTCGCTGTCGGCCGCTGAGGCTCCGGCGGGCCCGGGGGCGTCAACGTCGGCGTCGTCGATGTCTGCGGTCTTCGGCTCCTGGTGCACGACCTTGCTCAGGGCCTGGGTGTGGACCGTTGCGGTGTTGCCCGGGGAGAGTTCGATGACCGCCTTGTTGTTCTCCTGGTCGATCGAGACGATCGTCCCGAACAGGCCGAACTGGGTCATGACCTCGGCACCCGGCTCCATCTGGGTGCGCATCTCCGTTGCCTGCTGCTTGACCTTGCGCTGCTTGCGGAACATCGTGAAAATCAGGAACGCGAGCGCGAGCGGGAGCAGGATGGAGAAAATGTCGAAAGGCTGTTCTTGGGCGGCATTGCCGGCGGTAGCTACTACGTTTGCGAACACAGAGAAGTTCCGTTCCTATCACTCGGGTCGGCGTAAGCGCGCGTAATGAACCGGCGCACACCGCGTATTCTCCCAGTGTAAAGGGAAACACCTCCGGTGAAGCACGGCTCAGCTTCCCGGCCAGTCCCCTGCGGCGAGATCCTCCGCTTCGTCGTCCTCGGGCAGGACGGAGAACAGGTCTTCGGGCATCGCCGCCGCAACGGAGGCCGGCATGGCGAGCCCGAGGTGGCTCCAGGCGGAGGCGGTGGCGATCCTGCCGCGCGGTGTCCTCCCCAGCATCCCCTCACGGACCAGGTACGGTTCGGCAACCGTCTCGACGGTCTCCGGCTCTTCGCCCACGGCGATCGCCAGGGTGGAAAGCCCCACCGGTCCGCCGTTGAACTTGGTGATCAGGGCGGTGAGGACGGCGCGGTCGAGCCGGTCAAGGCCCTTTTCGTCGACCTCGTACATGTCGAGGGCCGCACCCGCGCTCCCCGCGTCGATGAGGTCGGTGCCGTGCACCAGGGCCCAGTCCCGCACCCGCCGCAGCAGGCGGTTGGCGATACGCGGGGTTCCCCGGGAACGCCCGGCGATCTCGGCGAAGGCGGCCGAGTTGACCTTCATGTCCATGAGCATTGCGGAACGGCGCAGCACAAGTTCAAGTTCGTCGGTCGAATAGAACTCGAGGTGCCCGGTGAACCCGAAGCGGTCGCGCAGCGGCCCGGGCAGCAGGCCGGCGCGGGTGGTGGCTCCAACGAGTGTGAACGGGGGAAGGTCGAGCGGGATGGCGGTCGCGCCCGGGCCCTTGCCGACGACGATGTCGACGCGGAAGTCCTCCATGGCCATGTAGAGCATTTCCTCGGCGGGCCGGGACATGCGGTGGATCTCGTCGAGGAAGAGGACTTCGCCCTCCGTGAGCGAGGAAAGGATCGCGGCGAGGTCGCCTGCGTGCTGGATTGCCGGACCCGAGGAGATGCGCAGGGGTGCGTTCATCTCGGCGGCGATGATCATCGCCAGGGTGGTCTTGCCCAGGCCCGGGGGGCCGGAGAGCAGGACGTGGTCGGCGCTGCGCCCGCGCATCCGGGACGCTTCGAGGACGAGGGACAGCTGACGGCGTACGCGTTTCTGGCCGACGAAGTCGTCGAGGTTCTTGGGCCGGAGCGCCGCCTCGACCGCCCGGTCCTCGGGATCGGAACCGGCGGCGACAAGCGGCGCTTCATCGGGGTGCTTGGAGGGGCTCATCAGAGGCTCTTCGTCCGGACCGAACTCCGGGCGCCGTCCTGGCCGAGCCGGCGGAGGGTGAGTTTGAGGATCTGGCCGACGTCGCCGGTGGCGGCTACCTCCGGAGCATCGGCGATTGCCGCGTCGATGGCGGAGCCGGCGTCCTTCTCCGACCAGCCAAGGCCCATCATTGCTGTGAGCACCTGCCCCTGCCAGGTGTTCTTGGGAACGCCCGGCGCCTCAAGCGGCACGAGCTTGCCCGCGAGTTCGAGCACGATCCGGCGGGCACCCTTGGGGCCGATGCCGGGAACCTTGCTGAACGCCTTGTCGTCCCCGGCGGAGGCGGCGATGCGGATGGCCTCGGGTGCGTGGACGGCGAGCACGGCGAGGGCGAGCCGCGGGCCGACGCCGCTGATCGCGAGCAGGGTGTCGAACACTTCCCGCTGTTCCGCGTCCTCGAAGCCGAACAGGGTCATCGAGTCCTCCCGCACGACCATCGTGGTGAAGACCTGCGCCTGGCTGCCGACCCTCAGTGTCGCCAGCGTCTGCGGGGTGGCCTGGACCTGCATGCCAAAACCGTTGACGTCGAGCACTGCCGACTGCAGGCCGACGTGGGCGACGGTGCCGCGGAGGGAACTGATCATTTCAGGGGGCTCCAAGGAAGGTGGGGTGGGGACGGCCCGAACCAGCGTCCGAACATACTTTCTATTACGTTACCTTCAACCAGGGCTCTCCGCCCGGCGCCACACCGGTGCGGAGTGCTTCCGGGGGCGGGTTCGAGGGGCCTAGCGGCTGCGGCGGGCGCGAGCCTCGGCCTCGGCCCACAGCCGCTGTGCCGGGGTGGCGGCTCCCGTTCCGGCTGCGGCGCCCGCGGCCTGCAGTCCCACGCCCCTGCGCCAGGCGTGGGTAATGGCGAGGGCAAGCGCGTCGGCGGCGTCGGCCGGCCTCGGCGGGGCGTCGAGCCGAAGGATCTTCGTGACCATCTTTGTCACCGCCGCCTTGTCGGACTGGCCGTTGCCGGTGACGGCCGCCTTGACCTCGGTCGGGGTGTGAAGGGCAACGGGGATGCCCCGGCGGGCCGCCGCGGCGATGACGACGCCCGAGGCCTGGGCCGTGCCCATGACGGTGCTGACATTGAGCTGGCTGAACACCCGCTCGACGGCGAGCACCGCCGGCTTGTGCAGGTCGAGCCACTCATCGACCGCCTCGGCGATTACCAGCAGCCGCTGGTCGAGGCTGCGCCCGGCCTCGGTTCCCACGACCCCGACGGCGACGAGCGTCGAGTGCCGGTTCGGTTCGACATCGACGACGGCGAGACCGCACCGGGTGAGCCCCGGGTCGACGCCCATCACCCTGAAGCTCATGGCGTCCCGGCTCCCGGAGCCCGCCCGCCGGTGCTAATCGTCGCTCTCGAGTTCTGCGAGAACCTCTTCGGAGAGGTCCGCGTTCGAGTAGACGTTCTGCACGTCGTCGAGGTCTTCGAGCGCATCGACGAGCTTCAGGAACTTCCGCGCGCCGTCGACGTCGAGCTGCACCTGCATCGAGGGGACGAACTCGGCCTCGTCGGTGTCGTACTCGATGCCGTTCTCCTCGAGGGCGGCGACCACGGCCCGCAGGTCCTGCGGCTCGGAAATAACCTCGAACGTCTCAGCGCCCTCCTTGACCTCCTCCGCGCCGGCGTCGAGCACGGCCATCAGGATGTCGTCCTCCGACAACCCGTTCTTGGGCAGTGTCACAACCCCCTTGCGGGTGAACAGGTAGGAAACCGAACCGGGGTCGGCCACGCTGCCGCCGTTGCGGGTGATGCCGAGGCGCACCTCGGAAGCAGCACGGTTCTTGTTGTCGGTAAGGCACTCGATGAGCAGGGCAGAGCCCTGCGGCCCCCGGGCCTCGTACATGATCGTCTGGTACTCGACGGCGTCGCCGAGCAGCCCGGCGCCGCGCTTGACGGCGCGGTTGATGTTGTCGATGGGGACGGAGGTCTTCTTCGCCTTGGACACCGCCAGCTCAAGGCCCGGGTTGCCCGCGAGGTCCGCACCGCCGGCCCGTGCCGCCACTTCGATGTTCTTGATCAGCTTCGCGAAGGACTTCGCGCGCTTGGCATCGATCGCGGCCTTCTTATGTTTGGTTGTTGCCCACTTAGAGTGCCCCGACATGCTTACGCTTCTCCTCTGATCATTCGAATAAACAACTGATGGACCCGCTGCTCGCCGGTGACTTCCGGATGGAAACTGGTGGCCAACAGGTTGCCTGACCGCACTGCGACAATTCTAGCGACCGCTTCGGACCGTGCGGCGTCGGCCTCGTGCGAGTGGTGCGGCTGTGGGGTCTCCCCCGCCGGGACCTGCGCCAAAACCTGAACCGATTCCCCGACGCTCTCCACCCAGGGCGCCCGGATGAACACGGCCCGCACCGGATCCGCGCCACGGGCACCGCCTGTTTCCTGTAGCCCGGCGAAGTCGAGGTCCGTTTCGAAGGATTCGCGCTGACGGCCGAACGCGTTGCGGCGCACCACCATGTCGAGGCCGCCGAAGGTCTGCTGCGGGTTGCCTTGGCGGTCCGTCGACGGGTCGGCAATCACATTGGCGAGCATGATCATCCCCGCGCAGGAGCCGTAGGCGGGAAGCCCGCCGCCGATCATGTCCTTCAGCGGGCCGGCGAGGTCGAACGACCGCGTCAGCTTGTCGATCGTCGTTGACTCCCCGCCCGGGATGATCAGCCCGTCGATGCCCTTCAGTTCCTCGGGGCGCCGAACACCCGTCGCGGTGCCGCCGAGCGCTTCGATGGTGCGGATGTGCTCGCGGACGTCGCCCTGGACCGCCAGAACGCCAATGCGCACGCCGGAGGTTGAAGAAGGAATCGATGAGGCCATTGGCCAATTCTAGGTTGGACGCCGTGCGATTCCTGAATCCGGGCCGGCGGCCGGTCCTCCCGCCGTTGCGCTAGGTTTAACAGCATGAATCCCCTCAGCGTGCTCGTTGGAAAAGCTGTGCGCCGCGCGTCTCGGCTGCGCGGCGGCGGCTCCGCCCTGCCCGGTCTCGTGGTGGAGCGCATCGATCCGGGCTTCATGGGCCGGGCCCTGTCCTCCCTTGAGCACGGAGTCGTCGTCGTCAGCGGCACGAACGGCAAGACGACGACCACCAAGATGGTCGTGGAACTGCTCGAAGGCCAGGGTCTGAAGGTGTTCACGAACCGCACCGGCAGCAACTTCACCCGCGGTGTCGCTGCGGCCCTGCTGGGCGAGGTGGACTGGCGCGGACGGCTCCAGGCCGATATCGCCGTGCTTGAACTGGACGAGGCCCACGCCGTGCACTTCGTGAACCGCGTGGCGCCCCGGCACTCGCTGCTCCTCAACGTCCTGCGTGACCAGCTCGACCGTTTCGGGGAAATCGACGCGACGACCCGGCTCCTCGAGCAGATCGCCGCGAAGACCACCGGCACTGTCATCCTCAACCGCGAGGATCCGCGGGTGGCGGGCATCGCCCAGACCGTCCGCGGCGCACAGGTTGTCTACTTCGGGCTCGATTCCTCGCTGCGGAGCACCTTCCCCAACGACGACGAACTGCGCGGCGCCGCAGGGATCCCCCAGCCCTCCCACCTGCCGGCGGAAGTGGTGCTCGAGAAGGTCGACGGGAATTCGGCGGTCTTCTCGATCGCCGGCGAGTCGGTCGGGACCGACCTGCTGCTCCGCGGCGTCTACAACGTCTTCAATGCGGCTGCCGCCCTCACCGCGGCACGCGTGGTCCTCGGCGACACGGTCGACCGTGAAGCCCTGCTCGCCTCACTGGCCGCCGTCCAGCCGGCCTTCGGCCGCGGCGAAAGCCTCACCGTCGAGGGCCAGCCCCTGGAACTGGTGCTCGTGAAAAACCCCAGCGGCTTCCGGCTGGGCCTGAAGTCCTTCGACCCGCAGGGCTGCTCCACAATGATCGCGATCAATGACAACTACGCCGACGGGCGGGACATGTCCTGGCTGTGGGACGTCGACTTCGATTCCCTGCGCGCCGGCGGCGTCGACATGGTCTCCGGAGTGCGCGCCTACGACATGGCGCTGCGGCTGAAGTACGACGACGTCGCGGTGGGCGGCGTTGACGTGGACCTCCAGTCGGCGCTGCGGGGCTTCCTCAAAGCCGGCTCCGGCCGACCGAAACGCATCTTCTGCACCTACACGGCCATGCTGGCGATCCGCCGCGAACTTTCGAAAATCACGACCGTCGAGGTGGTTTCCTGATGTCCAAGGGCACAATCAGCATCGTTCAGCTCTACCCGCGCGAAATGAACATCTACGGCGACTGGGGGAACGTCCTGGCGCTCAAGCAGCGCCTCGCCTGGAACGGCTACGACGCCGTGATCTCCGAACATAACGCCGGCGATGACTTCCCGGAGGACGCCGATCTGATCGTCGGTGGCGGCGGCCAGGACAGCGGCCAGCTGGTCATCCAGCAGGACCTCCAGGCGATCGCGCCGCGGCTGCGGGCCCTCGCCGACGACGGCCAGCCGATGCTCCTGATCTGCGGCATGTACCAGCTGTTCGGGAAGTTCTTCCGCACCGTCGACGGCACCGTCATTCCCGGCATCGGCGTGCTCGATCTCGAGACCCGCGGGGGCGAACAGCGCCTGATCGGCAACGTCGTTGCCACGAGCCCGGAATTCGGCGAGATCCACGGCTACGAAAACCACAGCGGGCAGACCTTCCTCGGCACGGGGGTGGCCCCGCTTGCGACGGTGACCAAGGGTGAGGGAAACAACGCCGAGGACAACCATGAGGGCGCCCGCTACAACAACGTCGTCGCCAGCTACCTCCACGGCTCGCTGCTGCCGAAGAACCCGGCGATCGCCGATTTCCTCATCCGCACGGCGGTCGAACGGAAGTACGGCTCCTTCGAGCCCGGCGAGGTCGACGACAGCGTAGAGGAACTCGCCCGCCGGCATGCCGCCGCCCGGCCGAGGTGATCCGCCGGCACCGGCTGTGCCGCATCCTCCGGTCCTCCTGATGCGCTCGCCCGCCCCGGCGTGCAAAAGTTGATCCCTATGAGCAACCCTTTCCTTGAGCCGAGCACGCTTCCATACCAGCTCCCCGACTTCGGCAGCATCCGCGACGAGCACTACCTGCCTGCGTTCGAGGCCGGGTTCGCCGAGCACCTCGCCGACATCGACGCAATCGTGGATTCCGGCGGGCCCGCGGACTTCACGAACACCGTCGAAGCCCTTGAACGGGCAGGCAGCACCCTGCGTCGGGTGGCAGAGGCGTTCTACAACCGCACGGGGTCCGACTCGACGGAGTCCATCCAGGAGATTGAAAAGCTCGTGGGGCCGCGCGTCGCCGGCCACGAGGACGACATCTACCTGAACCGCCGGCTCTTCGAGCGGCTTTCGCAGGTACCGACGGAAGGCCTTGACGCCGAGGCGGTCCGGCTCGTTGACGAATACCGCAGGCGGTTCGTCCGGGCGGGCGCGGAACTCGACGACGCCGCGCAGGAACGGCTGCGGGACCTGAACTCCCAGCTGTCGGAGCTCGGCACCGAGTTCCAGCAGCGGCTGCTGCGCGACACCAACGACGCCGCCGTGCTGCTCACCAGCGCAGAGGAACTCGACGGCCTCTCCCCCGAAGGCATTGCCGCGGCGGCTGGTGCCGCCGAAGCGGCGGGGCACCCCGGCAAGTACCTCCTGGGCCTGATCCTCCCCACCGCCCAGCCCGCCCTCGAACTGCTGGCCAACCGCGACGTACGCCGCCGCCTCCACGAAGCCTCGGTGACCCGGGGATTCCGCGGCAACGACAACAACACGCTTGGGCTGGCCGCGCGTATGGCCACGCTGCGCGCCGAACGTGCCTCCCTCCTCGGATTCGCGAACTTCGCCGAAGCGGCAACCGACGACCAGACCGCGCCCTCGCTCGACGCAATCCGCACGCGGCTGCGCGAGCTCACCGCCCCGGCAGTGCGCAACGCACGGGCGGAGGCCGCCGAGCTGGAGAAGGCGGCAGGGCATCCGATCGAACCCTGGGACTGGGCCTACTACGCGGCGAAGGTGCGCCAGGCCACGTTCGACGTCGATCTCGCCTCCCTGCGCCCCTACTTTGAGCTGGAGCGCGTCCTTTCCGACGGGATTTTCTTCGCCGCCAACCGGCTCTACGGGCTCACCTTCACCGAACGCAGCGACCTGCGCGGCTACCACCCGGAGGTGCGGGTGTGGGAGGTTTTCGAGGCGGACGGCAGCGGGCTCGGACTGTTCCTCGGTGACTACTACACACGCGACACAAAGAACGGTGGCGCGTGGATGAACTCCTTCGTTGAGCAGTCAGCGCTTCAGGGAACGCGCGCGGTGGTGGTGAACAACCTGAACATTCCCAAGCCGGCCCCCGGCGAGCCGACCCTGCTCACCTACGACGAAGTGGTGACCGCCTTCCACGAGTTCGGCCATGCGCTTCACGGACTCCTCTCCAACGTCACCTACCCCTCGCTGTCCGGGACGAACGTGCCCAGGGACTTCGTCGAATACCCCTCGCAGGTCAACGAGATGTGGATGCTCTGGCCGGAGGTCGTCGCAAACTATGCCCGCCATCATGCGACCGGCGAGGAACTGCCGCAGGAGGTGACCGCCCGGCTGGAAGCTGCCCGGACCTGGGGTGAGGGCTTCGCGACTACCGAGTACCTTGGTGCGGCCCTGCTTGACCTCGCCTGGCACAGCCTCGAGGCGGGGACGGAAATCACGGACCCGGAGGCCTTCGAGCGGGACGCCCTGGAGGCGGCCGGACTCGACTTCGCCCTGGTTCCACCGCGGTACCGCACGGGGTACTTCCGGCACATCTTCGCCGGAGGGTACGCTGCCGGCTACTACGCGTACATCTGGAGCGAGGTGCTCGACGCCGACACCGTCGAGTGGTTCAAATCCTCGGGAGGGCTCACCCGCGCGAACGGCGATTATTTCCGCCGCGAACTCCTCTCCCGGGGCAACAGCCTCGATCCGCTTGAGGCGTTCCGCAACTTCCGCGGGCGCGACGCCGAGATCGGGCCGCTGCTGAAGCGGCGCGGGCTGGACTAGCACCCGATGGTCACGATAGCCCAGTGCCAGCACCTGCAGAGCGCCTGGTTCGCCGCGCTCGCCACAGCGACCGGCGGAAGGACCTTTTCCACCCACGGATGCTCCTGGGCATGGCTTCCCGCCCGGCGCGAGCTGATGCTCCTGTTTCCCCAGGAGATCTCACCGGGAGGCATTCGGCCGGCTCTGGCGGATGGGTCGCGCCTCGGGGCAAAGACGGTCGGGGTCTGGCTCAACGGCGCAGTGAAAAGCACAAGCCTGTCGGGAATGGGTTTCGACCCGGGGTGGCAGCCGTCATGGATGGCCGCTCCGGTGAGCCTCCCGGCGGGGTACGACGACGCCGCCGCCTCCCTCTCCACCGAGGTTCCGGACTACCGGGGACCGCTGGCGCGGGAACTGAGGGTGGTGCGTTCCCAGCCCCGGCAGGCGTGGCACGCTGAGGCTCGGGTTGAGGGAAACCTCGTGGGGGCCGCGTATTCGTTCTACCCCTCGGGGGTTGTGGGGCTGCGCGGTCTGGGCGGCATCTTCTCCGTCGAGGTGCTGCCTCCGTACCGGCGCCGGGGGCTCGGCACGGCACTGGTCAGCCGGGCGGCGAAGGCCGCCGCGGCCTCCGGTGCCCAGCACCTTGCGGTGAATGCCGCACCGCAGGGGGCGGAGTTCTTCCAGGCCCGGGGGTTCAACCTCGTGGGGCGCGGCAAGACGTTTTGGATGGGTCTCTGAGGACCGCTGCGGGCCCGGCCTCCCCGAGGGGAAGCCGGGCCCGCAGACCGCCGCAGGTCCGCTTAGGAGCGGGTCAGGCCGGCCTGGTGCTCGATGCCTGCCTGGTCGACCTTGCGGTGGAAGTGCATCCCCGCCTTGCCGCCGAGGACGGCACCAACGAGGGGAACCAGCACGGCAATGACGAGGGCAATGATTCCGCCCGTGGTCAGTGCCCCCTCATTGATGGGAATGCGGGGGAACCCGTTGATGCTGCCGAGAATGTTGAACTGGCTCCCGGCAACCGCACCGAGGATGGCGAGAACAACAGCGACGACGACGGCCCACAGCCACACTGCGAAGCCCTGCTTGGCGCCGTCGAAGCGGGCCATGCGGCCGGCGACGTACCCTCCGCAGTAATACGCGACGAACAGGATGACCGCCAGCACAATGCCGCTGACGATTCCGACGGTCTGCAGGTCAGAACTGGCCTGGTCGGCCACCTGCCCGGCGTCCGCGTTGTTGGCCACCCCGACCCCTGCACCGACCGCGGTGAGCAGTGCGGTGAGCAGCACGGCGATGCCAGTCGCAGTCATCCAACCAAAGAAGGCCGAGCCAAACTTGATGCCGCCGAACTGCCGCCGTTCCTCGGCAACGAGGTCATCGCGCCGTCCCTTGGGCGTGCTTGCCCCTGCAGCGTTGTGGTGCGTCATTTACTTCTCCTTCTGATATCTGGTCCTGTCTCAGCAATCCTCCAGCGCGTTCCCGCACCGGCTTCCCGGAGCCGGAAAGCCTCTGAGTGATTCGAAAGCCTACTTACTAGCTATACGAAGAAAGTGCCTCGATGCAACTCAAAGAGGCGGAGAAATCGATGAAAGTCCGCACGGGAAATTCACTTGACACTCTAGTAGTAAGTTAGCTTGTCATTTTCATGACACGCCCCTAGAGTGGGGTCGGACGCAAGGGAGCCACCGCTCCCGTGAACAGCAGGAGAGGAATCATGATTACTTCCGAACAGCTGAACCGCCTGGCCGAGGGCCGGGGCAAGGTCTACACCGATGACGGACAGAAGCTCGGCTCCGTAGGCCAGCTCTACGTCGACGACGAGACGGGCAATCCGAGCTGGGTCACTGTGAACACGGGCCTTTTCGGAACATCCGAATCGTTTGTCCCGCTTGAGGCGGCAACCGTTGATGGAGACGACATCCGGGTCCCCTACAGCAAGGACCTCGTCAAGGACGCACCGAACCTCGAAGGCGACGGCCACCTGAGCCCCGAGGAGGAGGACCGCCTTTACCGGCACTACAGCCTCGGCGGCCGGAGCGGCACGGACCTCTCCAACGGAACCGGGACTGCCCGCACCGATCGTGACGCAACCGCCGGTGCCCCCAGGGACGCGGTGGGGCACGACACCTCCGGCCCGACGACGGACGAAGCCATGACGCGCTCGGAGGAGCAGCTCCGCGTCGGCACCGCCACACGCGAATCGGGACGTGTCCGCCTGCGCAAGTACGTCGTCACTGAGAACGTGACGAAGACTGTTCCGGTGTCGGAGGAGCGCGTGCGCCTGGAACGGGAACCGATCACCGACGCCAACCGCGACCAGGCCCTTGCCGGTCCCGCGATCAGCGAAGAGGAACACGAGGTCGTGCTCCACAAGGAGACCCCCGTGGTCCAGAAGGAGGCGGTCCCCGTCGAGCGCGTGCGGCTCGACAAGGAGACCGTGACCGGACAGGAAACCGTGAGCGAGGAAGTCCGCAAGGAGCAGATCGAACCGGACGGAATCGACGGCAGGAACGTACGCGGCAGCTAGTCTCCGCGAACACAAAGGGAGGGGTGCAGCCGGCCGGCTGCACCCCTCCCTTTCGTTGTGCCGGCGCCTCGGCGCCGCGCCTGTTACCAGCCGCGCTCGGCCAGGCGGTGGGGCTGCGGGAGCTCGTCGACGTTGATGCCGACCATCGCCTCGCCCAGGCCGCGGGAGACCTTGGCGACCATGTCGGCGTCATCGAAGAAGGTCGTGGCCTTTACGATGGCGGCGGCGCGCTCGGCCGGGTTGCCGGCCTTGAAGATGCCCGAACCGACGAACACACCGTCGGCACCAAGCTGCATCATCATTGCGGCGTCGGCCGGCGTCGCGATCCCCCCTGCGGTGAACAGGACAACGGGAAGCTTGCCCTCACGGGCAACTTCCTTCACCAGTTCGTAGGGCGCCTGGAGTTCCTTGGCGGCCACGTACAGCTCGTCCTCGGCCATCGAGGAAAGCCGTGCGATTTCGGAGCGGATCTTCCGCATGTGCATCGTGGCGTTCGAGACGTCGCCGGTGCCGGCCTCGCCCTTGGACCGGATCATCGCGGCGCCCTCGTTCAGGCGGCGGAGGGCTTCGCCGAGGTTCGTGGCGCCGCAGACGAAGGGAACCGTGAATTTCCACTTGTCGATGTGGTTGGCGTAGTCGGCGGGAGTGAGTACCTCGGACTCGTCGATGTAGTCGACGCCGAGCGACTGCAGCACCTGCGCCTCAACGAAGTGCCCGATCCTTGACTTTGCCATGACCGGGATGGAGACGGCTTCGATGATGCCGTCGATCATGTCGGGGTCGCTCATACGAGAAACACCGCCCTGGGCGCGGATGTCGGCAGGCACCCGTTCCAGCGCCATGACCGCCACGGCACCGGCGTCTTCGGCGATGCGTGCCTGCTCGGGGGTGACCACGTCCATGATCACGCCGCCCTTCAGCATCTCGGCCATTCCGCGCTTGACCCGGCTGCCTCCGGTCTGCGCTGAAGTTGTCGAATTGTCGTCAACGGTGGACACAAAAAGCCCCTAAAGATTGGTAGAAGATACGCCTCCATGATACGCCTGTCGGCGGCCTGCGCCTTCCGCAATCGGGCCGTGCCGCACGGACGTTCACGGTGGTGCTCCTGCGCCGCGTCACCCCGCGTCATGCTGCACCCGGCGGTTGCGGTCGGTGCCGGGCCTGCGCTCGGGCGTGGACCGTCCTAGAGGTGCGCTGATACGTCGCCGGGCAGCTCGCGCAGGACAGGGCTGGTGCGGGGAACGAGCGCCAGGATCGCTGCCGGCAGCACCGTGACGTCGACCGGGAGCGGGCCGACCAGTTCTCCGTCGGCATAGAGGCTGATGCCGGGCGCGGCGTCGATGCGCAGCGTTTGCCCGGTGAAGCACCGGATCCCGGGCTGGGCGAGGTGGGCGCCGCGGAAGGCCCGCAGGAACACGCTGACTACCCGAAGCCGGCTGCCGGCGCCCATCACAACGACATCGAGCCGGCCGTCGTCCGCCACCGCGTGCGGCGCAATGCAGAGCCCGCGGCCGTACTGGCCCACGTTTCCGGCTGCCACGAACCACCCCGGGAATACGTGCTGCGTCCCTTCGACCGTGACGCGGAATTCCGCACCGCGCCAGGCGCACAGCGCCTTGACGCCTCCCAGGATGTAGCTCAGCGGCCCGAGGGGAAGCCTGACCTGGTTCGCGAACTCAGCCGCGAGCGAATCGAAGCCCGCGTGGGCAACCCCGAGGAAGGGCACTCCGTTGGCCGAGCCGAGATCGAGGGGCCGCACGGCCAGTTCCAGCACCCGGCGGGCGGAGCGCACCGGGTGGACGGGCAGGCCGAGCCTGCGCACCGTGTCGTTGCCTCGGCCGCCGCCAAGCAGCAGCAGTACCGAGCCGGTCCCCCGGACCCCCGCGGCAACCGCTCCGTGCAGCCCGTCGCCACCGAGGGAGGCGACGAGGGTTCCGGATCCGGCGCCGGCGGCCGCGGCGGTGGCATCGGGCAGGCTCGTGGTGATGTGGACGGCGACGTCGAAGCCGTTCGCCTCCAGCGCGTCGCGGACCCCCGGCCACAGCCGCCTGCTGCGGCCCCGGCCCGAGGAGGGGTTGACGATCAGCAGTGCCGTGGTGGTGAGGAGGGCTGAGCCCACCTCAGCCCTCTCCGGCGGGATCGTGTACCAGGGACTGGCGGCGGACGGCGGCGGTCCGCTGGAACACCGTGATCAGGCTCGCCACGGCAAGGAGCACCAGCACTCCCAAGAGGAACCCGTGGGGCAGCCCCAAGCCGGTCAGCCCGGTGACAACGAGCACTGAGACAAGGCGCTCGGCCCGCTCCGCAATGCCGAGGTTGGCGCTGAATCCCAGGGACTCGGCCTTTGCCCTGGCATAGGAGACGAGCATCCCGAGGACGAGGCACACGAGCGCCGCGACCGCGATCGGGGTGTTGGCGCCGCCGGTGAAGAACCAGACGGCGAGGCCTGCGAAGACTGCGCCGTCGGCAACGCGGTCGAGGGTGGAGTCGAGGAAGCTCCCCCACAGGCCGCCACCTCCGCGGATGCGCGCCATGATGCCGTCGACGACGTCGGAGAAGACGAACAGGGTGATGAACAGGGTGCCCCAGAAGAGCTCCCCCAGGGGGTAGAAGACCAGAGCACCGCCTGCCACCCCGGCGGTGCCGGTGATCGTGACGGCGTCGGGCGTCACCTTCCACCGCAGGAGGAGCCTGGCCAGCGGGGTGAAGAGGGCGGTGAAGAACCCGCGCGCGTATTTGTTGAGCATCGCCTACGCCGGCCCGTCGGCGGGCGCCGACTCCGCTGTGCTTTGGTCGGCCGCCCAGCCCTCGGCGACCTGCCGGCGCACCTCACCGAGGGTCTGGGTCACCGCCTTGGTCTGGGCGATGATCGGCAGGAAGTTCCCGTCTCCGCCCCACCGCGGCACAACGTGCTGGTGCAGGTGGGCTGCGATGCCTGCTCCGCCGGTCATTCCCTGGTTCATCCCGATGTTGAAGCCGCCGGGGTTGGACACCTTCCGCAGCACCCGCATCGCGGTCTGGGTCAGCTCTGCGAATTCCGCCGTCTCCGCTTCGTCGATGTCCGTGTAGTCGGGCACATGGCGGTAGGGAACAACGAGCAGGTGGCCCGGATTGTAGGGGTAGAGGTTGAGCACCACGTAGGCCGAGGCGCCGCGGTGGACGATCAGCGATTCCTCGTCGCTGCGCGTCGGGGCGATACAGAACGGGCAGTCCTGCTGCGATTTCACCTGATCCTGCCCGCCCTTGATGTAGGCGAGGCGGTGCGGTGTCCACAGCCGCTGGAAGGCATCGGGGACGCCGGCGAGCTCGAAGTCGTCGGTCACCGCCTCGTCTCCTGGATAGCTCGGTCCAGCGGCCGGGGAGTCCGGCATCAGACTGACTTGTCCCGTGAGCGCACAACCTCGACGATGCGTTTGACGGCCTCGTCGACGGGCACCTGGTTCTCCTGGCTTCCGTCACGGAAGCGGAAGGACACCGCCCCCGCCTCCTGATCCTCTCCACCGGCGATGAGGACGAACGGGACCTTCTCCTTGCTGGCGGTCCTGATTTTCTTCGGGAAGCGGTCCGTGCCGGCGTCGACCTGGGCCCTGATGCCTTCGGCCTTCAGTTTGTCGACGACGTCGTACATGTAGTCGTTGAAGGCCTCGGCAACCGGCACGGCGAGGACCTGCACCGGGGCGAGCCACGCGGGGAAGGCGCCCGCATAGTGCTCGGTGAGCACGCCCATGAACCGCTCGATGGATCCGAACAGGGCACGGTGGATCATCACCGGACGCTGGCGCGTCCCGTCGGCAGCCTGGTACTCGAGCTCGAAGCGCTCGGGAAGGTTGAAGTCGAGCTGGATGGTGGACATCTGCCAGGTGCGCCCGATCGCGTCCTTGGCCTGGACCGAAATCTTCGGGCCGTAGAACGCGGCTCCCCCGGGATCCGGAACGAGCTTCAGCCCCGATTCCTCGGCCACTTCGGCGAGGGTGCGGGTCGCTTCCTCCCAGATGTCGTCGGCGCCGACAAACTTTTCCTCGTTCTTCGTCGAGAGTTCAAGGTAGAAATCATCGAGGCCGTAATCCTTGAGGAGTCCCAGGACGAAGTTGAGGGTCCCGGTCAGCTCTTCCTTCATCTGCTCGCGCGTGCAGTAGATGTGGGCGTCGTCCTGGGTCATCCCGCGCACCCGGGTGAGGCCGTGGATGACCCCGGATTTCTCGTACCGGTACACGGAGCCGAATTCGAACAGCCGCAGCGGGAGCTCGCGGTAGGACCGCCCCCGGGACTGGAAGATCAGGTTGTGCATGGGGCAGTTCATCGGCTTGAGGTAGTAGTCCTGGCCGGGCTTGCGCACCGAGCCGTCCTCGTTGAGCTCCTGGTCGACGTGCATCGGGGGGAACATTCCGTCCCGGTACCAGTCGAGGTGGCCGGAGACCTCGTAGAGGTGGCCCTTGGTGATGTGCGGGGTGTAGACGAACTCGTACCCGTCCTCGGTGTGCCGCTGGCGGGAGTAGTCCTCCATTGTCTTGCGGATGATTCCGCCCTTGGGATGGAAGACCGGCAGCCCCGATCCGAGCTCGTCCGGGAAGGAGAAGAGGTCGAGCTCGGTGCCCAGGCGGCGGTGGTCGCGGCGTTCGGCTTCGGCCAGCCGCTCCTGGTAGGCCTTCAGGTCGTCCTTGGTGGGCCAGGCGGTGCCGTAGATGCGCTGGAGCTGCTTGTTCTTCTCGCTGCCACGCCAGTACGCGGCCGCGGAACGGGTGAGCGCGAAGGCGTTGGAGATCAGTTTGGTGTTGGGCAGGTGCGGGCCGCGGCACAGGTCCTCCCAGGCGACGTCGCCGGACTTCCGGTCGACGTTGCCGTAGATCGACAGCCCTCCGGCGCCAACCTCGACCGACGAGCCGTCGTCGTCGGCGGCATCACCCTTGAGCCCGATCAGTTCGAGCTTGTAGGGCTCCTCGGCCATGGCCTGGCGCGCCTCATCCTCGGACACCTCGCGGCGGACGAACAGCTGGTTCGCGTTGACGATCTTCAGCATCATCTTTTCGAGCTGCTTCAGCTCGTCCGGGGTGAACGGCTCATCGACATCGAAGTCATAGTAGAAACCGTCGGTGATGTATGGGCCGATGCCGAGCCTGGCGCGCGGGCGCAGCTGCTGCACCGCCTGGGCCAGCACGTGGGTGGCCGAGTGCCGCAGCACCTGGAGTCCCTCGGGCGAGTCGATGGTGACCGCCTCAACCTGCGCCCCGCCAGGCAGCACCTGGTCGAGGTCCCTCAGCTCTCCGTCGACCCGGACCACGACGACGTCACGCCGTTCCCGGAAGAGCTCGGCACCCGTGGTACCCGCGGTCACCTGATTCTCTTCGCCATCGACGATGAGGGTTATCGGTTGGGGCGCTGACACGGTGGACTCCTAGGGAAGTGGAACTGGTTTCGGTGGTGCATTGCAGATTCCGGGCGGTATTGGGCCGGGCAAGCGCTCGTCGCATTCGTGCCGCGGTTCACTCGATCGTATCGGTTGGGTACGAGGCCCACCAACAACCGCCACACCTGCCGTTCGACGTGCCCGCCGAGCACACCGCGGGGGCTGTCGCGGAAACGGCCGCGGAGGTGAGAGCATCGAGCAATGAAACCTCAGATCCACGTCGTTACCCTTGGC
Source organism: Arthrobacter sp. TJ-217 (assembly GCF_058269255.1). Lineage (NCBI taxonomy): Bacteria > Bacillati > Actinomycetota > Actinomycetes > Micrococcales > Micrococcaceae > Arthrobacter > Arthrobacter sp. TJ-217. The sequence continues at coordinate 75,102 of NZ_JBZCNJ010000010.1, forward strand.
GTGCGGAGCCTTGACGACTCCCTGCGCTTCTATGCGGACGGGCTTGGCTGGAAGCCGCTTCTTCACGTTCCCGGGGAGGTGGTGTTCTTCCAGGTTGGGCACGGGCTGCTGCTCTCGCTGTTCAGGGCCGACCACCTCGCCGCCGAGGTCGGGGGCGGCCCCGGCAGCGCCCAGCTGTTCACCCTGGCGCACAACGTCGACTCGCCCGAGGAAGTCGACGCGGCGCTGAACACGGCGGTCTCCGCTGGTGGAACGATCGTGGCCGAGGGAACGCAGATGAGCTGGGGAGGCTACTCCGGGTACTTCGCGGACCCTGACGGGTTCCGGTGGGAGGTCGCCCACAATCCAGGTCTCTACGTCGCGGACGACGGCACCGTGACCCTCGTCGAAATCGCCTGAGCGCCGGCCCGGCGTCCCTGCCTGAACCCGGTGGACGGGGTTCGGAATCGATTGGACGCATCCCGTGTTGGGATTATTGAAGGAATAACCAACAATCCTCTTTCAAGGGAGCACCGTGGAGTACACACCAGCCGACGGAACAATCACCATGTTTTCAACATCGTGGTGCGGGTACTGCCGCAGGCTCAAGTCCCAGCTCACCGCCCAGGGCATCGGCTTCCGGGAAGTGAACATCGAGGAAACCCCGGGGACGGCAGAACTGGTTGCCTCCCTGAACGGCGGAAACCAGACGGTTCCCACAATCATTTTCCCCGACGGTACCTCGGCAACGAACCCCTCCGCCGCTGAAGTGAAGAGCCGGCTGGGCCTCTAGGACCGGCGCGCATACGCGCCGAGAACGGCTCCTTCGACATCGGACACCCGCAGGCCCGGCACGAGGTCCTCGGCCGCGCCGGCGGTTGCCGGATCCCATTCCAGGCCCAGCGCGGAGTAGGTGTCGCTGAGCACCCCGCGGATTGACGCGGAGTCCTCAACCACGATCACTGAGGAAAAAAGCCACGCCCCGGCGATGACGCGCTGGGCGGTGCCGACCAGTTTCACAGGCGGGCGCCCGGGAGCGGCACCGTGGACGCTGAACTCACCGGGACAGTACTCTCCCGGGATCTCCCCGACAACCGCCGGCACGCCAAGGCCGGCCAGCGCCTCGGCGAAGAGCGCCCCGAACTCGGCGAAGCGGGAACGGGTCTGCGCGACGGCATCGGCCGCGGGCTCGATATGGTCAACGATGAGGCAGCCCCCATGATAGGCAGCCGCCCGCCCGCCGGCGCGCCGCACCACCGGAGTGAAGCCGCCCGCCCGCGCCTTGTCCTCGGCGTCGGCGAAGCCGGGCAGCCGGGCGTCGCGCTGCCCGAAGGCCACTGTGGGCGCCGGCCGATAGAACCGCAGGGTGGCTCCACGGGTTCCCGCGGCGACGGCCCTGAGCAGATCAAGACCGGAGGCAAGGTCGGCGACCGGCCCCTCGGATGTCTCCTGGCGCAGCAGGGAAAGTCTTCCCAATCCGGGATCTGCGGAGGTCATGCGTTGTGAATTCCTTCCCGGTTGCGGCACGCGCCGAGGCAGCCGGGCCCTCGACATGGTGCTGATCCAGCCAATCTAGCGGAGCACCGATGGTGCGTGAAAACTAAGTGCGCTTATGATTGAGGTCGCCACACCTCCGCGTTGGCGGTGACCAGAGATTGGAAAGCCATGAATGCAGCTGCCCGAAGGCGAGGGATCAGGTGGACGCGCGTCCAGAAGGCCTCGGCCGCCGTGAGCGCCGGGTTCCTTGTGCTCGGTCTGCTCGGCTTCGTTCCAGGCTCCACGACCGGCATCGAAAACCTTTCGGTTGCCGGAAGCTCCTCCGGCGCGTTCCTTGCCGGCCTGGTCCAGGTCTCGGTCCTTCACAATGCCGTCAACCTGCTCCTCGGCGCGGCGGGGATCGCCGCCGCGCGCACTGATGCCGGCGCCCGGGGCTTCCTGGTCGTCGGCGCCGCGTTCAACCTGTTCCTGGCCGCGTACGGGGCGTTCATCCGCAACGACTCGATCCTGAACGTCCTGCCCCTGAATGACGCAGGAACCTGGCTCCACCTGATCTCCTGCACGTTCATGGCCGCGTTGTTCCTGCTCCTGTGCAGGGTGTCCTGGAACGCCGAGTGAGCCCGGACGCCTATCGTCCCCCGCCCCTTATCCGCTCCGACAGAAAGCCAATCATGGTCTCCGCACACCAGTTCAATTCGATCTCCATCATCTTCAACCCGAACAGCACCGGGGATGCGCCGAAGCTCGCCGAGGAACTTGAGCGGCGGCTGCGTGACCTGCTCGACTACCCGGTGGACATCACCCCCATGCCTACAGCGCACGCCGGCCACGCGGTGGAACTGGCCCGCGATGCGGCACGCCGCGGCAATGCGCTTGTGGTTTCGGTCAGCGGCGACGGCGGCTACAACGAGGTGGTCAACGGAGTCATGCAGAGCGGAAGCGCCGACGCCGTGTGCGCGGTCATGGCCGCCGGCAACGCGAACGACCACCGGAGGGTCACCGGACAGAAGCCGCTCGCCGAGGCGATAGCCGACGGCCAGGTGCGCAGGATCGACCTGCTTCGCATCAACATCGGCGACGGGTCTGCCGACCAATACGCCCATTCCTACATCGGATTCGGGCTGACACCGGTTGTGGCAATCGACCTTGAGAAAGGCAACAAGGGTTCCCTCAACGAAATGTTTTCGGTGGTGCGCACCTTCGCCCGCTTCAAGCCCTTCGAGATCCGGCTGACCGACGGCAAGCACAAGAAGTTCGACAGCCTTGTGTTCGCGAACATCGCCGAGATGGCGAAGTACGCGACGCTCAGCGAGGCCGAGGAACTTCCGACTGACGGGAAATTCGAGGTCATCACCTTCCCGCACATGGCGAAGTGGCGGGTGCTGCTGACGGCGCTGCGTGCAGCAACCAAGGGGCTCGGCGACCAGCCGAGCATGAGCAGCTACGAGTTCACCACCCTCAAGCCCATGCCCTACCAGATCGACGGCGAAGTGAAGTCCGCACCAGCCATGACGACGGTGCGGATCAACAGTGCACAACGTGCGCTCTCCGTGCTCGGCTGAGCCCTTCGGCGGCCGGCGCCCGGGTCAGCGTCCGCCGGTGATGTTGCGGCTGCGCTGCTCGAGGCCGGGGGCACCATAGGGGTAGTCGTCGAAGGCAGGGGCACTGGCGGCGTCGAGGCGGTCCAGTTCCACCTCTGAAAGCTTCAGTGCGCCGGCGGCGAGGTTGTCGGCGAGCTGCTCCTGGGTGCGGGCACCGAGGATGACAGAGGTGACGGCGGGCTGCTGCGCGACCCACGCGAGCGCCACTTGGGAGGACGTCACATTGCGGGCTGCTGCCACTTCATTCACTGCGTCGAGGACCTGCCAGGTCCGCTCACTGGCATTGCGCTTCTCCCACGCCTCCATCCCCCGTTTGGGGTTCTCGCCCAGGCGCGTCGTCCCGGTAGGGGCGGTGTCGCGCTTGTACTTGCCGGTGAGCCAGCCGCCGCCGAGCGGTGACCAGGGCAGCATGCCCATTCCGGCGTCGAGGGTTGCGGGTACGATCTCCGCCTCGATGCCGCGGACCAGCAGGCTGTACTGGGGCTGGATGGTCACGGGCAGGCTGTAGCCCCGGGCCTTGGCAACCGCGACGGCTTTGGTGAGCTGCCAGCCCGTGTAGTTGGAAAATCCGTAGTACCCGATCTTGCCGCTGCGCACCGCTTCGTCGAGGAACCCAAGGGTCTCCTCGAGCGGGGTCAGCGGATCCCAGGAGTGCACCTGATACAGGTCGAGGTGTTCCACCCCGAGCCTGGCCAGTGACGCATCGAGGGCCCGGCGGAGGTGCCTGCGCGAGAGGCCGACGTCGTTCACGCCCTCACCCATGGGGAAGCGCCCCTTGGAGGCGAGGACCATCGACTCCCGCTCGGCAGGGTTCTTGTCCAGCCAGCGGCCCACGATCTCTTCGGAGGCACCGGCCGTGTACACATCCGCCGTGTCGATGAGGTTTCCGCCTGCTGCTGCGTAGTCACTGAGGATGCGGTGGGACGTGGCTTCGTCCGACTCGGCACCGAAGGTCATGGTTCCCAACGTGAAGGCCGAGACGGCCGTTCCGCTGTTGCCTAGCTTGCGGTACTCCATGGGTGGTGTCTCCGTTCCGGTAGTGATTCAGCGGTGCAGCAGGCGGAAGCCGCGCCGGTTACTCGGTGACCGTCACGCCCCGCCAAAAAGCGAAGTGATCCTTGATGTTACGGGCTGCGTCTTTCGGCTGCGGGTAGCTCCAGGCCGCGTCGACATTCTTTTCACCGTTCACTTCGAGCGTGAAGTAGGTTGCCTTGCCCTTCCACGGGCACGTCGTGCTCGTGTCGGTCCGCTGAAAGTACTCCTTCTTGACGGAGTCCTCGGGGAAGTAGTGGTTTCCCTCAACCATCACTGTGTTCGCAGATTCAGCTATGACCTCGTTGTTCCAGACTGCCTTGGCCATGATTCCTCAATCTCTTGTCGACATGGATGTGCGGCGCCGCTGCGGCGTCGTAAAGAGTCAAACGACAGGGCGGCGCCAACCATTCCATTGGCACTGTCCGCCCTAAATTTGCCGGACCGTAAGGATCTGCTCGGATCGGCCGAAAGGCCCGCTGAGATCGTGGAGGACGCTCGAGGTCACCCCTACTCCGTCCTGCCCGAATGTCACCCTCGTGTCGAGACCGAGCCATTCGCCGGCGGGCAGGCGGTGGAAGTGCAGCTGGAGGTCAACGTTGGGGAACATCCAGCTGCCCTTGCCGGGCCGAACGCGCGCGGCGATTCCGTTGGCGGCGTCGATCATGCCGCTCAGGCGCACGAGGTCGGGCGTCGGCCCGTCATCGATCAGTTCCAGCGGTGAACGCAGCCAGATCTGGCCCCTGCCCGGACGGTGACCGGGCACCACCCGGAACTCGAGGGATTCGATGAAGCCGCCGGGCCACTGCGTCATGCCGCCGTAGGGGCCCGCCCGGTCCGGTCCGGGCATGGCGGCGTCCTCGACGGCGGCGACGTCGACGGTGTCGGTGCGGGCCAGCCGCCACGCCCTCGCAGTGACCGCCGTGCGTCCCTGCGCACGCAGTTCGGCCTCGACCAGCTCGATCGTGCGTCCCGGGCGGAGGACCCGCGTGGCCACCTCGAATTCGCCGCCGGGAATCATGCCCAGGATGTCGAAGCCCACGCGGGCCAGCTGCAGGTCCGGGCGGGGCGCGCAGTCGAGGAGGCACTTGACGAGGAGTCCCGCCACGGGTGCCATGTGCTGCTCGTCGGGATTCCAGGCCCCCTGGGCGTGGACCGTGGATTCGAATCGGCCCTCCCCCAGTGAGCGGTAATACGAGCCGGGCATGCGCTACTCCTTCGGGAATCAGCAGGTGGGAAGCGCCGGGCCGTGCTCCGGCGCACCCGCACCATGCTAGTGCAGCCGGCCGCCGGCCCCGCCGCGTGCGGTTCCGCACCGCGTGCCGGCGGCAGTAATGACCCACCGGAATAGAGCAGGCTGTGAGCGGGTTGTCGAAACTGGACCCAGCCAAGCGCCGGCGCTCCCGCCCGGGAGTAAAGGGGACGCCGCGGCATCCGCGGCAAAAGCAAAAGTAGGCGCCGTCTTAGAAGAAAGAGAGCTCATGCCTCGCAGCACGTCACCACAGGTGTCTCCAGATACAGTCCAGCCGAAGCCGGCCCCGAAGCCGGCCCCGAGGCCGGCCGAGCCGGACGTCTCCGCGAAGGACCGACTGGTCATCCGCCTGCTCATCGTCTCGGCGTTCGTCGTCATCCTCAATGAAACGATCACCGGCGTGGCCATCCCGCGTCTGGTCGAGGACCTCGGCATCACCGTCGGCGCCGGGCAGTGGCTCAGCACCGCGTTCCTTTTGACCATGGCGGTCATCATCCCGATCACGGGCTTCCTCCTGCAGCGCTTCAATACCCGTCCGTTGTTCCTGGTCGCCATGTCGCTGTTCAGCCTCGGCACGCTCGTTGCCGCCCTCGCCCCGGGCTTCGGCACCCTCGTGACCGGGCGGGTGATCCAGGCCAGCGGTACAGCAATCATGCTGCCCCTGCTCATGACCACGGTCATGACACTGGTGCCGGCCGCCTCCCGCGGGCGCACCATGGGCAACATCTCGATCGTGATCTCCGTGGCCCCCGCCGTCGGTCCCACCGCCGCTGGCGCCATCCTCAGCGTCCTTGACTGGCGCTGGATGTTCTGGCTCGTCCTGCCCATCGCGCTGGTCTCCCTCATCCTGGGAGCAACCAAGATGACGAACGTCACCTCCCCCCACAAGAGTGCAATCGACGTGCTGTCGGTGATCCTCTCGGCCCTGGCCTTCGGTGGCATCGTCTACGGCTTCAGCCAGCTCGGTGAGGCCGGCGCCGAAGCCGCGATTCCCGCCTGGATTCCCCTGGCGGTCGGCATCGTCTTCCTGGCGCTGTTCATCGCGCGCCAGATCCGGCTCCAGCGCGCCGACCGTGCCTTGCTCGACCTGCGCACGTTCACCTCGCGCAACTTCACCCTCGCGATCCTGACCACGTTCCTCGCCTTTATGGCCCTGTTCGGGACGATCATCCTCCTGCCGATCTACGTCCAGAGCGTGCTGGGTGAGTCGCCGCTGGTCGCGGGCCTGCTGCTGCTTCCCGGTGGCGTCCTGATCGGTGTCCTTGGACCATGGGCTGGTCGGGTCTTCGACCGCCGGGGACCGCGTGTCCTGCTGGTGCCGGGGGCGCTGCTGATCGGGGCTTCCTTCGTGGCCCTGAGCTTCGCCTCGGAGACCACGCCGATCTACCTCGTGCTGATCGCCCACATCGTCTGGAGCCTGGGCCTGGCCCTGATGCTGACCCCGTTGCTGACCTCGGCGCTCGGCTCGGTGACGCCGAACCTGTACTCCCACGCCAGCGCCGTCTTCGGCACCGTGCAGCAGATCGCCGGCGCCGTCGGCACGGCACTGTTCATCTCGGTGACCACCATCGTGGCGGCCAACCTGGCGGCCACGGGGCAGTCGGAGACTGCGGCCCTGGCCGGCGGCATCCAGGTGGCCTTCATCTGGGGAGCCGTCATCTCCCTGGCCGCCGTGATCGCTGCCATCTTCGTGCGCAAGCCCGAAAACGCACCGGACTCCTCAGCCGCGCCGGCGCACTAGGCTCCGGCCCTAGGAGGAGCTGATGCTCTCCTCCGCAGCGGCCCGGCGGACGGTGATCATGCCGTCGTCGACCCTCGCCTCGTACACGGGCTGCGGGTTGCTCGCCGGGCCGCGGACGACCGTCCCGTCATCGAACCGGAAGGTACTGCCGTGCCAGGGGCAGGTGACGCAGCCGTCGGCGATCTCGCCCTCCTCGAGCGGGCCGCCGAGGTGGCTGCACACGCTGTCCATGGCGCTGATGGTTTCGCCGTCGCGGTACAGCAGGATCGACACGCCATCGGCCTCCACCAGGCGGCGCGCGCCATCAGCCAGTTCGCCGTCCGTCAGGACCGGCGTCCAGGCCGCGGGGCCCTCGCGCCACGCGGTGCGGTTGACGTTGACGCCGCGCGCGTAACTCAGGTGTCCGCCGAGGAAGGCGCTGAACAGCAGGGCACCGCACCCGCCGACCCCCAGGATGGTGCCGGCGGTGCGGTTGCCCCGCCGCCGGGCCACCGCCGAGAGGCTGTAGAGGGCCAGTGCGGTGCTGTTCCCCACAGCATGGACCAGCCCTACCCGGCTGTCCTTTCCTACGGTGTCCGCCCAGTCGTTCGCTCCGCTGAGCGCCGTCGGGACGGCCGAGGCAATGCCCACCCCCACGAGGAGGTCCGCCGAGTGTTCCGAGTCCCGCCCGCCGACCAGGTCAAGCAGCGTCGCCATGGTCCAGGCGCCGGTTGGAATGTCGGTGAGGACCGGGTGCAGCCGATGGCCCAGGGCCGTGCCGCTCAGGGCGTTCCGCAGGGCCCGCGGCCTCAGGGTCTTTTCCACGGCCGATGCCACGGGCGCCGCGACGGCATCGAGGGCTTTGAATCCTTCAAGGGCATCGACCAGCGAGTGCAGCGGGTTCACGGAGTTCTCCTTCGGGTCGGCGGCCCGCCCGGTCACGCGCGCGGTGCTCCCTCGAGCCGGAAGACCGCGGGGCGGTAACCCTATTGTCAGGGGCGCCCGGGGTGCCGCAAGCCGGCAGGCCCGCGCTAAATTTCCCTTGGAGCAACGGCCGGACACTGGCACAATGGCACGCCGGAGGTCCGCCGCAGCGGCTTGTCCACAGCGACCATCATCTCTTTCCCACCGCACCTTGAACCGCCTCACCACCTTGGTGGGGCGCCTCAGTCGGACTGCCCAAGAAACCATCAGTTGGCTTATGGCTGGTCAACGAGTTTTAACGACAACGTCCGCCTCGACCCCTCGACCCCTCGCGCGTGAGCGACCGGCGCGGCAAGGGGGCGCGGCGTGGCCATTGGCGGCGGCCTCGGTGGCGGCCTCGTGCTGATCCTCTCCCTCCTGTTTGGACCCGAAGTGGTGGGCCAGCTCGGGCTCGAGGACGGCACGGGCCAGTACCAGGGCAGCCGTGCGGGCGCCCAGGAGGCAATAACGTCCTGCCGGACGGGAGCCGATGCCAACGAGCGCCTCGACTGCCGCATCCTCGCGACTGCCGAGAGCCTCGACAGTTTTTGGCTGCCCTACCTGGACCAGTACGGCGTGCAGTACAGCGAACCCGGGGTGGCCCTGTTCAGCGGCCGGACGGACACCGGCTGTGGCAGCGCCACCAGCGCCGTCGGCCCTTTCTACTGCCCGGCGGACCAGCAGACCTACTACGACACAGAGTTCTTCGATGACCTCGTGACCCGGTTCGGATCCTCCGGAGGGCCGCTGGCGCAGGAGTATGTCATCGCGCACGAGTTTGGACACCATATCCAAAACCTCACCAACACCCTTGAGGCCGGGCAGCAGGACCCCCAGGGTCCGGAGTCGGGGGCCGTTCGGGTCGAACTGCAGGCCGACTGTTATGCGGGGCTGTGGGCGGCCCACGCGTCAAGCACCCCGACCCCGAGACGGGCGAACCGTTCCTGCGCGGATTCACCACCACCGACCTGCGCGATGCCCTGTCGGCCGCATCGGCCGTTGGTGATGACCGGATCCAGGAGTCGGCAACGGGCCAGGTGAACCCGGAGGCCTGGACGCACGGTTCGAGCAAGCAGCGCCGGGCCTGGTTCCTTGAGGGATATTCAACCGGCGACATCAATCAGTGCGACACCTTCAGCGCAAGCAACCTCGACGCCCCCTGACCGCCCGGGGCCGCGGCAAGTGTCCCGGTTGCACCCCCTTTCAAAGGCGGGCCGGTTCGTTAGGGTGTAACCACACAGCGCTCCGGGCATCGCCGCGTAGGCCTGGGTGACCGCCTGGCGGACACTGATCGGCCGCTGCACGCCGGCCACCGCCCCACTCGAAAGGGACAGCATGCACCTTCCCGTCAACCCTCCCTTCACGCCGATGCTGGCCAAGGCCGCAGCGCGCATGCCGGACGGCGCAATGAGCTATGAACCCAAGTGGGACGGGTTCCGGTCGATCATCTTCAGGGACGGGGATGAGGTGGAGATCGGGTCACGTAACGGCAAACCGATGACGAGATACTTTCCAGAGGTGGTAGCTGCAGTCCTGAACAACTTTCCGCAGCGGTGCGTGGTTGACTGCGAGATCGTCGTCGTGACCGGCGAGCGCCTGGACTTCGAGGTGCTCCAGCAGCGTATCCACCCGGCGGCGAGCCGGGTTGCCAAGCTCGCGCAGGAGACGCCGGCGAGTATTGTCGCCTTCGATCTGTTGGCCCTTGACGACGCCGACCTGACGCTTCGGCCCTTTGAGGAGCGCCGCCGGATGCTCGAGGAGGTGTTCGCCACGGCCAGCCCACCGGTCCACCTCACCCCCGCCTCCACCGACCGCGAGGTGGCGCTTCGGTGGTTCCAGCAGTTCGAAGGCGCCGGGCTCGATGGGATCATCGCCAAACCGCTCGACGGCACCTACCAGCCCAACAAACGCACAATGGTCAAGGTCAAGCACGAGCGGACGGCCGACTGTGTTGTTGCGGGGTACCGCACCCACAAGGGCGACGCCGAGGGCGTCGGGTCCCTGCTGCTCGGTCTTTACACCGACGACGGCGAGCTCATGGCGGTGGGGGTCATCGGCGCCTTCCCCGCCGCCCGCCGGCGCGACCTGTTCGCCGAACTGCAGCCGCTGGTCACAGCCATCGAAGGCCATCCCTGGGAGGAGGTGGGCGGGGAGGAGGGAATCCGCACCCCGCGCAATGCCGAGGGCAGCCGGTGGGCGGTCGGCAAGGACCTCTCGTTCACTCCCCTGCGCCCCGAACGGGTGGTGGAGGTCCGGTACGACCACATGGAAGGCCAGCGCTTCCGTCACACCGCCCAGTTCAACCGCTGGCGCCCTGACCGGGAACCAACATCGTGCAGATTCGACCAGCTCGAGGAACCGGTGCGCTACGACCTCGCCCAGATCCTCCCGGCAGCCGCCGGAAAGGACTCGTGACCTGACCGCACCGACACCCCGCGCCTACGCGGGTGCAGCACGGCTCAGGCGCCCGCGTGCGCGGGGGCCGGGGTGAGGAGATCGTGATGGAATGCGTGCCATGCGATCCAGCCCCCGGCCACCGCAAGCAGCAGTGCTCCGATCGGTTGCGTCGGCAGGCTTGCCCCGGTGGTCACCATCTCCAGCACTACTCCGAGGGGATAGAAGATCACGGCGGAAACCACCCACAGCACTGCGGCGCCACGCGGAAGGGTGCCCGAGAACCAGGCGGCGGCTCCCAACAGAATGTTGCCCAGGAAGGCGAGCAGCAGCCCGAGAAGGTAGGTTCCCGTCATGGCTCCCGGGAACCCGCTGCGCATGACGCCGGGAATGCCCTCAAGGTAGGCACGTCCCACTGCGGGGGTTGCAAAGGTGGAAATCACCGCTGGAACAAGCAGGAGCGCGTGCCCCGCCGATGTGACAACCGTTGCTGCCAGCGCCAGCGCCCCGCTTTTACTCGGAGCGAGCCACGCCCCCAGCGCGAAGACGCCGAAAATCGCGATAATCGTTCCACCGGTGCTGCCAATCAAAATGGCTGACGAATTCCGCCCACGCCTCGGTATTCACCTCCTGATCCGGTTGGGGGTTGAGTGAGGACCAGGCGGTGAGCAGCCCGTAGACGGGCAGGGCGAGCAGGCCGGCCCTGATCCACCGACCAGTCGTCTGGGAATTCATTGTTGGAAACCTTCCCGGGTCCGGCGGCACCTAGCGCCGCCGCCACTCACCGATCATGATTGAGGCTGACGGGAGTCGATTTGAGGAGGCGGCACGGTGGCGGTTCAGCATGTCCTCGCGCAAATGGCGGTCAGTGATCTGGGTGCGGCCCTTGCCTGGTACACAGCACTGTTCGGGCGGGAACCCGATGCCCGCCCCATGGACGGACTTCTCGAATGGCACTTGATCGATTCCGCCGGTTTCCAGGTCTGGGCCGAGCCGGGGCGGGCGGGGCATTCGACGATGGTGTTGGCCGAGTCGGACCTGTCTGCACGGGCCGCACAGTTGAATGAGCTCGCAATCCCAAACCGCGGCGTGGAAACCGCCACATCCTCAAGGGTTATCGCGATTGAGGATCCCGACGGCAATCGCATCGTCTTCACCGGGCAGTAGGCAGGAGCCCGGGCGGTATCCAGTGCTGCGGTTGCGCCGCGAGCTTGATGTCCCACCGGACGGGTCCAACGCCGACATGGAAGTGCCGACCCGATCTGTGACCGAGCCGGCACTTCCGCTGTTCGTCCGCCTCCCGGATCTACTCCTTAGTGTCTTCGGCAGCGGCACATGCGAGCTGGAGATCTCGACGGTCGTTGCACCCGAGCGCTCCGCCATGAACCGCTCCGCCTCCGGAGGAAGGGAACGGTCCTCGGTACCCACCAACGCCGAACTTGGAATGGTCTTCCACGCCGCCGGCCCTGACGGAGTAGTGGTGGAGCGGGCTGTGAAGGGGCGCTGCGTCGCGGCGAGGATCGCGGCCTCCCGGGCAGAGAGGTCCTGTGCGACGAGTCCGTGGACGAACAGCGGGTCAATGTAGAGATCAACGTCCCCTTCCGGGGCACCGGGGTACGGCCGCGCGATGAGGTGGTTGCCGATGTCGGTCTTCCCTCCGCCCAGCGCACCAGCCTCAGCCAGGGTCTCACCCTCTTCGGGGATATACGCGTTGATGTAGACCAGCGCCTTAACCTCGGGGGTTGCCCATTGCGGCATTGGTGATCGTTGCACCCCCGTAGGAATCGCCGACGAGGATGAGGGGACCGGGAATCGTAGTGAGGAACGACCTGAGGTAGTTTGCGTCTTCGATGATGCCGCGCAGCGGATTAGGCGGGGCGATCACCGGGTAGCCATCCGCTTGGAGTCTCTCGATGACACCCGCCCAGCCGGATGCATCGGCGAAGGCGCCATGGACGAGGACCACCGTCGGTTTGACCGCGTGGCTCTCGGTCTCGGCGCCCCCTCCCACGGCCGAGGGAAGTCCCACTCCCAGTGTGAACACCAGGACCAGGATGATGAACAGCCGCCGCCACGGAGGCTTGGGGGTGGGGTTTTGGGTGCTCATGACCGAAGCCTTTCGTGAGGAATTGGAAAGCCAGCAGCCCAGGGCTGCATGAGGAACGGCGGGGCCGGGCACCGGAAGACGGAGACGCCTCATTGATGGCCGGAGTCAGGAGCGGGACACAGCCGGCGATTGTGGTCAACGATGATGTCGGTGCCGGCCTGGGCTCATCAGCGGCACGGCGCCGCAGCACCGGGCGAGGAAACGTTGTTTGAAAATATGCATGCTGCGTTTCGTGAGCGGCATTTCGCGCTATGGAGCTACGACCGCTTCTCCGGCAGGCAGGACTTTGGGAACGCCCAGCCTGATTGCACAGGAAAATAACTCGTACATTGCGAGCGAAATCCCAGTATGGCCGTCTCACCGGCCGAATGGCGGTGACGGCGGAATGGTGAACCGTTGCGTGGATTGTATTATGGGCCACGCCGGCCTCGTCGGCCGATGTCCCGGTTTCGGAGCCGACGACGTGCCGCGCCCGCGTTCCGGATGGTGCTCCCTGATTTCACACGGCTGGATCATGGGTAAGGGCACTGTCGCCACTCCACTCGACCTCCTGCCCCAGCCGTGACCAGCTGCGTCCCAGGGCCGGCATCATCGGACCGACTAGAAGGTGGGTAATTCCCCGCGCGAACAAATGGATAACTGACACGTCCTGCCGTGGCGGCAGGCATCAATCATTTGCAAATCGACAGAAAAAACACGAACGGATAGCGGATTATCCGTCCGGTCGATTTAAGAGAAGGGTCTTTCCATGAGTGGCACTCAAGAAAACGGCCGATGATTGAAACTTCCGTATTTCGGAATCGAATAAGCGTGGGATCGCATCTGTGGTAACCGGGGAGTATTGCTGTTAGGTTTGCCGCATGCAATCGGATCGCCGAGACGCCTCGGACCCATGGCCGGCTGCACCGCCCCTGCCCCGGCCCGTGTTCCTCGATCAATTCTGGAGCGACACGATCTTCCTTCACTGGCGCCTTCCCGTTTCCGCCGCGGCGCCGTATATGCCGCCCGGCGTCGAACCGGACGTGTTTGAGGGATCTACCTGGGTTGGTCTGATTGGGTTTCGCATGGGCGGAACGCGCATCGGCGCGGCCGTGCCGGCCCCTTATTTCGGGTCTACGACTGAAATAAATGTGCGTCTTTATTCAAAGGCGACGGAGGGGTCGCGGGGAGTTGTGTTCGTGTCGCTCGATGCGTCGAGGCTCGCCATTGTACATACCGCCCGCGCCTTCGGAATCCCCTACGTTTGGTCTCGGTGTCGGCCCTCGAGCACCCGCGCCGCCCAGACCTATGGATACGACGTCGACCGCTACCGGGGGCAGGCAACGTCGTCCTTCGTCGTTCGAGCCGACACGGCCAGCCAAGCCGATGACCGCCTTTCGCTCGAACTCACCGCCCGGTTTGGGCTTCACGCTCGCATTGCTGGCCGAACCGTCTTCATCCCCAACTCACACCGGCCGTGGCCGCTTCATCCGGCCTCGCTGGTCAAGTTGGAGGACCAATTGGTGCGGGCGGCCGGTTTCGATGTCGAGGGCCCACCAGAATCTGTGCTGTTCTCCCCCGGCGTCCGAACGCTGTTTGGACGGCCGAGGCCTATTCCGGCGCCCTGACCGGCCCGCCGGCCGGGTGATCGCTTAGGCAACGCGGTCAAGGAAGCCAAGCACGCGCTCCGCGAGCAGACCCGCCGCATGCCCGTCGTACGAGGGAAGGCTGCTGTCGGCGAACAGATGCTGCCCACCGGGATAGAGAAACAGTTCGGCGTTCGGTGAAGATTCAGCCAGGGCGCGGGCGGCGGCGACGTCGCCTTCGCCAATGAAGAACGGGTCGGTGTCCATGCCGTGTACCTGCACCGGCAACGCCGGGGGCCACGCCGTACCAAACTCGGAGACCGGGAGGCACGAATGGAAGAACAGGGCGCCCTTGGCGCCGGGACGGGTCTGGGCAAGCATCTGGGCGGGCAGTACGCCGAGGGAGAATCCGGCATAGACGAGACCGGGAGGCAGCGTGTCTGCTGCCTCCCGGCCCCGTTCGATCAGGGATCCGACCCCGGTTTCCTGGGCGAAGGCAATCCCGGATTCGAGGTCATCGAAGAGGCGGCCCTCGTACAGGTCCGGAAGGTGGACGTCATGCCCACTCCTCGCAAGCATGTCCGCAAAACTGCGGACACCAGGCGTAAGCCCGTGTGCGTGGTGGAACAAAAGCACCTCAACCATGTCGCTCCCTTCTGAGCTGGTTGTTGTCCGGGACCAGTTCGGCGAGCAACTCCGCTTCCTCATGCGGCGAGAGCCCCGCACGCCGGGGCCTGTCGATGCCCTCGGCTTCCTCCCACCGCAGGGTGGCCCTCAAGGTCTCTGCAAGCGGCCGCAGCAGCAGACCTGCGGCCTTGGCACGCTGATTGGATCGCGCGTTCATCCCCTGCCAGCCTGGATCGCTCAGCCACAGCGGAAGGGATTTTGGGCCTGCCCAGTCGGCGACGCCGTGCGAGTGGAGCCAGTCATTGCTGGTCTTCACCACCGGGCCCTGGTGACCGGCGACCGTCCTTGCGGCAGCGATGTGTTCACGGAAAGGCACGGTCTCACCCATTGCGTTATAGGTGCCGCCGAGGCGAACCTCGCAGCTCCGGACGAGCCATGCCGCAAGGTCCCGAACGTCGATGACCTGGGTGGGTAACGTCGGGGTATCTGGGATGAGCACCGCTCCGTCCGGCACAGAGGGATGCGCAAACCGTAATGGCCAGTATCCGGTGCGCCCGAAGATGTCACCGGGGCCCCCAATCAGCCCCACGCGCGCAATCATGCCGCGACGGTGGCCGAATCCGTCTAGAACGGCCTGCTCGCAGGCGACCTTTGCCTGTCCGTAGGATTCCATCGTTTCCATGACATCCGAGTCCAACGGCGGGAGCAGCGGCGCAGCTTCATCCTGGCCCAGCGGTCCCTGATTGGCGTACGCGCTTCCCGAGGAGACGAAGAGGTAGTAGCGGCTCCCCGCGAGGTCGCGGACTGCACGTTTGACTTGGCCTGGCTGGCGGGACACATCCACGACCGCGTCCCACTGGAGGGCGGCCACCCGAGCCAGTCCGTCCTCTGAGTCCCGATCCGACCGGACGAGTGACGCACCGGCGGGGACCGAACCCGATTCGCCTCTCGCCAGGCACGTCACCTCGTGTCCGCGCTCGACCGCTTCGCGGGCGATCTCACGACCGAGCCACGCGGTGCCGCCAAGGATAAGAAGCTTCATCAAGACACCATAGGTCAGAAGGAGCGGATGGAGGACCTACAACCGCAGTTGGTTCCGCCGTGAATTGAGCGAGGAAGGCATTGAAACTAGTCGAAGAAGACCATCCGGATCACGGCCGCGGTTCCGACCACGATGATGGTGGCCCTGAGCACAAACGGGGAAAGCCTCCGCCCGAATCTCGCTCCAATGAACCCTCCGATTGACGCACCGCAGGCAATCAGAAGGACGGCGCTCCAGTCTATTGACTCCCCTGCTGCGACCACGAAGATCCCTGCCGCTACTGCATTCACGGCTGTGACAAGGACGTTTTTCACCGCGTTGATCTGCTGCAGCGCCACAACGGTTGTGACACTCATCAGGCCCACGACGAGGACGCCCTGGGCCGCGCCGAAATAACCCCCGTAAACGCCGAGAACGAGAATGCCCCCCAGCAGGACGGCGTTCTTCCCAGTGGCGCGCACAGGATGGTTCTGGCGTTTGAGGGCTGTTCGACGTTGGATTGTGGGCCCGAATGCCACCATCAGCAGCCCGAGGGTGATGAGGATTGGAACTATCGTGTGGAATGCCTCGGCGGGGAGGACGAGCAGCAGCACAGCCCCCGTGACCCCGCCGGCTGCCGAAGCCGGCAGGAGCCGCAAAAGCAGGTCCTTATTCGGGGCGAGTTCTCGGCGGTATCCCCACGCCCCGGAAAGCCCTCCGGCGACCAACCCGATGTTGTTGGAAATATTGGCCACCAGGGGTGGATGCCCGAACAGCAGCAGCACTGGGAACGTCACCAGGGTTCCGGATCCAACGGCAACGTTGATCAGCCCGGCACAGAATCCCGCGAGGAGTATTACCGTCGATTCGACCAAACCCGAGTCCGATCGTTGATGTTGTAACCGAAGGACATGTCAGGAGAACCTGTAATGGACGTCGGAAAAACTGTCGGCGGCCAGCGCATAAAAGAATGCCAGCGGAACCGGACCGTCATTCCTGATCCCATGTTCGGCGCCGCCGGGAATGAATGTGGTTGACCCTGCCCTGACTTGGTGCTCCTGACCCTCAAGAGTGACCGTTCCAGTGCCGGAGAGAACGTAGTACGTTTCAGCCTGGTCGTGTCGATGCAGGGCGAGGAAGCCCTTTTCGGGCAGCTCGGCGACCCCTGTCACCAGCAGTGAGGTCGGCGTGCTGTCAGCGGAGAACAGAGTCCGCCACGTCACGGTGCCCCGCTCGTCGTTCCAACCCTCCTCGGGCAAGTCTTCAACGTTTCGTACAAGCGAAGCCGGGGTGTCATATGCCATAGCCCCAACATAACCTCTGTCCATCACCTGCCGCTCACAGTCGAGCTTGAAGGGATAACGGGTAACCAGCATCCCCAGTCGGGCGGGTGCGGCGTAGGATCGACGCACCACGGCCCAGCCGGCGACGAGCGGGAGATCAGGCAAGGAATTGTGAACAATTGGCGAAAAGTATTGGCAGCGCTGAGCAACGATAAACTTCGGATTATTTTCGCGGAAATGGTGTTGGAGGATGCCCGGAACAGGGGCCTGGCCGTACCACCCGGAAAGCGCCCGAAAGCGATGGAACAGCTCGCCCAATCAGGTCTGGTGCTCAACGACAACGGGTGGGTGCTGAACTCCGGTATCTTTCGGTCACTCCTGCAGGAGCACCACGACGGACCGAGACGCGAAGGGATTCAGCGCTTCTTGGTGGATGGCAGGATCAATCAATATCCAGCGAACCAACGTCAACGGTACGAGTTGCTGAAGTGGGTCGCCGCTGACGCCCTCAAACCCGGTGAAGAGCTGTCAGAAAAAGACGTCAATGAACGGTTGAAGGAATACGCCAAGGATTACGTCACGCTGCGCCGGTACCTGGTCGACGCCGAACTGATGGAAAGAACCCGGGCAGGCACCTTGTATTCACTGGTCGTGGACACCGACGAAACCCAATAGAAGCGCAGATTCAGCAGGGAGCCCGGTAGCAGCCGATGATCCATTGACATATCTGTCCGCCGGGCGGACTCTGTGCATACAAGCACGTCTGAAGGATTCTCCTCCATCCGTGCTCGTCCGAATGGGGTGGCGATGAAGCGCGTAACCAAGATCGTCGCTTCCGCTTTCTGTGCGTCTCTTATTCTCACTGGCTGCGGGTTGCCGAACAGGAATACCCCTCCCGAGCCGCGCGACGATGCCCGCGTCGTGCTCCCGTATCGATACGATGCAGGCGGCCCCAGTGCCCAGCTCCGCGGCGTGTACGAGCAAGTCCTGCGCCATGTGGAAGAACATCCCGACGAGTTCGGTGGCGCGCACTTCGATTGGTCCTATGAGACAGTGCGGGTTTGGACCGCGGCGGAGAGCGCCTGGTCCGAGGCAGGGTTTGCGGCGCTCCGCAACGAGCTTGACCCCGAGGGCGAGTGGATCGGGCACCAGGGGACCGGAAAATCCCTGAGCTATCTGAGGGACCTCCGGGAGAAACTCCTGTCCAAATACGACCCGGATGAATCGAGCAGGATCGCTGACATCTACGTGGACCCCACTCTCAACGGGGTTCGTGTACTGATCGAATACAGATTCCTCGAACCCGAGCTCCGGCAGCTGCCATTGGCCAAAGAACTGACGGCCTTCGCCCCGGAAGTCCACATCCAGGACGTTGGGTCGCCGAACGTAGCGACATAATGATCTCGGCACAAGAGGCGCTGGTGCTGGGTTCGGCTAGGTTGATTCCCTGTGCAATGTACGGGCCGGAAGCCGGACGCTCGCGACCGGTGCGCCGGTGAGCAGACCGAGAAGCGCGCTGATCGCTTCCCTGGCGAGATCGGCCAGGGGCTGCCTCACCGTGGTCAGGGCCGGTTTACTCCGCTCGGACCATTCATTACCGTCGAAACCCACAACGCTGATGTCTTCGGGGATGCGGTGACCCTTGTCGAGCAGAGTCTGCATGCCGCCGGCAGCAACGACGTCGGACGCGACAAAGATGCCGTCCACGCCGGGATTCCGCTTCAACAGGACTTCCATGGCCCGTTGGCCGGCCTCGTACGTGACACCGGCCGCTTCGACCACCAGGGCGGGGTCGAAACCGTGCCCGAGGGCTGACTTGTACCCGCGCACGCGCGCCCGCCCATAGCCGGTGTTCAAGCCGACCGCGATCATTGCTATGCGACGGCGCTCCGCCGCCACCAGGACGGAGGTGATGTCCCGCGCCGCGGATTCGTCGTCAATCGATACTGAGACGGGCCCTCTCGAACGGGTTGGTTCACACATCAGGACGGCGGGGAGCCCTGTGTCCTCGATCGCTTCCAGGACCCGTGGGCACTGTTCATCGGACAACAGGATCACGCCATCGACCGACCCCGACCGAAGGAATTGGGCCGCGCTCCTGTCATCGTCGCCGGCTCCCAGCAGTACCGTGACCGCCCGATAGCGGTGTGCCGAAAGGCCCGCCTAGAGGGAGAGCAGCAGAACCGAGGTGTTCGGATCGCCGGTCAGCCGCGTGCGGGCCTCATCGACGATCACCGCAACGGCCCGCGACTTTCCGGCCGCCAGGTCGCGTGCCGCCTTGTTCGCGACGTACCCGACCCTGGCCGCGGCGTCCTCGACGGCGACGCGGGCACGGTCGGACACATAAGCCTCACCGTTCATGACCCGTGAAACGGTGCCCCGCGAGACGCCGGCGGCTGCGGCGACATCCGCAATTGTCACCCGTGCCCGCCGCTCGTCTCCACTCCCGCTCACAACCCGACCTTACGTGGGTTTGTCCAAAAACCGCGTGCCTACGGGGGGGGATTCCCCTCGACTCCCCCTCCCACTAAGCGCCAGCCGGGCCGACGCTCACCTCTCCGGCGTCCTCCGCCTACGATTGCCCGTGAAGGACGAGGGAGGGAACCATGGCCGAGCAAGGACACAATGCAGTGGTGGTCGGGGGCGGCATCGCCGGACTCACCGCCGCGGCTTCTCTCCTGCGCGAGGGGTGGAACGTGACGGTGCTCGAACAGGCACCCAGCTTCGCCGAAGTCGGGGCCGGCCTTGCCCTCACAACGAACGGCCTGTCCGCCCTTGCAGCCGTGGGTGCCGACGCCGCTGCCCGGGCGGCGGGCAATCGGGTTCACATGGCCGGCACCATGGACGAACGAGGCAGGTGGCTGATGAAAATTTCCGGTAACGGAGGATCCCGTACAGCACCGGAATTTTACGGGATCCACCGGCAGGAACTGCATCGCCTTCTACTGGCGTCGGCTCAGGGGGCAACCCTTGTGAACGGCGTGCGGGTCACCTCTATCGACCCCGGGCAGGCTGACGGACCACGGGCGATGGTTCAGACGGGCTCGGAGGAAGGAAGCAACTCCTATGAAGCGGACCTCGTTGTGGGAGCCGACGGACTGCGCAGCGCGCTGAGGACCCGGTTGGCCCCGGCGACAACACCGCACTACAGCGGGAAGTCCTCCTGGCGGGGCATTATTGATGATTCAGCTTTGGTCAGTGATGACGTCGTTGTCCGTTGGGGTCCCGGCACGGAATTCGGCGCCGTGAGAATCGGCGCCGGCCAAGTGTACTGGTACGGCTACACCCACTCGGCGGAAGAAAAGGACTCGCCCGACGACAAAGCTGATGCGCTCGACCACTTCCGAGGCTGGGCCGAACCGGTGCCATCGCTCATCGGGGCGACTCCCGGCCACCGGATAATGCGCCATAACGTCTATGCGCTCGCGCCGGAACTCAGGACCTTCGTTCATGGGCGTACCGTCCTCATCGGGGACGCCGCCCACGCCATGGAGCCGACGATGGGGCAAGGAGCCAATTCGTCCCTGGAGGACGGTGTATGCGTCGGTCTTCTCATCGCCAGGGCGGTCAACGACGGCGCCACCCTCGCGTCCGCGTTGCAGATTTTCGATGACCAGCGCCGTCCCCGCACCCAACGGATGGCCCGCCGCTCCCACCGCGCCGGGCAAATCGGAGCGGATCTCCGTGGCAAACCCGGCATCAGCATCCGCAATTCCATCCTGAGAGCCATCCCCGGGCACGTGGCCGCGCGGGCCGGAATGTCAGTGCTGTCGTGGAAGGCCCCGCTCCGGTAAGGCCGCACGAAAGCGGCTCGGCAGCGCAAACCGTTCCTGCTCTTGACTTGTATACGGCGTATACCTAGATTTGGTGTCGATGGTGTACGCCGTACGCCACAGCTACAGGAGAGAGTGGGAAATGACTTCAACCCGAAGGATTGCCATCGTCGCCGGCATCCTCTTCCTGATTACCCACGTCACTTCAATCACGGCGCGGGTTCTCTATGTTCCGGTTCTCAGCAACCCCAACTACATTGCCGGTCCGGGGCCGGACACACTGATCCTTCTGGCAGCCTTCCTGGACGTGCTGCTCGCTGTCGCCATCATCGGGACAGGCGTCGCCCTCTTCCCCGTGGTCAAGCGGCAAAACGAAGGCGCCGCCCTCGGTTATGTTGCCCTGCGGACATTCGAGGCCGCCGTCATCACCGCCGGCGTCATTTCCCTTCTGGCGCTCGTAACCCTGCGTCAGGACCTGCCGGAAACGGGTCCCGATTCGATCGCCCTCGGCAGCGCGCTTGTGGCATTCAACAACTGGACCTTCCTCGTCGGACCGAGCTTCATCTGTGGAACAAACACCCTGCTGCTCGCGTACCTGCTGTACCGCTCGGGCCTGGTGCCTCGGTTCATCGCCGTGCTCGGACTCGTGGGAGGCCCCCTGGTCTTCGCCTCGGGAGCCGCCCAGATGTTCGGGCTCTACGAGCAGGTTTCGGCATGGGCGGTCGTCACCGCCCTCCCGGTGTTCGCCTGGGAGGTGTGCCTTGCCGTCTACCTGATTGCGAAGGGCTTTCGACCTTCCGCGCTGACGGCACTGAACGCCACATCGGAACCGGCACCCAGCGCAACCGTCCCCGCGTAATAGGCGAGCTCTGTCGTCCTGCCGGCGCTACTGCAGTGCGGCGGGCTGTGCCTCACGGCGCGGCCCGCCGCCGTGCCCTTCCCGGAGCATGACGCACAGAGCAGCCGGCAGGGTTCCCGGGCTCGCTATCCGCGGTCCAGCTTCGCTGCCTGCGAAGTCCAACCGCCCGCATGAAGGCGCTCAAAGCCGTCGAGCAGCAGGTCGAGGGCGAACTCGAACTCGAACTGGTCGTCACAGCCGTGACCGACCACTGAACGCTCGTCGTGCGGCATCGACGTGGCGACCGCCACCACGTTTGGATAACGCTGCGCCGCCTGCTCGAGCATGGCGGCCCTTGCCCGTGCGGCATCCGCCGACGCCTCAGGCTTCGGGGCGGCAGGGTCATCGAAAAGTTCCTGGGTAAACCCCCACATCCGTCCACCGAGGGCATGCATGACGTGGTGGGTGAGATCCACGGAGAACCCGCCGGCCAGGAACGCGCCGATGAACGACTCAACGTAGTCGAGTACGGCAGGCGTCATGCTGGTTCGCGTCTCGATTGCCCGGCGCGCCCACGGGTGCCGCTGGAGGGCCCGCCTTGCCGAGAGCACTCTCGACCGCACCGCGTTCTTCCAGTCGGAAGCGCCCAGCGGAGGCTCGATCTCCCCAACGATGACATCGACCATGCCGCCGAGGAGTTCCTCTTTGTTGGCGACGTGCTTGTAGAGCGCCATGGGCGCAACGTGGAGTTCCTGTGCGAGCCTGCGCATGCTGAGTGACTCGATGCCGATCTCGTCGGCAAGGGTGACCGCGGCCTGCAGCACCCGGTCCCGGTTCAGCCGCACGCGCCGCTCGGTCTGGGTTTGCTCGGTCATCGTGGACCCCCTCTCACTTCGCCAACCTGTCCCTTCGACAGGAGTACAGCGTACGCGTCGGCGAGGCGCAGGCAAAAACCTGCTGCTTTGACCGGCGCCGGGACCACTATTCCGAGGAAGCGCGCCGGGCCCGCAGAACGTACCGCTGGATCTTTCCCGAGGGCGTTTTCGGAAGCGCGTCGATGAAATGAATTCTGCGCGGGAAGGCGTGGGCCGCGAACTGGGTCTTGACGAGCTCCTGCAGCTCCCGAACGAGGGAAGCGTCACCGTCCGTTCCCTCATTCAGGACAACGTAGGCCTCCAGCACCTCTCCCCTGATCTCGTCGGGAGCGCCGACGACGGCGCTTTCAAGGACCGCCGGATGGGTGGACAGGACGCTCTCGACGTCGAAGGGGCCGATGCGGTATCCGGCCATGATGATGACGTCGTCGTCGCGCGCCGAAAAATAGTAGTAGCCATCAGCATCGCTCATTCCTGCATCGCCCGTGACGTACCAGCGGCCGTCGGCGCTGAACCGTTCCGCGGTTCTTTCCGGGGCACCGTCGTACCCTTTGAACCACATCATCGGGCTTGCCGTGGCGTCCACCGCCACCCGCCCCATCTCCCCTGCCTGCGCCTCCTCGTCGGATTCATTCTTGAGGACGGCGCAGCGCCAACCCGGCATGGGATGGCCCATCGACCCGGGACGCAGGTCCTTGCGGATCGAGTCATGCCAGCCGTTGATGATCATCATGCCGTGTTCGGTCTGCCCGTAGTGATCCCGGACGGGGACGCCGAACGTCTCCTCCGCCCAGGAGATCACTTCAGGTGTTAAGGGCTCGCCGGCCGAGGAGGCCCTGCGCAGGCGCAGCTTCCCGGTCATCAGCTCGGACTTCGACCGCATCGTCCGGTACACGGTGGGGGCGGCCGCGAAGTTCGTCACCCCAAAGCGCTCGAGGACGGCGAAGCTCAGTTCGGCCGAGAAGCCGGCGTGCAGCAGCAGGCACCGCCTTCCCGCCGCCAGGGGGCCGAGAATGCCGTAGTACAAGCCGTAGGCCCACCCGGGGTCCGCTGCGTTCCAGAAGACGTCGCTGCTCCGAACATCCAGCCCGAGTTCGATGTAGTGGCGGAAAGCGGCAAGTGCCCGGAGGGGTACGGGGACGCCTTTGGGCGTCCCCGTCGTCCCTGAGGTGAAGATGAGGACCAGAGGCCCATCACCTCCGACAGCTTCAGCAGGGATGCCGGCCGGCTGGGCTTCAAGCAGCGGGGCGAGGGCGAGGTCCGGCGCCTCGGCACGTCCGCCGACAATGACGACGGCGGCGGTCGGTTCCTTGATCTTCTCGCGCTGGTCGGCGTCGGTGATGACAACCTTGGCGTTCGAGGACGCCAGCCGGAACTCGATTGCCGGCCATGCGAACGCGGTGAACAGGGGTACATGGACTGCCCCGCGCCTCCAGATAGCCATCAGCATGACCACAAGATCCGCTGATTTGCCCATGAGGGTAGCGACGGCATCACCCGGGCCAACACCGAGGCCGGCCAGGGCGGCGGCTCCCCGTTCCGAGCGCTCACGAAGCTGACCGTAGGTGATGTCCTCGCTGGAAAGGTCGGCCTCGACAATGGAGAAGGCGATGCCCGCCGGATCATGCGAATCGCACAACAACGACGCCGCACAGGCTTCGGGATCGGAGTACCGGGCGAGGACGGCCTCGACGCTGAGGACGGATCGGGTCATATGGCTGGTCTCCTCCTGTGGTCATTGCCGCGTCCGGGCGGAGGCACTCCTTGCTCCGATCCCCAGCCGAGGCACTATTGGCCCAGACTCGCAGCAATCCGCCCAAAAAAGAAGAGCAGATCCCAGCGCGGCCGGCCGCAGCCGACGGGGATCAGATGGTGATTGCCACTTTTCCGCGCGCCTTGCCGGCGTCGAAGTAGCGCATGGCGTCGGGAACCTGCTCCAGCGGGTAGGTCCGGTCCAGGACCGGGGTGAGGGACCCTGCTGCCAGGAGCCCGGCCAAGTGTTCGAGGTCGGCCGTACCCACTTTGCCCATGAGCATCATGAGCCGCTGGCTGATGAATGGGGAGAGGACAAGTGCCCGGAACTGGCGGTCAAGCCCGCCGGTCCAGGTCCCGCCTTCCTCGCCGCCGGTGAGCACCGCCGTTCCGGTGCGGGTGAGGGCCCGGCGCAGCCGGGCTGGGGCGGGGTTTCCTGCGATGTCGATGATGACGTCGTAGCGCTCGGCTCCGTCCGCGAAGTCCTCCCTGGTGTAGTCGATGACGCGGTCGACACCGAGGGATCGCACAAGATCCATTTTGCTGGTGCTGCAGACGCCCGTGACATCGGCACCGGAGGCCTTTGCCAGCTGCACGGCAAAGGTGCCGACCCCGCCCGAGGCACCGAGGATCAGTACCTTCTGCCCCGGCAACACGGGTCCGGCCGCGCGGAGGGCCTGCAGCGCGGTGCTTGCCGAGACCGGAACCACTGAGGCCTGTTCGAAACTGAGGTTGGACGGCTTGCGGGCCAGCCTGCTTTCAGCTGCCGCCGCGTATTCAGCGAAGGGGCCTTTCCCGACGCCGAAGACTTCATCGCCGACAGCGAATCGCGTGACCGCCGCTCCGACCGCTTCAACCGTTCCGGCCAGATCCAGGCCGGGCACCGGATTCCGTGGCGCGCGGATGCCGTAGGCAAGGCGCAGGGCGTAGGGCAGCCCCGTTGTCACATGCCAGGTTCCCCGGTCCAGTCCTGCGGCATGGACCCTGACCAGCACCTCGTCCTCCCTGACCTTCGGCCGGGGGATCTCCGCCAGATGCAGCACGTCCGCGGGGCCGTAGGCTTCCTGCACAATCGCCCGCATCGGGGTCGCAGGCGTGGCGGTAGGCGCGGTCTGTGCGGAGTGCGTACGGTCAGCTTTCATGGTTGGTTCCTTTCAGGAATCCACGAGAAATTCGTACAGTGTACGACACTGTATCGTACTACGTACGAAAGCGCTACAGCCCGGAGGATCAATGACATCGGATATGCAGGACCGCCCCGCCCGCCGCGTTCCGCTCAGCCGAGAGACGGTCCTCGGCTATGCGCGGGACCTTGCCGATGAATCGGGACTCGCCGCACTGACCATCCGCTCCCTTGCCCGGCGCATGGGGACCAAGCCGATGTCGCTCTACCACTATGTCGCCAACAAGGGCGCGATCCTGGACGGCATCGTCGACACTGTCTTCAGCGAGATTCAACCGCCCTCCCCGGGAGGCGACTGGCGGGATGAAATGCATCGCCGAGCACATGCGATGCGCGAGGTGCTCAAGCGCCATCCATGGGCGGTGGGACTGCTCGAATCCCGATCCTCCCCCGGCCCGGCAACACTGCTACACCACGAGGCGACCCTGGCCACCCTGCGGGCGGCGGGCTTTTCGGTGAAGCTGACGGCGCACGCCTATGCCCTGCTCGACAGTTACATCTACGGATTCGCCCTCCAGGAAGCGGCGCTGCCGTTCAACGGACGGGACACCGCGGCAGAGGTCACAGCACCGATTGTTGAACTCTTCTCCACCGGCGAGTATCCCCACATGGTCGAGATCGCCACCGAACACGTGCTCAAGCCCGGATACGATTTCGGTGATGAGTTCGACTTCGGACTGAGCCTGATCCTCGACGGCCTCGTGCGGCTGATTCCCGGGTCCGGTGGGGAACCGAAAGCAACCCGGCACGAGCACTGACGCCTCGTCGTTGGTTGCCGCGCTGTAAGCCCTGGCAGACTAGAGCACCCGCGCGCCGGAGCGGTGGTCAGCCGGGCGTCGGGCCGTATGCGTCGAGTGCCAGGTCTGCGGCCTTCCGCCGTCCCGCAGAGGCGTACCAGAGGGCCATCAAGCCGACGCCCAGGAGCAGCGCGCCGACACCGATCACGAAGGTTCCCCCGACGCCGAGGAAGACGGTGCTTCCATAGGCGGGGTCGAGCATGTCCACTGCGCTGAGCAGGAACGCACCAGTCATCATCAGCGCCCCCAGCAGCGGAAGGATTCCCTTGAACACGAGGTTCCGGGTGCTCGAGCGCAGCGTGCGCCGGAAGTACCAGACGCACGCGAAGCCGGTGAGGCCGTAGTAGAAGGCGATGAACAGCCCGAGGGAGGCGATCGAGTCGGCAAGGAAGTCCTCGCTGATCAGGGTCATTGCCACGTAGTAGGCGGAGGCGGTGACTCCCATCAGCACCGTCGAGAACGTGGGCGTCAGGTACCGGGAATGGACGCGGGCGAAGCGGTCGGGAAGCGCCTTGTGGGCGGCCATCGAGAGGGTGCCGCGCGCGGTGGGCAGGATCGTTGTCTGGGTTGAGGAAACGGCAGAGATCAGCACAGCCAGCACCACCACCCAGGACCAGTCGCCCAGAACGGCCGCGCTGATTGCGTAGAAGACATCAGCCGCATTCGCCTCGTTGCCGAGGCCCAGTCCAACGGATCCGGTGCCTGCGAAGGCCATCACGACCACGCTGACCCCGACATAGGTGAGAAGGAGGACGACCGAGGAGATGAGAGCGGCCCGGCCCGGTGTGGTCCGCGGGTTGCGGGTCTCCTCGTTCAGTGCGAGGCAGGTATCCCAGCCCCAGTAGATGAACAGGGCCAGGAGCACCGCATACGTGAATGACTGCAGGCTGTCCACAGCGAACGGGTTGAACCATTCAAGGGAGACCGGTGTGAGGTCGAAGGCCTGTCCGGCCCCGATGCGGTAAAGGGCGAAGCCGGTGAAGAGGGCGAGGGCCGCGTACTGAAGAATGATCAACGTCCGCTGCATCTTCTCGGAGAGGTCGATGCCGCGGTAGTTGGTCCAGGTCATTGCGGCGATGAAGGCAACGCCGGTGATCGTCACCAGCAGCGTATTGTCTGCCAGCCCGGGATTCACCAGACGCCAAAGATATTGCCCAGCGATCTGCGCGAGGTTGGCGAGGACGACGATCCCTGAGAGGGCCAGGGCCCAGCCGCCCATCCAGCCGGTGAACTTTCCGAACGCCCGGGATGCCCACGTGAAGGTGGTGCCGCAGTCCGGAGTGTCGTTGTTGAGCTCGCGATAGGCGTACGCGGTAAACAGCATTGGAAGAAAGGCGGCGATCAGGACCACGGGTGCCTGCACGCCCACGGCAAGGATGATGAACCCAAGGGTGGCCGCCAGGGAGTAGACCGGCGCGGTCGAAGACAGGCCAACGGAAACGCTCCCCGCCAGCCCGAGATCATCCGCCGACAAACCCTTGCCGCGCACGGAAGGGGTCACTGGGGCGCTCATTTTCTGCCCAGGTCAGGGGCGGGTGCGTCGATAATGTTCGGCACGAAGCGGCAGAAGTAGTCGGTCACGTAGCCGTCGGATTCGCGGATGCCGACGCCGACGGATTCGCCGTCGACGACCCAGGCACCGAGAACCGGGTGGTTGCCGTCGAAGTCCGGAAGGGGGCTCCATGCCTGGTAACACCAGCCTTCGGCACCGTAGTCGCCGGGCTGTTCGATGTCCACGCCCTTGGCATGGATGCGGATATTGTCCCCTTCGCGCCCGTGGAGGGGTTTGGCAACCCATTCCTTCAACCCGTTGGGGCTGTCGAGGAAGGAAGGCAGGAGGTTCGGGTGCCCCGGGTAGAGGTGCCAGAGTGCGGCAAGGAGCGCCTTGTTCGAGAGGAACATCTTCCAGGCCGGTTCATACCATCGGGTCATCACCGGCCAGTCGCGGATGTTCTTGCCGAAGTCCTCCTTCATCATGTGTTCCCACGGATACAGCTTGAAGATATTGCTGATGACGTTCTCGTCAAGGTCGACGAACCGCTTGGTGCGGGCGTTCCAGCCGATGTCGCTCATGTTGATGCCGACGGTCTCCCATCCTGCCTGGTTGGCGACGTCGAGCATGTATGCCGCGGTCATCCAGTCTTCGCCCGACTCTTCGACTTCGGTGTGCGCCACGTGCAGCCTTGCCCCGTCGAGGCCCCCGCGCTGCTTCTCCCATGCACGGACAAGGGCTTCGTGGACGCCGTTCCACTGGTCGTTGCGGGGCATTACGTCCTGCAGCCAGTACCACTGCGCAATCGACGCTTCGATCAGTCCGGTGGGGGTATCGGCGTTGTATTCGAGCATCTTCGGCGGGTTCACGCCGTCGTAGGCGAAGTCGAAGCGCCCGTAGACGCCGGGTTCGCCGCGGGCAAGGGAGCCTGCTGCGAGCTTCAGGGCCTCCGGGCTGATGCCGATGTTGCCCATTGCCCCGGTCGCCAGGTAGCGGGCGGCCTCGATGCACATGCCGTGCAGTTCCTCGGTGACCTTTTCGAGCATCTCGACTTCGGCAAGGTCGAACTGGTAGTAGGCGCTTTCGTTCCAGTACTCGATGGAGGAGCCGTCGGGCAGGACCGTCGTCGAAAAGACGAGGCCCTGGCTTTCGACTTTCCGTTTCCAGTCGCGGCGCGGAACGGAGGGGATGCGTTTCACCTCAGCCACCCATGCTTCCGGAGCGGCCGCCGCCGCCCGACTTGGCACTGTCACCGAAGCCGCCCCGGCTGACCGCCGACGACCCCGAGGCGGGCAGGCCGCTCCTGGTCGACGCGCCGGCCGGAACCGTGGTGACGCCGCCCGCGAGCTGGGACCCGACAGGAGGAATAGACCTGTTGATGGCAGCGTTGCGCGCCCCCATGGCGAAGAAGTACCAGCCGTACACGCCCGAGGAGCGGCCTTCCTCGCTGCACTTGCTGTCCTCGACCCGCTCCTCGGTGGTGCGGTCCTGGCAGACCTGGGCGTAGTCGGCGTCGATTACTTCACCTGAAGGTGAGCATCCGGTGAGCACGGCGCTTGCAAGAAGCGCCGTCACGCCAATGGAAAGGGACGCACTTCGGCGGCTTCTGCGCGGGTCGGCCGCTGCAGGGCCCTGAATGTCGGTCATGATTGGCTTTCGGTGAGTGGGATGGATGTCCTGGCGCCGTGAACTCTGGCCCAAACCACCCAGAGGCACATCCCGGACAGGAGCACGCACGCGATTGCCATCGCCGGTACATATCGGGCAATCGAGTTAATCGTGTACACGAACATGGGCAGGATCAAGAGCACCGCCGTGCTCCTGCTACGAGCCTGGACGGCCGGGGCGCGAACCACCGAGCCGGTGGGACTGCACCCACGCCGTCGGACATCGTGCCATCGGTGCTCGCCACATATCCCCCTGATTTCAGTGCGCAGTCGACGCGCTCAGTCTGCCATGAGCGGGCAGAATTTCCTGCACTACACGGCCCGGAGTCTTGAGCGACGGATTGGACTGCGCATCCAGCACATGGAGGATGGACCGCCGCATAGACAGTCTTGGAGCAACAGTGGGCAGCGGTCCGGGCAACGCGAACCCGGGTGTTTCGGACCCCCTTGCTGCGCAATACTTAGCTACACACCCGAGAAGGTCAAGCGGTCGGAGCACCTCATGGCGTCCCTCATCCTCTGTTCCACACCTGTCCACGGCCACGTCACCCCGATGCTCGCTGTGGCGTCCGGCCTCGTGAAGCGCGGACACCGGGTCCGCTTCCTGACGGGGAGCCGCTACCGGGACCGGGTTGCCGCTACAGGCGCAACATTCGTGCCGCTTCCCGCAGAGGCGGACTTCGACGACAGCGATCTTGACGCTGCTTTCCCCGGTCGGGTTGGCCTCAAGGGGCCCAAGGGCATCCGCTATGACCTCCAGGAAATCTTCATGCGGCCGGGAAAGTTCCAGCATGCGGCCATCAGTGGGTTGCTGGCTGAAGAATCTGCCGACGCCGTCCTTACCGAGTCGCTGTTCATGGGGGCCCCACTCCTGGTCGCCGAGCCGAACGCCACCCGGCCCGCCGTCATCAACTGCGGCATCGTACCGCTGAGCCTGGCCAGCCGCGACACCGCTCCCTTCGGGCTCGGCATTCCACCGATGCCCGGACCGATGGGGCAGCTTCGGAACCGGATCCTGCGCTCAGTCTCCGAAAAGATTGTCTTCGCGCCCGTCCAGAAATACGCGGACGCCATGTCCCATGAGGTGGTCAACGCCCCCTTCCCTGCGTTCTTCATGGATTGGCCCCGCGCTGCGGACCACGTGGTGCAGTTCACCGTTTCCGAGTTCGAATATCCCCGCTCGGACCTGCCCGACACCGTCCACTTCGTCGGACCGGTGTCCCAGAGCGTCAAGGGGACCTCTTCCACGGCCGGAGACCACGGGTTGCCGGACTGGTGGGGCGAACTCGATGCAGGCGGCCCGGTGGTTCACGTGACCCAGGGAACCGTGGCGAACAGGGACTTCGATGACCTGATTCGCCCAACAATCGACGCCTTGGCCCACGACGACGTCCTTGTGGTCGTCAGCACAGGTGGCCGGTCCGCCGAGGATCTGGAACCCCCGCTGCCCGGCAATGTGCGCGTCTCCTCCTACCTCCCCTATGACGAACTGCTGCCCAAGGTCGACGTGGTGGTCACCAACGGAGGGTACGGGGGCGTCCAGTTCGCGCTGCGCCACGGCGTACCCCTGGTGGTGGCGGGGGAAACCGAGGACAAGACGGAGGTGTCGGCACGGGTCCAATGGTCCGGAACGGGCATCAACCTTCGCTCCAACCGCCCAAAGCCCGAGGCCATCGCCAAAGCGGTCCGGACAGTGCTGTCCACGCCCAGGTACAAGCAGACAGCCGCCCGGCTGGCCGTCGCAATCAAAGCCTCCCGCGGAGTCGACGCGTTGGCCGACCTCGTGGATGACCTTTCCAAGCCAGCGATGCGCTAGTGCGGATGTGTCCGGCGCAGCGGTCCGTTCCGGGACCTCAACGGGGATGTGTCCCGTGACTGGAGGGCGGCCCCCACGGGGTTTGGCACCTGGCGGGGTGTTGATGTCGCTGCCGTTCGAAGGCAGGTGGCTGGCGCAAAACAGTCCGGCTAGGCGGGTCCCGAGCCATGGGACGAACCTGCTGGGCGGGCGTTATGCCATCGACTTCGTTGCCGTTGACGACCGCCGCCGGACCTCACCCCGCACAGATTGGCGTACTTTCCTCGCCACCGAACCACGGGAGCGGTTTTTCGCCTACGGCCTGCCGATCCTGGCCCCCGGCGACGGCACCGTTGTTGGGGTGCACGACGGCGAATTCGACCACGACGGGCGGCGTTCACAGCTGGCCCTGCTGCCGTATGCGTTGGGCCAGTCCGGGCGGCTCCGGAAGGGAGTGGCCGCTGTCGCCGGCAACCATGTCATCATCGCGCTGCGGCAACCCGGGGCCTATGCGGGTCTGGCCCACCTTCAGGCCGGTTCCATCCGTGTGGTGGTCGGTGAGGAGGTGAGGGCCGGCCAGGCGGTTGCCGCGTGCGGTAACTCCGGCAACTCCACGGAACCACATGTCCACCTACAGGTGATGGACAGTCCGAATCTCTCGGTTGCCCGCGGTCTTCCAATCGCGTTCCGGCGCTTCCGCGAGTGGCCGCCGGGCTCCAAGGATTCCCGAACCCGAGATGCCGGCCTGCCGGACGAGGGAGCCGTCGTCGAACCGTTGCCCGGGCCGGCTGCTGACGCATCCGGCTAGAGGAAATCGCGGGATATCAAGGCCGTTGTTGCCCGCCGGGGCGGGAATGCGTCGGTGTGAACCCTAGGACGGTGCGGGCTCCTGCCGCGATGACCGCGGCGTCCGTTGCCACCGCGACGCGGTCATAACCACGCGCGCGGAGCATGCCCGCGCGCTCCGGAGTGCCGGCGAAAATACCGGCACCCAGCCCCGCCCGGGCGGCTGCGGCGGCGATCATGGCCAGGGGGCCACCCTCGTCGGCCAGAAGGGCGTCGACCGTGGTGCCCAGCGAAAGAGAGAGATCGAACGGACCCACGAAGAGAAGGTCGACCCCGGGAACGGCCGCGATGGACTCGATGTTTGCCAGGGCCGCAGCGGATTCGATCATGACGGCAAGTTGGGGTGCCGCCGCGTGGGGCGCTGGCGCCTCACGCCCCCATAGTGGTGCCAGCGGGCCCCAGCTGCGGGAACCATGCGGCGGGTATCTGCCGGCCTCGACCACCAGGCGGGCTTCGTCGGCGTTGTCGATCTGGGGCACGATGACGGTGGCGGCACCGACGTCGAGGGCCAGGCCGATGCCGGCGGGGTCGGCACCAGCGACACGGACCGCGAAGTTCTTGCCGGCACCCAAGAGGGCGCGGCCGTTGTCGATCAGCGAGCGCCGATCAAACTTGCCGTGCTGGGCATCGAGGGCAATCCAGTCGAAACCGGACCGCGCGAGCGCCAGCACGGTGTCGACGTCGTCACCGAAGCACCATACGCCTGAGGAGCCGGGCCCGATCACTCCCTCAGGCGGTGTCGCAGGGGTGCTGGAAGCGGTGTCACTGTCCATCCCGTGGACCTCCCCGAGGCGCGGTCCGCCCGCCGTCAGGTGGGCCGACCGGCCTGCCGGCGCAGCAGGAACATGACCGCGCTGAAGGGTTACCCACCGTCGGCTCAACGACCAACCCGACAGGAGGAGCCGTGGACGGGCCGGGGCTTGCGGCCGTTATCCCCCGCCTGTTCGGGGCGGGCAAGCGTCCAGCATTTTGGACCGGTAACGCGCAGCACGCATCACCCTTCCAGGCCTCGCGGCCCTCCTTCACCGCGACCGCGGCAATGACGAGCGCAGCCACCGGATCGGCCCAGGACCAGCCCAGCGTGGAGTTGAGCAGGAGCCCCACCAGCAGGACGCCGGAGAGATAGGTGCACAGCAGGGTCTGTTTGGAATCGGCGACGGCGGACCGCGACCCAAGCTCGCGTCCAGCGCGCCGTTGCGCCCAGGAGAGGAACGGCATAATGACCAGGCTGGCTCCGGCCAGGGCGATCCCGACCGGCGAGTGCCTGGCTTCAACGACGCCGGTCAGCGCCCGCACTGCATCGACCGCGACAAATACTGCCAGCCCGAAGAACGAGAACGCGATCAGGCGCAGCGCCCTCTGCTCACGTGCTTCGGGATCGCGTCCTGCGAACTGCCAGGCGACGGCCGCCGCGGACAGCACCTCCACCACGGAGTCCAGTCCGAACGCGATCAGCGCTGCGGATGAAGCGATCGTCCCGGCACTGATAGCCACCATCGCTTCGACGACGTTGTAGGTGATTGTCGCCGCCACGAGGATCCGGATGCGCCGGGCCAGAAGACGGCGCCGGACGTCGTCCAGCTGCGGTGCACCCGTCCCGGTTCCCCGCGGGCGGTGTCCAAAGGCATTGCCGGGCCCCGGGAGGGAACCCGAATGGGTTGGCATCTCCACCCGCCACACGATACCCGCTCCTCGGATAACGGGTCAGGTACGGCCCGGCCTCCTAGGCTTTCTCCGCGGACGCGGTTATGCTTCAGCTCACTTTGGCCGTCCGGAGCGCAGCGCCCACCAGGCCAGGCATCGGGGGAACACATGAGCGCGAAGCACCGATCCGACACTGTCATGACCGTTGACCCCGTGAACGCGCCACCGGGCGCGCCGGTCAGGCCGTCGGGGAAGGCTGTAGGGGCGGTGGTGGCGACTGCGGTCGGCCTCGGCGCCATGTGGGTGCTCGACCCCGGCCCGTTGGGACGGACCTATGCCTCAGGCGCCGTAGTGTGCACGCCGCAACCCGCAGCGGGTGACGCGGCAATCGGCCTTGTCCTGACCAATACCTCGCCGCATCCAGTCACCCTTGAGAAGGTCGATCTACTGGAGCCGCGGGGGCTGAACCTCGTCGATTCCCACCTCATGTTGATACCCGACGGTCCCGGCTCCACCTTCGGCGGCGGGTCCACCGTTCCCCCCGATGACGAGCAAAGCGGATGGTGGGCTTCAGCCCAGCCGGCGGTCGGAAGCGGGATTCCAGCCGGGACCACCGGCAATATCGTGGTGGTGTTGGCCAACGGCCCGGACGATGGTGACGGGGTTGCGCGCGGCGCCCTGCTCACCTACTCCACCGGGCTCCGGAGCTACACCCTGAGCTACGAGTACGAAATCACCATCGCCAAGGATAAGTGCTTTTGAGACGTCGCCGTGGTGCTTGTCAGTGGGCGGCGTGGAATCGCTGCCGGCGGTATTTGGGCCGCTCGATCTCGTCGACGATGGCCCGGGCGAAGTCGGCGGCCGAGATTGTCGATTTCCCTTCGGCATCCTTGAGGACGACATCCTCGCTGAGGCGGTAGGTGCCCTTGTCTTCGGCGGGAACCCACGCGCCGAACTCGATGGGTGGACTGACGTAAAACCAGTCAAGGTTCTCGGGAGACGACTTGAGCATGTCCAGCAGTGCGATACCGGTCTCAACTTCGGGCCGGACCTGGTCCGGAACGTCGCTGATGTCATAAAGTCTCGGGCCGTCCGGTGCCACAAGGAGCGAGGATGCTCCGCCGACTACACCAAGGCGGATGCCGGCGTCGGCCGACAATCCGATCAGGTTTTCGACGAGGCCCTCCTCCTTTCCCACCATGTCCCCTCGTGGTGCGACTGCTTCCAGGATGACATCGCGGTCGGTGACCACCTGGGCAAGGAAATCCGGATCGAGAACTGAGCCGGCGATGTACCTGACGCCCTCCAGCTGATCCGCCGGCGGTTTGCGGCTCACCGAGACAACATCATGTCCGCGGCTTTGCGCCTCTTTTACGACTGCGCTTCCTGCATAGCCGGTGCCGCCCAGAACGGTGATGCGTGCCATCTCGTGCTCCTTCAATCGAAACTTCCCGATGTACGGAATTTAACACTCTCGGACCGTTCCGTCGTTTCCTTTCGGTAATGATCGTTCACGGGAGCGCCCGCCGACTTCTAATGCTTTGGGTTGCTGCCGCGGAGGAGCAAAGCGGAAGCGTTTGCGCCGACAATGAGCAGGACTCCTGCCCATTCCATGATCCCCAGTGACTCGCCGAGTGCCACCGCTCCGATGGCCGCGGCAAAGACGGGATTGATGCTCATCAGGATCCCGAAAAGGTTCGCGGGCACCCGCCGCAGGGTGACAAGGTCCGCGACGTAGGGCACTACGGAGGCGAGGATTCCGGCGACGACCGCGCACATGACGGCGAAGGCGTCGGGTTGTTGACCGATGAAGACGATGAGGGCGATCGGGATGAACAGCATTGCGGAGACTCCTGTAGCCGCTGCGGTTCCCTGGACGCCGGACACCCGGCTGCCGATCGTTTTGTTGAGCAGGATGTAGGCGGCCCAGCTGAAGGCGGCGCACAGGCCGAATCCGATGCCCACGTAGTCTGTTGATGCTTCTGGATGGGTGATTGCAACAACGCCCATCCCGGCAACCCCGGCGCAGATCAGGCTTCCTTTGCTCCTTGGGGTAAGCAGGGCGACGGACAGGGGGCCGAGGAACTCCAAAGTCACTGCCAGACCGAGCCCAATGCGGTCGATGGCGGCGTAGAGGGAAAGGTTCATCGTTCCGAAGACAACCGCGAGCAAAAGGATGGGCCACCATTGGCGGCGGGTCAGGCTGCGGATCCGCGGCCGGATCAGGGGCAGGAGCACCGCCGCGGCGATGAACTGGCGTACCGCGACAACACCGATCGGCCCCATGCCTGGAAACGCAAGCGAACCGCTGGCGGCGCCGAGTTGGTTTGAGAGCGCACTCGCCACGAGCGTCGCCGCCGCCCGGCCCCTGCCTCCGGTCTCCATTTTGTCCATTGGTGCATTCTGGATCGCCGCACTGCATCCACATAATGCATAACTG
The DNA here is from genome assembly GCF_058269255.1 of Arthrobacter sp. TJ-217. NCBI lineage: Bacteria > Bacillati > Actinomycetota > Actinomycetes > Micrococcales > Micrococcaceae > Arthrobacter > Arthrobacter sp. TJ-217. Next base: position 111,245 of record NZ_JBZCNJ010000010.1, read on the forward strand.
GAGCCATTGATGCACCAGATGTATGAATAGAATCGGCGCATGGACTTCGAGTTGCGGCACCTGCGCTCCTTCATCGGAGTCATTGACACGGGAAGCTTCACCGATGCGGCAATCGAGCTGGGCATCTCCCAGGCTGCCGTGTCCCGTAACGTCGCTGCCCTGGAGCGCGCCTTCGGTGTTCGGCTGATGCGGCGGACCACCCGGAGTGTCGAACTGACCCCCGCGGGCGAGCGTGCGGTTCACCACGCCCGCCGCGCCCTCGCCATTCTTGAGGACCTCCGGCATGAGGCGGTGTCCGGCGGGAAGACCGTCCGGATCGGCTATGCCTGGTCCGCCCTCGGCCGACATACTCCAGACTTTCAGCGCAGATGGGCTGCAGCCTTCCCGGACACGGAACTCCGTCTCATCAGGACAAACACCGCGACGGCGGGACTGGCCGAAGGGACGAGCGATTTTTCAATCCTGCGGCGGCTGCCGGATCCCGCCGTCTTCGAACTCGTCCTCATCGGGGTGGAAAAACGATACTGTGCGATGGCCGCCGAGGATCCCCTCGCGGGCAAGCGAAGCGTCACCCTCGCCCAGGTTGCCGGTTCTACTGTCGCAATCGATCTCCGCACCGGCAGCACCCAGCTCGATCTGTGGCCCGATGGCGGGCGGCCTGCGGACACCGTAGTCACCTCCGACGTCGACGACTGGCTGACGGTCATCGGCAGCGGCAAAGCCCGCGGGATCACCGCCGAATCCACGGCCCACCAGTACCGCCGCCGCGGCCTTGTTTATCGTCCCGTCCGCGACGCGCCTCCGGTCCCCGTCTACGCCGCGTGGACCAGGGCTGATCCGCCCGCGGCGCGCAGGGACGTCGTCGAACTGCTGGTCGGCCTCTACGTCGAGACATGAGTGACGGGACTTTACGAATCCTCCGGCGAGGGCACACAAATGTCCCGCACACTGACCGCAAACCCAAGCGTCCGGCCCGTTGTGACCATGCTGCTCATCGGGTCTACTCGCCCCGGGTGACGCCCTGAATTGCTTGGGTGAGCCGTTTTCGCTCCTTGATCATCCATTGACCCGCCGGATAGTTCAGACGGAACACCTCGGCAAATTCCACGGGATCTTCACCCACGATCGCTCCCACCGGGGTTCCGCTTGCCGCGCTCTCGTCGAAGAGATCGCCCAGATCCTCCAACATCGTCAGCAGCTCGTCGCCCTTCCCCGGTCCGAAGTACATCAGGTACCGCTCCAACGCCCCGATAGCGGTGCGGTAGCCTGCCGGAAGCTCTTCCGTGCGCGCCTTGTACTTCCTGTACCGCTTTTTCTCGTCGACCATCCGTGTGATGAACACTTTCATCCCTCTCGTTCTCGGAGCTGTTCGAGCCGCTCGGACAGGAAGCTCCATGTTGTCCAAAAATCCTCAAGGTACTTCTCACCCTCAGCGTTGAGCGAGTACACCTTGCGTGGGGGTCCTTTCTCCGACGGACGCTTCTCGACGTCGACGAGCCCCTTCTGCTCAAGCCTGACGAGCAGCGCGTAAACGGTGCCCTCGGCGATATCGGGGAAACCCCTCCCCCGGAGCAGGGTCGTAATCTCGTATCCGTACGCCGGCTTCCCGGTTAGGAGGGCAAGGACGATGCCCTCGAGTGTCCCCTTGAGCATCTCCGTCATCTGCCTGCCCAACGGTCACCTCCTACTCAGTGTTACTAGCTACTGGTACATAGTAACGCTAAGTAGAGGGCGTGCAAGCCAGAACGGTCGAACTGCGCCCGGCAGCCAGACCACGGTGGAAACGTCACGCTTCGGATTGCTTTGAGCAGCCGCTGCCCGCGGTGGCAAGCTTGTTTGTGGCAATAGTGAGCAGGCGCACCGCGGCGGGGTGGGAGGCAATGAACATCCAACAGGCATGGGGGTCGTTGGTGGGCCCCGAGACTACCCGCTTCGACACCGTTATGTCGCTCGGACTCGGCACGCTCGGCGCCTTGATCGCTCCGCGCCTCTCGCAGGGACCGCGGTCAGGCTTCCGCAACGCGGTCATTGCCGCTCTTGCAGCCGATTTGTGGGGAGGAGCGTGGGCCAACAACACCCTGGCCTGCGCGCGCTGGTATGGACGGCCGGGGCAGCGCGACACCGATCACCTGAGGTTCGCTTCCTTCCATCTTCACCCGTTTGTCCTTGCGGCCCTCGACCCGAACGATGGGGCGAACGTTTCGACATGGCGCCGCGCGGCGGGCCGTTACGGGTTCCTGATCATCGCGACGGCGCTCATCCGGCGCGCCCCGCGCCGCCGCCCGCTGGCGGCCGCCCTGACCCTCCTGGGGATCGCCCTCGATGCCAGGGTTGGCCGATCAGCGTCGGCCCCGTGGTTCGGCCCGGTTTTCTATTCCAAACTGCTGTTGGGCCACGCCGGGGCGGCGCTGTGGCCAGACTCGCAGATCCTTACCGGCCGGGACGGCGGGCGGACTGCGGAAGTCGATGTGCCGCCAATCGTCCATTGACGATTGCGCCTTACGGGCCCTGGTGCTCGGCGAAGCTTTTGAACGCCTTCATATACCCGTAGCTCTGCTTGGGAAACATGGGCCGAAAGAGCAGCCCGACAACCTTCATTGGCCCCTTGAAGCGGAACTCGTTGTGCGCGACCCAGCGGGTCGCGGCGGGGCCGGCCTCGGAGAACTCATTCCGGGTGAGGTTGTGGACGCCCTTGGCCTCATAGATCCCATCGAAATGGTGGGGAAGATCCCGCCGCGTGATTGTCTCGGTCATCTCCATGGTGCCCTTGCCCTGCCGGAAGATCAGGCGGGAGGTGGCCCCGGGCTGCCCTGGCTCACCCGATACATGTTCGAAGGACAACAGCCCCTTCTGCCACTTGGGCAGGTTGGCGGGATCGTCGAAAACCTCGATGAACCGGGGCAGAGGAAGGTTGACAAGGATCTCTTGGGTATACCGCATGGTTCAGTATAGGAAGCCCCCGGCGACAAAACGCGCCGCCGCCGCCTGCGGCCCCGCCCTTGGTACTCCCCGTAAACCGTGAAGGACCACCCCATGTGGGAGCGGTCCTTCACGGTGTGCGTCCGGGCTACCGGCCGCACGCTCAGAGCGGTGTTCGGCTCAACCTACGGGATCGAGCTGCCCGGCGCGTAGAGCCCTGTGCTCTTCGATCCGCGCCTGCTGCAGGGGCGTCTGCCGGTTGAAGTACCAGGCCACGCCCAGAATCAGGAACCAGATCGGTGCAACGACGAGGGCAAGGCGTGTATCGGCTGCCTGGGCCAGTGCAACAAGCATGAACCCGAAGAAGCCAAGGACGACGTAGGGCATGAACGCGGATCCCGGCATCTTGAATGCAGACGCCTCATGCAGCGCCGGCCTGCGACGGCGGAACACGATGTAGCTGATGAGGATCATCGACCAGACGAACATGGTCAGCACCGAGGCCACCGAGGTGACGACTGTGAATGCTTCGATGACGGAATCGCCCGCGTAGAGCAGGATCAGTCCGGCCAGAAGGAAGATGCAGGAGAAGAGCAGTGCGTTCTGCGGAACCTTGCGGGTGCTCAGCTTGCCGAAGGACTTCGGCGCGTTGCCGTCCTGCGCGAGGCCGTACACCATGCGCGACGTCGAGTAGATTCCGGAGTTCGCGCTTGAGGCGGCAGAGGTCAGGACGACGAGGTTGATGACAATTGCCGCGATCCCGAGCCCGGCGAGCGAGAACATGCCGATGAACGGGCTGGTGGCGGGATCGATGCTGCGCCACGGGTTGACGGCCATGATGACGACGAGCGCGCCGACGTAGAACAGCAGCACCCGGATGGGGATGGAGTTGATCGCCCGGGGCAGGTTCTTTTCGGGATCCTTCGTTTCGGCGGCCGCGGTGCCGACGAGTTCGATGCCCGCGAAGGCGAAGATGGCGATCTGGAAACCAAGGACGAAGCCGAAGATTCCATGGGGGAACATTCCGCCGTCGTTCCAGATATTGGCCAGGGCGGCCTCCTGGCCGCTCGGTGACGTGAAGTGGGTGGCGATCATGACGGCGCCGGTGACGATGAGGGCAACAATGGCGACAACCTTGATGATGGCGAACCAAAATTCGGCTTCACCGAAGGCTTTCACTGTGGGGAGGTTCAGGAGGACCAGGACGACCGGCGTGATCAGTGCTGGAATCCAAAGCGGTGTTCCGGGTGCGAGCTCGTCGACGTAGCTGGCGATTGCCACGATGTCGGCGACACCGGTGACCACCCAGAAGAACCAGTAGGACCAACCGGTGAAGAATCCTGCCCAGGGCCCCAGCAGGTCGCCGGCGAAGTCGCTGAAGGATTTGTAGCTGAGGTTGGACAGCAGGATCTCCCCCATGGCGCGCATGACGAAGAACAACATGAAGCCGATGATCATGTAGACGAAGATGACGGACGGGCCGGCCAGGGAGATCGTCTTGCCTGATCCCATGAAGAGGCCCGTGCCGATCGCCCCGCCGATTGCGAGCAACTGGATGTGCCGGTTGCTCAGCGCCCGGGTGAGATGGGGTTCTCGATCGTTCGAGCCAGCGGTGTGCACCGTGGAAACGGGCACAGCGCTGCTGGTGCGTTCAGACATAAGGGGTGTTTTCCTTCCGCAGGCGGCGCTATGCAGTGCATATCGCCGCGACCGCGCGGGTTGTGACGAACAAGACAGACCTAAAACCCTGCAGTCTGCCCGACCGAGAGTCAAATCCACGGGCGGGCGCACCCCCGGCCCCGCCTTGTCCCCTTTCCTCACTCCGGCCGCGCCGACGCTCACCCCGACGCCCACGCCTGCCCTCCGGAAACCTGCGGGGCCGCCTTGCGGCAGGGGCTGTCAGCGCCTAGTGGTCGGACTGCGGTGGCGCGGCGTCGGTGCCGGGACCGGAATCATGCACGGCGGCGGGCTCACCGCCGCCGGTGTTGGTCCTCTTGTTGACGAACCATGTGATCGCCCACAAAATGACGCCGATCGCCAGCAGTCCGCCGGCAATCTGATACTGGATCACGTCCCGCCCGACCCAGGGGCCGGCGAGGAAGGCACACAGCACGGCCGCGATCAGGGGTACCGGCCCCGGGGAGGTAAAGAAGACCTTGCGATTGGGATCCCGCTTGCGCCGGAGAATGACGCAGGCCACGTTCACAACGGTGAACACGCACAGCAGCAGGAACGCCGTGGTGCCGGAGAGGTTCGCGACGACGTTGCTCTCCGGGTCGCTTGTGACGTACCAGATCAGCCCAAGCGCGAGGAGGGTCGAGAAGAGGATGCCGGCCCACGGCGTCCGGCGTCCCGGCAGCACCTTGCCCAGGGGCCGCGGAAGGACGTTCTGGCGGGCCATACCGTAGATCATGCGGCTGGCCATCAGCATGTTGATCAGGGCGGTGTTCGCGACGGCGAAGACCGCAAGGAACGGGAAGACATTGTCGATCGGGAAGTCCGGGGATCCCTTGTGCACCACTTCAAGGAGTGCGGCCCCTTCGGCCTCCCGGATGCCTTCGAGCTCCGTCGGGGTGAGCACGGTGACCACGGAGACGGCCACCAGCATGTAGAGGATCACGGCGATACCCAGGCCCGTCAGCATGGTGCGGGGGAAGATCCGCTCCGGGTCCTTCACTTCCTCGACCATGTTCACGGAGTCCTCAAAGCCAACCATGGCGAAGAACGCGATGGAGGTGGCTGCGGTGACCGCAAGGAACAGGCCCTTGTCCTGATAGTCGGAGAACACGGTGACCTGCTGGAGGTTCCCCTCCCCCTGGGCAATGACGTAGAAGCCGACGCCGATCACGATGCACAGGGCGATCATCTCGACAAGCGTGAGCAGAACGTTGAACTTCACGCTCTCCCCCACCCCGCGCAGGTTGATCGCCGCGAGCAGCAGCATGAAGCCCATCGCCACGGCGGTGATGACGCCCTGCCCGGGCGTGCCCATCCACCCGTTGATCTCAAGGCCTCCGAAAAAGTTCTGAGCCAGAACGTTGGCGGAGGTCGATGCACTCGTGATGCCGGAACAGACGACGGCGAAGGCGACGAGGAAGGTCACGAAGTGGATTCCGAATGCCTTGTGGCAGTAGAGCGCCGCACCCGCGGCCTGGGGATACTGGGTGACCAGCTCCAAATAGGAAAAGGCCGTCATTGTGGCGACGATGAAGGCGAGCAGGAACGGCAGCCAGACGAGCCCTCCAACGGTTCCGGCCATGGTGCCGGTGACCGCGTAGACGCCGGCGCCAAGGATGTCGCCAACGATGAACAGCAGCAGGAGCTTGGGCCCGAGGACGCGTTTGAGCGCGGGTTCGTCACCTTCGCGGGTTGGATCGGTTACTGGTTCAGAAGTCGTGCTCATGTTGACCTCCACAGCTGGGACGCGGTTCCGTGGGAAACAGCGGCCGGACTCCGGCCCGGGTATGACCTACTTCACTCCCTCGCAGACCATCTTGGCAATGGCCAGTGCGGAAAACGTCGAGCTTCACGACCTTGCGCGCATGCGATCAGCGTGGCCGGAGGTAGGGGTTGCGGATGGCCTTATCGAGCTTTTCGGTGGCCGCGCGGACTGCTGTGCGTGACATCCTGCTGGCATATTCGTCGAGGTGGGCCAGCAGCCGTGGTTGATCGATGTCTCCGACATATCGGAGCATCCATGCCACGGCCTTCTGGACGAGTTCCTCGCCGTCGTCGGCGAGGACTGCCGCGATTTTCAGGGTTTCATCCACCTCCCTTCGCTTGAGGAAAGCGGCAGTGGCCACGATGGCGCTGCGCCGTTCGGGCCAGAACCCAGACTCGGCGAGAGCGTACAGAGGAGTCCGCGGCTTGTCGAGGAGCCAGCTTCCGAGGACCTGGTGTGCGGCGAGATCAACGAGGTCCCACGAGTTGATACGGTCGTGCCGGCGAAGGTACAGCTCATATAGTTCCTGTTGCCGACCGTTTGTGACCTTCCTGGCCGTGGCCGCCTTACCCATGATCGAGCAGGCACCGGCCCGCACCTCGTGGGTTGGACTCGCGAGCAATTTCTCCAACTCGGGCACCGGCATGGCCAAGGCGGTCTTGGCGAGATTGAAAACGTCGCCCATCCGCACGCCGATGAACGACTGGTCGCCGGGAAAGTATCGTCCGTACCTAATCCGCTGATCGTCGGTGGCCATCTCGCCAAGAGCACCTTCGAAGTCCGCTGCGGTATCCACTCCCTGCCACCTCCTTCACCCGGCCGTTCCCGGGTTGGGAACCACCCGGCCCCGCGGCTGGACCGCCGCCGATTCCGGCGGGTGCGCCTCCGGCCATTAAAGCCCCGGAACTCCCCCGCCGCCACGCTGTTCGAAGGAAACAACGGCAAGGACACCGCTGCCTGTGATCCCGGCACTGCAGTGATGAGTGCCGCGGACGGTGTCGTAGATGCTCAACTCCGTGTCGGTGCCGCCGACCCGCACAGCCGCCCGGCCGGAAAGCAGGACGGCAAAGGAACCAAGGGGCACCTCGCGGGTTGGCCCGTCGAGAAGGTCGAGGATTGCCACCTGTGCCCTTACGGCGTTGGGGCGGGCGATGACATTGAGGGCACGCACCGGTCCGGCGGGCAGATTCGCCGTGACCGAAGCGCCGCCCGGGAATCCGAACGGGCTATTCCGCAGAATCTGGTGTTCCCGTCCTTCGACCTGAAGGACAACCCGCTCGCCGTCGACCACCGTGAAGATCCGCTCAGTGTCGGGGAAGAGGGAGAACGCGCCCGGCTGCTCGATCTCGGCCATACTCAGCCGCCAGGTGAAATGCCCGGTCGCGTCGCCCGCGCTGGCGATTTCCCGGGTGGTGCCGGCCCCGTTGCGCCAGCGGCCGGGACGCACCCCGGCGAACCGCAGGATGGCATTCGGGGGTCCGGAACTGCCCGAGCCCGGGTTGTCGACCTTGGATGAAGGGGCCTTCATCGTCGAAACGTATCAGCTTGGGAGTTGCGTCCGGAGCCGGCTGACTTTGCGGTTCCGGGTGAGGACGATCGGGCGCTCCTCGGTGATGGCGATCGTGTGTTCGGAATGGGCACCGCGGCTTCCATCGGCACTGCGCAGCGTCCATCCGTCCGGATCGACGCGGAGCTTATCCGTACCCCGCATGAACCAGGGTTCGATGGCCAGGACCAACCCCGGCTTCAGTGGATAGCCGCGGCCCGGCCGGCCCGCATTGGGCACATGCGGGTCCCCGTGCATGGTGCGCCCGACACCATGGCCGCCAAATTCCAGATTCACCTTCAGGCCGGCCTCGCGTGCGACGCTTCCGATCGCATAGGAAATGTCACCGACCTTGTTTCCTGCCACTGCCGCGGAAATCCCCGCCTCCAGCGCGCGCTCGGTGAGCTCGATCAACTCAAGGTCTTCCGGGTTGGCGTTGCCTACGACGAAGCTGACCGCAGAGTCGGCCACCCAGCCGTCAACGTTCGCCGCGAAGTCGAGGCTGAGCAGGTCGCCGTCCCGGAGGGGATAGGAGTGGGGCTTGCCGTGAAGAACGGCGTCGTTCACCGACGTGCACAGGACATACCCAAAGGGCCCGGAGCCGAAGGTGGGCGCGTACTCGAGATAGCACGACTCTGCCCCGCGCTGCCGGATCAGCTCGTGCGCCAGTGCATCAAGTTCAAGCAGATCCGTCCCCACGACGGCGCGGGCTTTCAATGCCTGCAAGGTTGAGGAGACGAACTCCCCGGCGGCAGCCATCTCGGCGACTTCCTTGTCTGTGTGAAGTTCAATCAACTCGCCGCCACCCCTTCAATCCCGAGATTCCCACTACCGGTATAACTATACCGCCACTAGACTGGACGCCATGGTCCGGATTCCACTTACTGCCGACGAGATCCAGCGCGGTCAGGACCTCGGCTCGGCGCTGCGCGCCGCCCGTGGCCCCCAGACGATGGCCGACGTCGCCGGAAGGGCTCAAATCTCGGTTGAGACGCTCCGCAAGATTGAGACGGGTCGAAGCCCCTCGCCGGAATTCTTCACCATTCAAAGAATCTGCTCGGCACTCGGCATCACCATGGATGAACTTGTCTCCAACAGGCCGGAGCCACGACTTCGGATCGCTTCCGCGTCATAGCACCGGCATCTGCCGCACCCCGGTTCCACGGTGGAAACGGCGTCAAGGACCCACGATTTGAAAGGAAAGCGATGATGCTTACCCACAACAAAGCCTTCAGCGGCCTCGCGGTGCGCGACCTGCAGGAGGCCCACCGGTTCTACGGCGAAACGCTTGGCCTCAAGACATCCGAGGAGCATGGCTTCGTGTGGCTGCACCTCGCCGGCGGACGGGACACCCTCGTGTATCAGCAGCCCGACGCCGTCCCCGCCAGCTTCACGATCCTCAACTTCGAAGTGGAGGACATCGACGCGGCCGTCGACGCGCTGGTGGCTCGAGGAGTGCGTTTCGAGCGCTATGACGAGATGCCCCAGGACGACAAGGCCATCATGCGCGAAGGTGGGCCGTACATCGCCTGGTTCAAGGACCCGTCGGGAAACGTGCTGTCCGTCCTGCAGGAACGGTAGCTCCGCCGCTGTGATTCAGTCCTGGTCCCAGGGATCGGGACCCCACGGCAAACCCCCGCGCCGGGACTGTTTGCTATACCTAGAACTCCTATGGTCCAATGCCTAGTAGATCTAGGTATAGGAGGTGTCATGCGCATTGATAAGGACCTGGTCGCCGCCTCGGCAACCCCGCTCGTGCTGGGGATATTGTCGGACGGCGACCTCTACGGCTACGCAATCCTCAAGAGGGTGAGCGAACTGTCGGGCGGAGGCATGCAGTGGACCGACGGAATGCTCTATCCGTTGCTGCACCGGCTGGAGCGTCTCGGCTACGTGTCGTCGTCGTGGGGCACTTCCGAGGCCGGGCGCCGACGCAAGCACTACGCGATCACCCCAACGGGCCGCGAGGCGCTCGCCGACCGGCAGGAGCAGTGGACAGTCGTGGCCGATGCACTGCGCCAGGTGTGGCAGACCGCGCAGCGGCCGCCGGCAGTCGTTGAGGGGTGGGCGTGATGGAGACGCACGCCGAGCTGGAGGCCCAGATCGACAGGTGGCGCGGGTACGTCCAGCGGCGTCAGGCGATCTCCCCCGCCGACGTCGACGAGTTGGAGGACCACCTGCGCGAGCAGGTCGCCGACCGGCAGGCGACCGGGCTCGACGACGAGGAGGCCTTCCTCGTCGCCATCAAGCGCCTGGGCAATCTCGACGCAGTCTCCCGGGAGTTCGCCCGCGAGCACTCCGACCGGCTGTGGAAACAGCTGGTGCTCGTACCTGAAGACACCGAAACCACAAGCACACCACCGTGGCGCGAGCTGGCAATCGTTCTCGCCCTCGCCGTCGGCGCGGGCGTGGCGGTCAAGGCGGGCCTTGTCCTTTTCGATGGCGAGGGCTCAGTGCTCGCCCGCAATCTCGGCCTCCTCGTCTTTCCCTTCCTCGCCGGCTACTTCGTCTGGAAGCGCCGGCTCGGCGTCCGGGCGGTCCTGCCGCTGCTCGTGCCGTTCGCGGTGCTGGCCATCCTGCTCAACGCCTACCCTTTCGCCCAGGGGGGTTCCACCGAGCTGCTCGCCATCCTGCACGCCCCGGTGGTTCTGTGGCTGCTGGCCGGTGTGGCGTACGTCGGCGGGAGGTGGCGCTCCGACACCCGACGGATGGACTTTGCACGGTTCACCGGCGAGCTGGCCATCTACTACACGCTCCTCGCACTGGGCGGCGCCGTCCTGATCGGGCTCACTCTGGCGGTCCTCCAGGTTGTCGGGATCGATCTCGAGCCGGCCCTTGAGGGCTGGATCCTTCCGTTCGCCGTCCCGGGCGCGCTCCTTGTTGCCGCCTGGCTCGTCGAGGCGAAGCAGAACGTTGTCGAAAACATTGCCCCCGTCCTCACCCGGGTATTCACTCCGCTGACGATAGTGATGCTGCTTTCCCTATTGGCCGTGCTGACGGTCTCCGGCGAACTGGTTGACGTCGACCGCAACCTGCTCATCCTCATGGATGCGATTCTCGTGCTTGTCCTGTGCCTGCTGCTCTACTCGATTTCGGCCCGCGACTCGCTCGCCCCTCCCGGCGTGTTCGACGCCCTGCAGTTGGTCCTCGTCGCCGCAGCCATCGCGGTCGATGCGGTGATGCTGACCGCGATGCTGACCCGCATCGCCGAGTTCGGGCTGAGCCCCAACAAGATCGCCGCGCTCGGCCTGAACCTCCTGCTGCTGGTGCACCTGGTACGGGCAGCCTGGCTCACGGTCGGATTCCTGCGCGGCAGGCGCCCCTTCACCGCCCTTGAGCGCTGGCAGACGCGGTACCTCCCGGTCTACGGCGCCTGGGCTGCCGTGGTGGCCGCGGTCTTCCCGCCCGTCTTCGGCTTCGCCTAGTCAGCACACCGCACCGCCGGAAGCCCTCCACCTGCCCAGGTGGAGGGCTTCCGGCCGACACCACGCGTCACCTGAGGGTCCGGAACGAAGGCCCGAGGCAAAATGACGGTGGCAGCGTGAAGGATGGTGAGGCCCTTGTGCCAGCGCACCCTGGGCCGCACGAACATTCTCCAGAGGAAGGACCGCCCGCCATGATGGGAGCCCACCACGCCGCCTGCGGCGCAGCTGCCTGGGTTGCTGCCACCACCCAGATCGAGGTGGGCCTTGGACCGTTGAGCGGGGCAATCGCGATCCTGCCCGAGTCCTTCAGCATCGGATTCGGCCTGCTCGACGTCAGCCCGCTCGGCGTCATCACCGGCGCACTTGTCGCAGCCGGGGCAGCACTCCTCCCCGATGCCGACCACCACAACGCCACCATCGCCAATTCACTGCCCCCGCTGTCGAACCTTGTGTGCACCGGCATCGGCAAGATCTCCGGCGGACACCGCCGGGGAACACATTCCCTGATCGGCGTCGTCGCTTTCGTGGCCGTCGCCTTCATCGCCGGGCTCTGGACGGCGGAGACCGAATCCTTCGGGACCGTCTACCCGGGAGCGGGCCTGCTGACGGTCCTCCTCGTCTCCTTCGCCGCCAAGGCGTTGAAGATCATCCCCGACAACCTGCGCAAGTCGCCGTGGGCCGTGGGGCTGGCCGCCGGAGCGTTCATCACCGCCTTCGCGCCCGAGGAACAATTCTGGTTTCCGATTGCGGTTGGCCTCGGCGTCGTTGTCCACATTGTCGGCGACATGATGACCACCGGCGGCTGCAACCTCCTCTACCCGCTCAGGCTGCGCCCACCCCGGGCAGTGGCATCGCTTCCGGTGGTGAGCTGGATGTGGAGGAGAAACGGGCACTTCTCGGTGCCCGTGCTGGGAAACGCAGGATCAGTCCGTGAGTGGTGTCTTCTCGTGCCGGTCTCTCTCTACGCCCTCGCCGGCGTCGGCGTGTCCGTGACCCGCGTCGACGGTGTGGCGCTCCAGGCGCTGGCGGGGGCGGGTGGACTCGGCTGACCGGGCCTCGTCAGGTGCCGGGCGCGCGGTAATTGACCTCCCCCGCCATCCGGAGGGCCTCAATCGTTCCGTCGACGGTCATCAGCACCGTCGTTTCGAACGAGCTGAGTGCGCCTCCCCCGCTGATTGCCATCGCCACGGCTGCCATTGACACGTTGTCGGGGGCCTCCCAGAGGTTGTAACCATCGTGGTCTCCGAAGGCGTACCAAAAGCCGTGTAGCCTTCCTCCGACCGATTCAATGTACGCCTGGGCGGCTTTCCCGCGGTCCTCCGGGTTGCTCATCAGCCTGGCCCAGGTCTCGGGGGTGTAGCTGAACTTCGAGAGATAGAGCGGCATTGTTCATCCCTTCCTTCGCTGCCAGCGGTGCGGATTTCCCAAGGATGGCAGCCCGAGGTTGGGCCAGCAACGGGCTCCCTCCCCGCTGGGACACTCTTGACCGGTGATCCGAAGTGCCACTTCGTGCACGCCGGGCCTCAGCCGCGCAGCACCCTGGGGTCCGCTCCGGTGATGCGCGGAATGAACCGGACGTAGCAGACCATGCCGATGAGCTCCACGAGGGTCTGCGTTACGACGACGAGGGGAACCAGGCTCAGCGCCTCCGGCAACGCCAGCGCCAGTGGGAGCACCACCAATGAATTGCGGGTGGCACCGCTGAAGATCACGGCCGTTGTACTGGGCGGATCCAGTTTGGCGAGCCGTGCCGCGGCTCTTCCGACAGGCGCCATCACCACCAGATACGCGACGTAAACCGGAACAACGGCCAGCAGGGACCGAAGTTCATTCCCAACACCGCCGATCTGCGAGCCGATGACGACGGCGAGGGTCAGCATCATGAGCGGCACCATCGAAGCCTGCATCACCGCCATGAGCTGGCGGCCACCGGCTGCCCGCCGCGACCACCACTGGGTAGCAGCAGCGAGCAGGAGCGGGATGATGATCAGGACCACAAGTGCCTCAATGAAGGGCCGGGGGCTGATCGCCAGAACGAGGTCCGGCCCGATGAAGAGCAGCAGATATACGGGCAGCAACAGCATCTGCGCCAGCATGAGCAGCGGCGCGGCGGCGAGGAGCCGCTCACCGGAGCCGCCTGCCAACCCAGAGAACACGATGACGTAGTCAATGCACGGTGTCAGCAGCACCAGCATTACCCCGATGAGAAGCGCCTGATCACCCGCAACGAAGCGGGACAGGGCAAAGACGACGCCCGGGACGAGCAGGAAGTTCAACACGAGCACCGTCACCATGAACCGGAAGTCGCGCACGGCCTTCCCGATCGCCGCGAACGGAATTCCGAGGAATGTGGCGAACAACAACAGTCCTAGAACAGGATTGATCACCAGTTCGAGGGGGCCGGCCGCAGACGGAACCGCCCGTCCGAAAATCCCTCCCACGCCGATGGCCAGCAGGTAGAGGCCGAGCTGGCGGCGCTCCATCATCCCTACCAACCGAGTCATGCGCACGCATCCAGCCTAGGGGGAACCAGTGCGGGCCTCCGCCGGACGCATGCACGTGCCGGAGGGCTTACCCAACTCGCCGGCCCGCCCAAGCGGACGGGGTGCCTAGAAAAGCGTGAACCTGTCGAGGGAATCGCGCAGCCGTGGAGCCGACCCGCGTTCGTCATCGATACTCTTCCGCTGGCTTTTCACGAGGTCCGGCCGGTCAGTGATGATGCCGTCCACCGGCACCCGCAGGAAGGATCGAATGGCTTCGGGATCGTTCACGGTCCATACCCAAAGCTCCTTGCCGCTGCCCCTGGCGAGGGCAGCGAGTTCCTCGGTGAAGAATGACTGCTCGACCACCAGAAAGTCGCCGGGCTCCTCGTCCAGCGCTCCCACGTTGGCCCCAACGGTATAACCAACGCGGAGTTCGGGGCGTTTCTGCTTCAGTTCATTCACCACCTTGCTGCTCATCGAGTGGTAGATATGGTTGCCGGTGGCTCCGATCGAGTCGAGTTCGGCCAGCAGCCTCTCCACCACCATGGGGGACTCGTGCCCGTGCAGCTTCAGTTCGATCAGGAGCGTCACTCCAAGCTCCTCCGCGCGCAGGACGTAATCGATGAGGGAAACCATTGAGTCGGTGAAACCCCCGACGCTCACCGTCATTGACTCGGCCTCATCCAGGGTGAGCTCATAGGTGTTGACGTTCCGGCCGGAGACCAGCCACAGGTTTACGTCGTGGCTAAGGATGAACCGCCCGTCTCTTGTTTCCTGGGCGTCTATCTCGACATAGTCCGGACGGACCGCCGTGGCCGCCGTGGCCGCCGTGAGGGCGCTTAGCGTGTTCTCCACTCCACCGCCCGTAAACCCTCGGTGGGCAACGATGTCGGTGGAGCCCGGGTCGGTCGGGGCGCTGCCCTGCGCGGGGAGGACCGACACCGACTGCACGGCCGCCGCACCGACAACGAAAAGTGAGACCAGGGCGAGCGCGAACCTCCGTCGGTTTGGCCTCTGTGCCGGATCCTCCCCGTCGATCGATGGATCCGGCGGACCAGGGTCGCCGCCGACGTTGTAGGCGGCGGTGAGCGAGTGAAGAACCACGACGAGCGCGAAGTCCAGAATGACGATGGCGCCCACAGTCGCAATGCCGTACCCCGCTGCTGCCACGGCTGCGGCGAACGGTAAATCCAGACGGTCCGCGAGCGCGGTGGCGAGCACCACCGCCTCGGTCAGTGCCGTAGAGAGCGCTGTCGCGGCGGCGGCGATAACGCCGATGGCAGCGGCAAGACGCCACGACTGGCCGCGGGTTGCTGCGAGGCTGCCGGCCGCCGCCCGGCCCGGCGACTTTCCTTCAATGACAAGGAGCGGAAAGGTAAATATCAGGCGGAGGTTCACATAGAGCAGCGCCGCGACGATCGATCCGTACAGTGCCGCACTCACTGGTGCTTTGAGCATCTCGCCGCTGATGAACAGCGGCACGGCGATGCCACGGGTGACCGTTGAAAACAGCCCGAATCCGCCAAGCGGCATGATCAGCAGGACGTAGATGATGAGCAGGGGCGATTGGTAGTGAGCGATCGCCCGGATTGCCCTGGCCACGTCGCCGGCGACGGGCCGTGGGAGCAGGGACCGCCCGGCCTGCTGACGGTGGACGAGGACGAGCAGGGTCACCAGTTGCAGGCTCACCACGGCAAGTGCGACGGCGGTCAACAGGAGCATCAATGACAGCGCCACGGGGTTCGCCAGGACTGCACCGAGATTCTGGTCGGTGATCCGGGGAAGCCCAGCCGCCGCAAGGGCGAGGCGGAACAGAACCGACAATGCCGGGAGTGCCAGGAGAATGGTCCCCCCGTTGAGAACCAAGGATGCGAGCAGGAGTGGAACAAATCCTTTCCGCGTTTCGACAAGGGCCTTCTGGAGGCAGGCGCCCAGGGGCAACGAGGCGCGCCGAACCCGGATTTCGGGCGCACCGGAGGTGTGGGCGATCCGCTTGGCCATATACATGGTCAATCCCCGTCAGCGTCCACAGGTGTGCCTCTGCCCATGACCTACTCATCCCCCATTGCCTTGATCACCGACCGTGACGGCCCGGACGGGCTGTTGTCCTGCACCGGTCTCCAACTATGGGTTCATCCTGCCCCATTGGTCGCACTGACGAGGTTCTCTGGGCCACATTTTTCTGCGCGGCATGGCGTCGGCGGCGCGATTCGGCTGAAACGGTACCGACCGACTAGTCGGTTTGGTGGTAGGATCCCAGCATGTCAACTCGCTCGAAGATCCTGGCGGCGGCCCGCGAACTAACTGCCCGGGACGGCCAGATACCGTCTCTCGACCAGGTGGCCGAGGCCGCCGGCGTTTCAAAAGGCGGGTTGATGCACCACTTCCGCTCGCGTGCTGCGTTGGTGGAAGGCCTGGCCGTTGACGCGCTTGAGGAAGTGAACCGGGCA
The DNA here is from genome assembly GCF_058269255.1 of Arthrobacter sp. TJ-217. NCBI lineage: Bacteria > Bacillati > Actinomycetota > Actinomycetes > Micrococcales > Micrococcaceae > Arthrobacter > Arthrobacter sp. TJ-217. The sequence continues at coordinate 127,510 of NZ_JBZCNJ010000010.1, forward strand.
ATGGAGGCAGCGGCGGCGGAAGGGGAAGCCGTGAAAACCTGGTTGCGCCTGTCGACCCCGAGCAGTCAGGAGGCGGATGTGTACCGAGCAATGCTGACGGCTTTCAGCGCAGTGGCTCCGGGAGCGGATACGGTGCTCCGGCGTGCCGGGGAGGCGACGGCTCATTGGCAGGAACTTATTGCTGTCGAACTGGGCAGCCCGATGAAGGCGCTTATCGTCCGTCTGATCGGTGACGGACTGGTACTGAATTCCGTCGCGGGAACGCCGGTACAGGATGTTGGGGCCTTGATAGACCTCCTGAGCCGACCGGACTGGAAAGACAACCCTTGAATCCGGCACTGCTGGGAGGAATCGGCGGACTGGCGGCGCTCGATTCCCTCAACCCAGCCACGATTGTAGCGATAACGCTGATTCTTTTGACGGTCCGCCAGCGGCCAGTCTTGTCGGCCCTGGCCTTCGCAGCTGGCGCGATGCTCACCGTTTTCCTTCTGGGGGCCGTCATTTTCACCAGTGCCGCCACCGCCGCCGATGCGCTGGCTGATGGTCTTGGCTGGCTGCGCCGCATCGTATTTCTCGTCGCCGCGGTCGCGATATTTGTTGCCGCCATCCGCCGTCTGCGCGCCAGGGAGCGCAAAGCCATCGCACTCCCCCGTTGGTTCACGGCCGGGACGTCGCTCCCCCTCGGAGTTGTGATGACCGGAGCGGACTTGCCGAATGCCTTCCCCTACTTCATCGCGATCGAGCGCATGGTCGCAGCTGACACAGCCCTCGGAACCGGGCTCTTGATCCTCGCAGGGTATTCATTCATCTACTGCCTGCCCTGCCTGCTTCTGCTCCTGCTCGGCGTCATGCATGGCGAAAACGTCCGTCGGCGGCTGAGCCGGATTTATGACAAGCTCTCGACCGGCACGATGCCGCGTTCGATACCCTTGGCCCTCTTTTACTTCGCCCTCGCGTCGGCCGTGGCAGCCTTCGCCATCTGGCCGTAGGCCGCCGAGAAGGCGTATTCCCGGCTGGACCGGTGCGTCATAGGGGTACGGGCTGGCTCTCCGGTGGGGATTGCATCGCCGCAGTGGGTCGGGTCAGCAGCTGAAGGGCGGTACGGACCGTTGTCAGTTCGTCGTCTGTCAGCGAACCCAGAACCTCAGCCAGCCACTCGCGGCTCTCGCAGAGGTTCTTTGACATCTCGAAGCCCGCGTCCGTTGCACCGATCAGTTTGATGCGGGCATCGCGGGGATCCGCGAACCGGCGCACCAATCCCAGTTCGAGAAGCTTGTCGGCCTTGGCTGTGATGTTGGACGGATCGCAGCCGAACTGCTCGGCGATCTCCCGCATGGAGGACGGCTTCAGGGCGGCGAATCCAAGGACCCGCGCCTGGGCCAGTGTCAGGCCGGCGCGCTCGGCGGCGCGCTCGAAATCGAGGAGAAACTGGCCCACAAACTCCAGCATGGCGAATCGCACTTCCGGGAACTGGCCCCGGGCCATGTCTCCACTCAAGGTCTCCGCCGTAAACGGCCGCTGGGTAGTCATTGAGCAAGTATACATGAGACCTTCAATCGATTACCTGAGAACATCAGGTAAATACATGATAGTCTCGACCATCTTGGAGAAGGGGCTTACGTCCTTCCTCCGCCTTCCAACGACTAAAAGGACCCAGCGTGAGCGCAGAACGGCAAGTACAAGAAGTCATGGCCCGCTACACCCGCTCGACCGACCGCCGCGACGGCGCCGGGCAGGGGGCGCTGTTCACCGACGACGCCGTCATTGAGATCTTCGAGAAGACACCATCCAATACCTACTCACCTGTAGGCCCGCCAATGGTGGGAGGCTCGGCCGTCGCCTATGCCGTTGGGCACTTCATGGCGCCCCTTGCGCCCGGCGAGTCCAGCCACCATCTGCCCGTCGACCACATCATTGAAGTCTCCGGGGATGAAGCGCACTTCAATGCGCAGTTCGTTGTCTTCAAGGTTCAGGGAGCGGTCCGGCCCCGGGACGGGTGGCCCGCCGGAGTGCTGGGCGCCCAAGGTACAGTCACGCCAATCGAGGCCGGTTACTACGACACGGACCTGCGCCGGATTGACGGTGAATGGAAAATCATCCATCACCGGGTCCTGCTCGACCTGCCGATGGCCCTGCCCGGGGCGTAGCGCACCAACGGCCCTCCGCGCCTGTGCCCCCGTGCAGGCCACGCCGCACCGAACGGAAATCTGAGGAAAGAATGAAACGAATGGTGTACAGGTCCTTCGGCGGACCCGAAGTGCTCACCCTCGAAGAGGCACCACCACCAAGGATGGCCCAGGATTCGGTGCTCGTCCGGGTCAGGGGCGCAGGCGTGAACCCCGCCGACGTCGCCATACAGCATGGAGCGATGAAGGACTCAATGGACACCTTCTTTCCGGTTACGCCGGGCTGGGACTTCTCCGGAATCGTCGAAGCGGCAGGACCGGGGGCAACGGAATTTGTGCCTGGAGATGAAGTGCTTGGATATACGCGCCAGCCCATCCTCCATCAGGGAACCTACGCCGAAATGCTCGCGACACCGGTTGGAACACTCATCCGCAAACCCGCGTGCCTGACCTGGGCCGAGGCGGCAGCACTGCCGCTGGGCGGGCTGACCGCATACCAGTCCATTGTCCACACACTGGGCGTCACGCCGTCCGACACCGTGCTCGTCCATGGAGCCAGCGGCGGCGTGGGGTCCCTGGCCAGCCAGATCGCGATCGCCCGGGGTGCGCGCGTCATCGGCACGGCGTCGCAGGGGAATCACGCCTACCTCGCCTCGATCGGCGTGGAGGCCGTTCCCTACGGGCCGCGCGCAGTTCAGGCGATAAGGAACCTTGCACCGGCTGGAGTCGACGCCGTCTTCGACGCAGCCGGGCACGGCTCGCTCGGCATGACCGCCGCCGTCGGCTCGGAAAAGGTGCGCGTGGCGACCATTGCAGACAGCGCCCCTGACGCGACGACCGTCTACGCCCGCTTCGTCCTCCAGGACCTGCTGGACCTGACCGCATTGGCCGAGGACGGCAGGCTCCTGCCGCGTGTGGGGGCAACCTTCCCCCTTGATCAGGCCGCACAGGCGCAGCGCCTCGTCGCCGATGGTTCCGCCCGCGGCCGGGTTGTCCTGCTCCCGTCCCCGATCCCATCACCAGGGGATTCCGCCGGGGCTGCGGATGGGGCTCGAGCCGCCTAAATTATGATCACCACAGCCACCGCCGCCCCTGCCCGACAAGCCATTAACCACCCACACCCAACAAGGAGACAGAAATGACACGCGATCCCTACGCCGAATTGCCCGCAGTGCCCGACTTCGAGGTGACCAGCGACGACGTCGCACACCTCCAGCCACTCGCCCTGCCCCAGGCATCGGGCGTTTTCGGCGCCGGCGGGGAGGACGTTTCTCCGCAGCTGTCCTGGCGGGGATTCCCCGAAGGAACCAAAAGCTTCGCCGTCACCGTCTACGACCCCGACGCACCGACGGCCAGCGGGTTCTGGCACTGGGGCGTTTTCAACATCCCCACCGATGTCACTTCCCTGCCCAAAGGCGCAGGAACCCAGGATGGCGCGGCGCTGCCGCAGGGTGCGGTCCAGATGAGGAACGATGCCGGGTTCAACGGGTATGTTGGCGCTGCACCTCCCGCCGGCCACGGCCCCCACGAATACCACATCGTGGTTCACGCCATCGATGTTGAGAAGCTCGAGCTGCCCCCGGAGGCCGGCATCGCCCTGCTCGGCTTCACCCTGTTCGGCCACACGCTTGGACGCGCACGCATAATCGGAACCTTCGAACAGTGACCTGCCCTGAGGTGGGAGGACGCCTCCCACCTCAGGCAGCGTGCACGCCGCCGTCAGCCGACGGTGTTGAGGAAGTCAAGCAGGTCCTGGTTCAGCCGATCCTTGTGCGTGTCCGCCAGACCGTGCGGCGCCCCCTCGTACACCTTGAAAACCGCTCCGTCGATCATGGCCGACGACGCCTTCCCGCCGACCTCGAACGGAACGATCTGATCCTCATCACCATGAATGACGAGGGTCGGCACGTCGAACTTCTTGAGGTCTTCCCTGAAGTCCGTTGCGGAGAACGCGGCAATGCTCTCATAGGCATTCCGGTGTCCCGAGGCAAGGCCCTGGTTCAGGAAGGACGTCTGCACACCCTCGCTGGCCGCCCCGGGAACCCTGTTGTTGCCAAAGAACGGCCCGGCGGCCAGATCCTTGTAGAGCTGTGCCCTGTCGGCGAGCGAGCTCTCCCGCAGCCCGTCGAATGTCTCGATGGGAACACCACCGGGGTTGTCATCCGTCTTGAGCATGAGGGGCGGAACCGCGGAGATGAGCACGGCCTGGGCGAGACGGGATGTGCCGTGCCTGCCAATGTACCGCGTGATCTCCCCTCCCCCGGTCGAGAAGCCCATCAGGGTGACGTTCGTCAGGTCCAGGGAGTCCATCAATGCGGCGAGGTCGTCGGCGTAGGTGTCCATTTCGTTGCCGCCCCATGTCTGGGTCGACTTTCCGTGGCCGCGCCGATCGTGGGCGATCGCCCGGTAGCCGTTGCTGGCAAGGAACAGCTGCTGGGACTCCCAGCTATCAGAGTTCAGCGGCCAGCCGTGGGCCATGACGACCGGCCTGCCCGTCCCCCAGTCCTTGTAGAAGATTTCGGTCCCGTCTTTGCTGGTGACAAAGCTCATCATTGCGCCTTTCATCGTTGCCCACAGGTGGTTCCCGGTATCCGGTTCAGCCGGCCAAGCTCGATCACTCCGGCACGCCCGGTGAGGCAATGGTGGCAAAGAAGCCACTGCCTCGACACAAGGCGGACTGAATCGGCACAAATGTGACGTGCCCCCGGATGCGGCTCCTCCCAGGAATGGAAGCGACGGAATGCCGCAGAAGCGGGGAATATTTGGAAGCCCCTGGTTCTTGTCTAAGTCGTACAAAATATTCTTCAACGCAAGGAACTCCATGTCCGAGAACACCAGCCTCTCCGGCAAGACCGCCCTCGTCACCGGCGGCTCCCGCGGCATCGGAGCCGGCATCGCCCGCTCCCTGGCCGCCCGGGGCGCCACCGTCGCCCTGACCTACTGG
>NZ_JBZCNJ010000011.1:0-57621 GCF_058269255.1 Arthrobacter sp. TJ-217
AACCACGTATCGCCCAGCAGCGCGAAACCTGTCCACGCGGCACCCATTGCAAGGCTCAGCAGAACGAATACCGCAACATAGAAACGGCGGCGGCGGTTCAGGAGCCCCTCTTTTCGAACCTGCTTGAGCAGGACCGAGTAGGAGGCGACAACGTCGTTCGGTTTTGAAATCCGGACTTTTCGAGCTGGGGTGGTAACGCTCATCAGTATCCCTGGTGTTGGGGTCGGCTTCCCAGCCTCGAACTGGGGGAAAACCCCACGGATGCTCTCAACTCTACGGGAGATTCCTGTGTAAAGACTGGGTGTGTCCCCGATTAGCGCCGGCCCACGCACCGGCGTTCGGCCGGACGCCCCTAGAATGGGTTCATCATGCGATTCATTGCCAAATACCGCACTCCCATCGTCTGGGTCCTCGTAATATCGCTCATTCTGAGCGTCGGAGCGGGTTTCTTCTCTGCCGTCTTCTAGGCGCCCTTGCTTCGGATCAAAAGGGCCGCATAGGATGATAAGTAGGCTTAGTTTCCACGTGGACGGCCTGGCCCGGGGCCTTCCGGCCCCGGGGACATCCGGCAAGGGAGGACTGCATGAGCCCCGAAAATTCGCCATCGGCAACCGACCAATACACGTTCCAGAATCCAGTCACCCGCTTCGAGAGCATTTCACCACCGAAGCAGGACCAGCCCGAGCCCGGCCTTGACCGCGACCTGGCCCCGCACGCCGACCGCGGCGAGACCTCCTACCGCGGCACGGGGCGCCTTGAGGGCCGCAAGGCCCTGGTTACCGGAGCCGACTCGGGCATCGGAGCCGCCGTTGCCATCGCCTTCGCCAGGGAAGGCGCCGACGTCGCCCTCAGCTATCTCCCCGAGGAGCAGGCCGACGCTGAGACAGTCCTGAAGTTGATCGTGGACAGCGGGCGCAAGGGCGTGCTGCTCCCGGGCGACCTTAAGGACCCCGAATACTGCAAGTCCGTGGTGCAGGAAGCCGCTGCCGGCCTGGGCGGCCTGGACATCCTCGTCAACAATGCGGCCAAGCAGATTGCGGTGGAATCACTCGAGGAACTCACCGATGTGCAGCTCGAGCACACCTATCAAACGAACATCCTCTCGTTCTTCAGGGTGACGCGCGAGGCGCTGAAAGTCCTGCCGGCGGGCTCCTCGATCATCAATTCGACGTCGATCCAGGCCTACGAGCCGTCGCCGACCCTGCTTGATTACGCCAGCACGAAAGCCGCGATCAATAACTTCACCAAGGGCCTGGCACAGCAGTTGGCGCCGAAAGGCATCCGCGTGAACGCTGTGGCGCCCGGGCCCATCTGGACGCCGCTGCAGGTCTCCGATGGTCAGCCGAAGGAAGCCCTGCCCGAGTTCGGGAAAAGCACCCCGTTGGGCAGGGCGGGACAGCCAACCGAGCTTGCGCCAGCCTACGTGTTCCTTGCCTCATCCGAGTCGAGCTACGTGCTCGGGGAGACACTCAACGTGAACGGCGGAATGCCCTCGCCCTAGCCGGTCGCCGCGCGGCACCGCCAAAATGAACCGGCCCCGGTTTCCACGAGACGATCGTGGGAACCGGGGCCGGTTGCTGCGCGGGTGTGGACTCAGCGGCGTGAATGCTCGTCGAAGTCCGCGCGGTCGATGCGGCGGTGGTAGCGCATGCCGGTCAGGCCTCCGAGCACCGCCCCGATGAGGGCGGCAAGGGCAGCGACAACGACGGCGATGATTCCGCTTGTGGTCAGGTCGCCCTCATTGATCGGCAGCCGGGGGAAGCTGTTCAGGTTTGCAAGGATGTCGAACTGGCTTCCGGCAATCAAACCGAGGATCGCCACCACCACGGCAATGATCACGGCCCAGAGCCAAACGGCAAGGCCCTGCTTCGCGCCGTCGAACCGGGCCATGCGGCCTGCCACATAGCCGCCGGCGAAGTAGGAGATCAGCAGCAGGACAAGCAGCACGATGGCCGAGGTGAGCCCGACCGTCTGGGCGTTGTTGGATGCCTGGTCGGCCGCCTCGTTCAGGTTGGTGTTCGTCGAAAGACCGAAGGCGGCCCCGGCCGCGGCGAGGAGTGCGGTCAGCAGAACGGCCATCCCCGTTGCGGTAAGCCAGCCGAAGAACGCCGATCCGAACTTCATTCCGCCGAACTCTTCCTTCTCCCGCTGGTGCAGGGCCCGGCGGTCCGCTGCCGCTGGAACGGCGTCGCCGTCGACGGCGGGGCGGTCGTTGCGGTCGCGGTGGCCGTCGTCGTCCGGGTCGAGCCGGTGGTTCCGTGAATCGCTGGTGTGGGTCACGGGCACTGCGCGGGTGTGCTCGCGCGTAGCGGTGTCCTCATCGCTGGGAGCCGGGGCTTCCCCGATGCTGCTTGCGCCGGCCGCGTTCGCGTCGCCCGCGTCACGGTGGGGGTTCTGCCCGCCGCGGGGACGCTGGGCGCCCTCGTCACCGTTCCCTGTTACTGGCGTACTCATTGGTCCTCCTGGTTGCAGGGCTCGCTTTTAACTAAGTTCCCTTAGTATTGCAGGCCGGAGGGGGGAACTCCATGTCAACGCGGCCGCCGGCAGGTGCGAGACTTGCTTCATGGAGTATCAGGCGATCGTGACAGTGCTGACCGGGCTGCTGATTGCGGTGGGAATTGCCGGGGTCGTATTCCCGGTCCTGCCGGGCAGCATCCTCATCATCGGATCGCTGCTGTTGTGGGCTGTCACCCTGAACAATCCAGTGGGATGGGTGGTCTTCGCGGTCGGCTCGCTGTTCGCCGTCGCGGGCCTGCTCGCCGGCCTGGTCCTGACCGGGCGGACACTCAAACGCCAGCGTATCCCGGGACGCTCGGTGACGATCGGGCTGCTGGCCGGCGTGGTGGGGATGTTCGTCATCCCGGTGGTCGGCTTGTTCATCGGTTTCGCGGCGGGCCTGTTCGCGAGCGAATACCTGCGCCAGCGCAGTGTCAGGCCGGCGCTCGCCTCAAGCGCCCAGGCGCTCAAAGCCACGGGGCTCGGGATCCTGGCCGAGTTGGGCCTCGCCTTCGCGGCGGGCAGCACCTTCATCATCGGAGCCTGGGTTCACTTCTCCCCAAATTAACCCCCCGCAGTGCCCGCCGCGGCTCTCGGCCTACCGGCCGAAGTTCCTCCGGTAGCGGGTCTTGTCGGCGCGGTTGATGGTGCCTCCGTGGCGCCGCTTCTGCAGCAGTTTGGAGGCGATGACGGGCACCAGTGCCCAGAGGATTCTTTTAAGCACGACGTTCCTTTCGACGACGGCCGCGGCTCCGCGGCGGTATTACTAATACTACTTACTATCTCCGTTGTTAAGCGGTGCGGCCACGAATCGGCGCAGGGACTCAAGTTGTGCGTGCCGCGCCTCCGGGTTCAGGTACATCATGTGTCCGGCCTCGTGGAAGTGGTGCGAAAAGCGCGCCTTCATCTGCTCGTCAAGGGACATATGCGCCCACACATACTCCGCCGCGAAGTGCGGGGTCGCGCCGTCGTAGTACCCGTAGTCCACGTGGACGCGCAGGCCCGGGTTGTGGACCAGGAGCCGCTCAAGCACACCCGCGACGTCGACGGGAGCGCCTTCGAACGTCCGGTAGCTCCATGGCTGCACCCGGGCGGTGAGGATTTCGTAGGGGAGGTCGTTCTCATAGCCGAGTTCGGCCCGGACATAGTGGTTCATTGCGGCGGCGTACGGTCCGGTGATTGCCCGCATGCTTGGGTCGTCCCAGGAATCCGACGCCTGCAGGTTCTCCGGGCGTGCCGTGAACCGCCCGTCGATCCTTCCAACTGCGAGCCCCTCCGCGCGGAGCAGCTCGGCGGCGAACTCGTGGTAGCCCCAGCGCAGGTTGGTGCGGCGGATGAACCCCTCATCCAGTGTGGTCAGCGCGCCCAGCCGCGCGACGACGGCGTCGTACTCATCGGCGGTGAGGCGGTTGCCCTGGGTGAGCGCATGCCCGTACGCGCCCCCCGCGAATTCCTCGGTCTCGCGCACTACGTCCGAGAGCTCCCGTCCGGGGTGGCGGCCATGGTAGTGGGCGATCGCTGCATAGGTCGGGAGGTGGAGCGCGTAGGGGAGGTCGCTGCCGGGGAGGAAGCGGAGGGTTGACAGGTTCAGGACTGTTGAGATGAGCCCGAGCCCGTTGACGGCCATGCCATAGGCGTCGAACAGGCGGCCGGCGACGGCGACCGCCCGCAGCGTGCCGTAGGACTCCCCGACCAGGTACTTGGGCGAGAGCCAGCGGTTGTTGCGGGTGGTCCACAGCCGGATCACTTCGGCAACGAGGTCCCGGTCCTCGATGAAGGCGTGGAATTCGTCCGACTTCTCGCCTTCGACGACGCGGGAGAATCCGGTGTTGACCGGGTCGATCATGACGAGGTCGCTGTGCTCCAGCAGCGTTTCGGGATTGTCCACAAGCCCAAAGGGCGGCGGGGTCATGCTGCCGACGTCGCCGGAGTCGACCCGCCGCGGGCCGAGCAGCCCGAGGTGCAGCCAGACCGAAGAGGATCCTGGCCCGCCGTTGAAGGCGAAGGTGACGGGCCGCCCGGAGTGCTGGCCGGTGCGGGTGTAGGCGACGATGAAAATTTCGGCCTTGGGCTTGAAGCCGGTGGCTTTGCCGTCCTTGATCTCCTCCCGGCGCAGCACGAGGCGTCCGGTGGTGGTGGTGTATTCGAGGCCGGCCGGGGTGGTGTGGGTGCGCGTTACGAAGTCGTCGGTCACCTCCTTCACCTCTGCAGGGGCGTCGGTGCTGTTCGGGTCAACGGTTTCATCAGCCATGGCGAAAGCCTACCGGTGGTTGATGGAGGCAACCACCCTAGGGGTGGAGGGTTTTGGGGGAGGCGACCCCTCGTGCGGCGGCGTCCCCCGCCCACGTGTTGTTGGGCTGGGGCTTGGCGAAGAACAGCGCCGCGCCCACGCCGATGATGATCACGGCCGCAGGCAGGTACAGCGCCTGCCCCATCGCCAGTGAGTACCCTGCCTGTGCCGATTCGGGGAGTGCACCGCCGGCACCGGAAGAGCCGCCGGCGGCGCCGAGATTCGCGGTGAGGCGTGACTGCATCATCGCCGCGATCGCTGAGCTGCCGAGCACCGCACCCACCTGGCGGGTGGTGTTGTACACCCCGGATCCCGCCCCGGCGAGGGACGGTGCGAGGTTTCGGGTTGCCGTGAGCGACACCGGAGCCCAGATGCCCGAGCTGGAGAGCCCGAGCAGCGCGACGGGCAGCAGAATCTGCCAGAGCGGAACATCCGGGGACAGGAGGGACCCCAGCCAGAACAGTGACACCGACATGCCGGCGAATCCGAAGACGGCCATGTACTTGGGGTTGCCCCGCTGGACGAGCTTTCCAACGAATGGGGCGAGGACGCCGGAAATTACCGCCATGGGCGTCAGGAGCAGGGCCGCCTGTGTGGGGCTGAGTCCGCGCACATTCTGGGCGTAGAGCATCAGCGGCAGCGCCATGGTGGTGATCGAGAAGCCCATCGCCGAAATCGACGTGTTGGCGAGGGAGAAGTTGCGGTCCCGGAACAGCTTGAGCGGAATCAGTGGCTCGCCCCGGTTGAAGCGCTGCCACAGGACAAATGCAGTCAGAAGCAGCAGCCCGGTGATGATGAGCGACCACACGGACACCGGTCCGGCGATGGTTCCCCAGCGGTAGGTTTCGCCCTCCTGGATGCCGAAGACCAGACAGAACATGCCGGTTGCGCTGAGGAACACCCCTGGTAGGTCGAAGCGGCGGGCGGTTGTGCCAAGGCGGGGTACCAGCCGGTAGGCAAGCACGAACCCGAGCACTCCCACCGGAACGTTAACGAAGAAGATCCACTCCCAGCCCAGCGAATCGACGAGCAGGCCGCCCATGATCGGTCCGACGAGGGTTGCGAAGCCTGCGACCGAGCCCCACAGGCCCATAGCTGAGCCGCGCCGCTCGGGCGGGAAAATCCTGGTGATGACGGCCATTGTCTGGGGGGTCATGAGGGCCGCGCCGAGACCTTGGAGAACCCGCGCAAGGATGAGGGAGCCGACCGAATCGGCGAATCCGCACCAGGCACTTGAGAGCGTGAACACCACAAGGCCAAGGAGGTAGATTCTGCGGGGGCCGAACCGGTCGCCGAGCCGGCCGGTGATAAGGAGGGGCACCGCGAACGCGAGCAGGTAGGCGCTGGTAACCCAGATGACGCTGTCGATGTCGGCGTTCAGCCCGTCCATGATGGCAGGGGTGGCCACGGAGACGATCGTCGAGTCGACGAGGATCATGAAGAAGCCGATCACAAGGGACCACAGGGCCGGCCAGGGGCGGATATCTTCGGAGGGGAGAGCGGGCGCAGGTGGTGCAGGTGGTGTGCCGGGCATGAGAAGAAGATTACTCCTGCCCGCCGACGGATCGTTGTGGGGCAGATCTCCAGCAGGCCGGGGAGCTGGAGTGGCAGGTGCTGGCCCCCGTTCGCTACAGTGTTCGGTATCAGGGGCTTTAGCTCAGTTGGTAGAGCGTTTCGTTCGCAATGAAAAGGTCAGGGGTTCGATTCCCCTAAGCTCCACTGTTACCGCGGACCTTGACGCGAGATGCGCGCTTTCCCCGTCCGCTGCGCGATGGCTTTCGAGGTAGTTCCTCAAGGTCTGCGCCACGCCGCCGGCCCGGAGCCGATCACCCCAAGCACCCTCAAGGACCTGACCGAGGATTTGCTCGGGCCGGTCTCCGGCAGTAACTACCTGTACGACAAGTACCTTGAAGATCTGCCCGCCGGCACCCCTGCCATGACGTTCGATCAGTGGCAGGATGCTCGCCAGGCAGAATGGGAGGCGAGGAAGAACGCACGGCGCTCCTCGGGGGACAGCAAGTCCACGTGGCCGAATCGGACTTGAAGGCCTCGGAGGCGCAAGCGGGAACCCCATTGACAACGCTGTGAGACTGGGGCGATGAGCTTCTTCGATGACGTGCAGCCCCCGCCGCCTCCGCCATGGCATGCCGAACGGAACCTGGACTGGGTGCGGCCACCCTCCGATGAACTGCCTGCCGTCCTTCCCGAGGGCAGGTTCCTATGGCGCGGTGATGACGTATCCGTGGGCGTGTCCCACCTCGAGGCCTACTCGTCAGGGTGCTCGATCCGGGTTCGCTGGATGCTTCGCCGAGGCGCCCGATCCGACGCCGAATGGAACGCCCTGCTGGACCGCTGGATGGGGCAGGACCGACGGAGCGGACAGACGCTGCGCTTCGGGATCCGGGACGCCAGCGGACGGAAGTCCGCCACGGATGCGGTCCCCTGGGCCGGACAGGAACCCGTCAGGGGGCCCGTGCTGATGATGCAGGCGGAGTCAGGGGCCACCGAGAGCACCATCACCGGGTCAATAGATCTGTGGCTGTACCCGCTGCCGCCGGCCGGAGAACTCATCCTCGCCGTCGAAGGGCCAGTACTGGGGATTCCGGAGTCGACGCTCACCCTGGACGCCGGAGCGGTCCTCGAAGCCGCGCACCGCAGCCAGGGCTTTTGGAGCGACGTCAAGCGGTAGCCGGCCGCAGGGCATGTCGGGCATCCCGCCCGTGGTCGCTCACCTGGGCCCGGACAGAACGGCGCCAGGGGATATTCTCCTACGATGCTGCCGCCAACTGCCCAGCGAAGTCGACCAACGCAGCGGCAACAGCATTCGGTTGGCTGAGGGTGGCATAGTGCCCGCCGCCGATCTCAACCGGCTCGATCCCCAGCCGTTCGCGCACCTGGCGCCTCATGAAAGGCGGCGGGAAGAGGTGGTCCTCCAAGCACAGGATCGCCCGAGTAGGTACTGCGGGGTGCCGATCCGCCGGCCATGGCCGGGACATCCAATCGCCGCGCTGATCCCGTTCCCGCGCCTGCGCTTCGCGGGCAAGAGCGTCAGGGACACCGTTGAAGTAGACGACGTCAGGATCGTCGTCGATGGTCTCGCGGTCGTGGCCGGTGTTCGTCCACCAGTCGGCGAAGCTCTCACCGGGCAACGGAATCATCCCCGCGAGGTAAACGAGGCCTTCGGCGTCGAGCTGCTCACAGGCCAGGGGAGCGATGAACCCGCCGAGGGAATGTCCGACGACGATGACGTGCGGTGCCGCGCCCACAGCGGCCCCGATGGTGGCGACATACTGCTCGAGGCCCGCGTTGTCGTCCTCGATCGGAAGGTCGACGGCAACGACGTCGTGCCCCGCGCCCTCGAGGAGCTGGGCAACGAGGTGCCAGTCCCACGCAGTGGAACCGCCGCCGTGGATGAGCGCGAAAGTTGCCATGAGATTCCCCGTTCCAAGCGATCGATGGGCGGATGCGGCTACTGTACCCGCGCCCTGCGACGTTTAGGCGGCTCATATCGAGGCGGCCCATATCACCGCCGGAGTCGGACATCGTGCCGCTCAACCGGCGCGTGGAGTCGGCGGGGAGGACCTAGGCGCTTGAACGGTGACGATTCGATCAAGAACCGATCCCGGCGCCATCCCCTGAACCATCAGGGCGGTAGGCTCCGCGCCAGATGCCCCGGCGTCGTCCATCCACCGAGAGAAGGCGCTGCCGCAAGCAGAACGGACCGGCGCGGCACGCCCGGAAGGAGTATGGTGCGGGGATGGAAGTTGTTCCGGCATACGAGGGTGACGGCAGGTGGGAAGAGCACCGCAACTCCTACTGCGTTTACTTTTTCGACAGGGTCGGCCCTGGGTTCGGCAGCAACAGCGAACTATTCGACATCTCCGGTGCGATCCTGTCCGAAGCGAAGCAATGGGCAGAGGAGAACGCGGCCGGGCGATGGTACGCGATCACCCTTGTCCAAAACAATGAGGACGGCCGCGGGCTGATCTGGCTCGACGGTTACGACGCCAACAGCGTCCCGTATGACCCTCTCGCCCAGCGGCTGAACAACGAGATGCGCGGCCGCTCCCCGCTGTAGCCCATTTGGGCTACAGCCAGTAGTTGCTGCGGCATGCTCACTCCGGAACGCGAGGGCTAGCCTTCACACTCGCGGCAGTACCTATCGCCGTTCTTCTCGCGGGCGAGCTGGCTGCGGTGGTGGACCAGGAAGCAGGACATGCAGGTGAATTCGTCCTCCTGGACCGGCACCACCTCAATCAGCAGTTCATCATTGACGAGCACCGCGCCGGGGAGCTCGAAACCGTCGGCGCTTTCAGCTTCTTCGAGGTCGATGACTGCCGTCTGGGTGGTGGCGCTGCGCTGGGCCTGGATTGCCTCAAGCGATTCGTTCGCCGGCTGGTCCTCGGGTTTGACGCGTGGCTCGTCGTAGTCAGTTGCCATGATGTGGGGGATCTCCTTTGTATCGGTCGCCCACCAGATTACATGTGAGAACTGCACGCCCCATGACAGCGGTACCCAAAACGGCGAAACCATGAATCGAATACGCCCCTTAAGTGACGCGAGCGGGGCAGGGGCAGATACGTAGGGGCTGCCCCTGCTCCGCACATCCGGCTGGCCGCTCAGCCCTGCATTGCGGCAACTGCCTCCTTCGTCGATAGTGCTGCATTTGCGAGGAACCGGAAGCTGATTTGGGCCGACAGGTTGCCATCACCCAGTTCGGGATGGACCGGGGATGCCGTCGCGTCGGTGGCTGCAGCAACCTCAAAGCCGCTTTCGAGCAGTTCCCTGAGGTGTGATTCCATGCAGAGGTTCCCGAGCATCCCGCCAAGAATCACCTTCTTGATGCCGCGTTTGCGAAGTTGGACGACTACATCATTGGTTCCGGGACCGAAGACCTTGTGGGGGTTGCAGATGATCGTCTCGCCGTCGTTGATGATCGGCGCCAGTGACTCCAGCCAGTCCGCACCCGAGCCGGCGAACGCCTCAGTGGTGAGCGGGCCGACCCTGGCGAACATGTTGCTCTCGTGCATCATCGTTTCGATCGGGCCGCCGAACTCCCACTTCTTGTCGGTCGGATAGTAGTAGTGGGGGGAGATCACCCGGAGGTAGCCCCGCTCCTTCGCCGTCCCCAGGAGGTTTTCGAGGTTCTCGACTGTGTTGTTGGCTTTGAGGCTGTCCTTGATCAGCTCCCATGCGACGCCGCCTTCACGCAAGACGTCATTCTGAGGGTCGGTTACAAGGACTGCCGTATCAGAGGCACTGAACTGCATTGCGGCTCCTTAAACGATGCAATGAGGTGGAGACAGGCAGCCCCGGTATCGAGGCCGGGCCCGTTGCCCTCCCATCCTCGGTCCGCGGCGGCGCCGCGTCTAATACCCGTTTCGGGAGCAGGCTATGCCGCTGGGGCATCACCGAGGCGGGGTTCCAGGGCGATGCACTCCGCCTCCGGACGGCGGTTACGCAGAGCGCGCGTGGGCGTTCCGGGCCGATGAAGACGAACCGGAAACCGCCCGATGGACCTCGTGCGGGCGCATCATCGCCACCGCAAGCTCGGTCAGCTGACGCACCTCCGCGGTATCCCCGGCCGCGCCCCACGCGAGCACCACCGAGCTCGAAGCAAGCCCGTCGACAGCGCGGTACACGACCCCCGGCCGGGAGTAGAGCGCAGCTATCGACTGCGGAAGGACGACGACGCCGCGATCGGCCGCTACGTGTTCGAGCTGGTCTTCAACTCCCACGCCCGGAATGGCCCTGGTGTCCGGGGAGGGTTCGCGGCGGCTGAGGGGGACGGGACTGATGGCACGGAGCTCGGGCACGCCGTCGGGGTCCTGCAGCAGCGTAAGTCCGATGAGATCCCGCACTGTCACACGATGTCGGCGGGTCAGCGGGTGGCCGGCGGGAAGCGCGACGACGTGGCGCTCCTCGAAGAGGGGAAGCAGCGTCAGCCCATCCCGGGCTATCGGCAGCCGCAGAAAGCAGGCGTCAACGCGTTCCTCCAGGATCAGGCGCGTCTGGTCGTCGGCGGGGGTGCTGAGGAATTCGATGGCGACGTCGGGGTGCAGGCGGCCGTACGCCTTGATCACCGGGGCGATGCGGATGCCGGGGGCGAATCCAATGGTCAGCCTGGGGCCAGCGCCGGCTCGGCTGACCCTGCCTTTGATGGCCGCGGCGGCGGCAAGCAGGGGCTTGGCCTCATCGAGGAGCTGGATGCCGGCGGGGGTGAGTGCGCTTCCGTGCGCCGTGCGGGTGAAGAGTTGAACGTCGAACTCACGCTCCAGCGACCGGATCTGGCGTGTGAGGGCCGGCTGCGCAACGTGGAGGGCGTCGGCCGCACGCCGGAATCCTGCGTGCTCGGCAACGGCGACGAAGTACCGCAGCTTCCTCAGATCGAGGTCCATGGCCCGCCCCTCAAGGGTCTGCTCATTCCAGCGTGGCTCCGCCCAAGGCGCGGCGGAAGTTTGATGGCGACCCCCTCAAACCGTAGCCGACTATCGCACCGGAATTCAGCGCCCCGAAGACAAGGTGGGATTGTTACGCTTCGCCCGCGGCTGGTTCGGTTTCGGCTTCAGCACGACGGCGGCACCGGGGAGTTGAACAGCGAAGGAGGAGGCCGGGTTGCCGGCCACCTCCTTTACGCAGTACTTTGCGCGTCGGCGACGTTGATGGATCGCCGCTGGTGTTCCTAGAGCTCCGAGGCGCGAACGACGGGGAACTCGATGTCGGTGTCCGCGATCCTGTTGAAGAAGTTGGTCATCGTGTTCAGTGCGATGACCGCGACAATCTCGCCAATCTCCTCATCGGTCACGCCGGCGGCGCGGAGGTCATTGACCTGCTCGGTTGTGGCCCCACCGCGGTTATCGACGGCGGCGAGGGCAAACTTCAAGATGGCGTCGGTCTTGGCGTCCGAAGCGGAGGCCTTGCGGGCGTCGCGGATATCCTCGGCACTCAGGCCGGCGCTGGGTCCCATCATGGTGTGGGCCGAGAGGCAGTAGTCGCACTCGTTGGCCTGGGCCAGGGCCAGGGCGAGACGCTCCCGCGTGTTGGCGCCGAGGGCTCCGCCGGCGAGGGCGCCGGAGAGCTGAAGGTAGCCCTTAAGGGCGGCCGGGCTGTTCGCCATTGCCTTGGTCATGTTCGGCACAACGCCCATGCCCTTCTTGACCTGCGACAGCAGGGTTTCCTGAACTCCGGTGGCCTCTTCAAGCTGGATCATTGGCATGCGGGTCATGATTTTCTCCTCGTATCTAACGTTTATTCGGTATTGCAACCGTGAGATCAAGTAGAGCACAGTATTCTCACGCATGCAACTTGCTGTTATCATGAGAACATGGCCCTGAAGTATGAGGGTGGAGCCCCGGTCATTGGGGACTCCCCCGCACTTGACCTCGCAAATACCTACTACGCGGTGCGGGGGAAGCTCCGGGAAGGACTTGCCTCACCGCAGGACGTTGGCGCCTGGACCGCCGTCGTAGCGCCGCGGCTCAATGGAGTCGAGCTCGCGTACGAGGAGCTCGCCGCGGCGGGGGAGGGCGACCTCAACCAGTACCTCGAGCTGCGCTCCGCTATCCGAGATATCGCCGAGGACCTCACCAAGGGCCAAAGCCCGGCCGAGGAGCCGGTCCACGTCTTGAACCGCGCCGCCGCACTGGCGCCGGCCTCCCCGGTCCTCGCCATGGCGCCGGACGGAACACTGAAGAAGTCGGCCCGTGCGGAAGGCGAGGCGCCGAAGGCCGCCCTTTCGGCGCTCGCGCGCGACGCCGTCGACCTGTTTTCCGGCGAGCGGAGTGCCCTGCTCCGGGACTGCCAGGCGCCGGGATGCTACTTGTTCTTCCTCAAGGACCACCCCCGCCGGGAGTGGTGTACGCCCGCCTGCGGGACGCGCGTCCGCGCTGCACGTGCCTATTACAAGCGGACCAACCGTGCCGCGGATGAGGTGCTCCCGGGCTGATTCCCGCTCAGGAAGATGAAGGGGCGAGGACCAGGAGGTCACCCACCTGACATTGCAAGGCCTCGCAGACCGCGGACAGCGTTGAAAACCGAATGGCCTTCGCCCTGTCGTTCTTGAGCACCGAAAGGTTCACCAGGCTGATCCCCACGCGCCCGCTGAGTTCGGTCAGGGTCATGTTTCGCTCATCGAGCAGTTCGTCGAGACGACAGTGAATCCTGGCCTCGTCGGCAGGCATCAGACGAGGCCGTCCACGTCGTCCTGAAGGCGGCGCCCACGCTGGGTGATGGCGGCGAAGAGCGACATAACCACCCCGATGACCAAAGGTGCCGGATTGAGATCCAGGACAAAGTAGCCGGATCCAGTGTTGGCTGGGAAAAGCCCGGAATACTCAACGAGGCGGCTCCGTCCCGCGGCATCCAGGACCTGCTCGAAGGTGCCGGCGGTGGCCACAATGATCCCGGTGATGCCGACGGCCCGCGCCGATCCCTCGGTGTACGGCCGCTCCGCCCGCAGCCGGCGGCACAACACGAAAACCAGGACCGAGATGGCCAGCACGATGACTCCGCTCAGCGCCGCGGATGAGGCCAGCAGGCCCGCCTCGTAGGACGGAAGACCTGCGAAGGCGACCTCGGCGGTGCTGTAGCGCGCGCCAAGAACCGCTTCGGCACTGCCGTCGACCCGGGGTGGTGAAACGTTTTCCAGCGGGAGATCCAAGGTGACCGGGCCGGTGAGAAGGGTGCGGATGGTTGAGCTGATGAACACCGTATTGAGCGCTCCCGCAAGAACGGCAAGCACCATGTAGAAGACGGCGTCGCGCCGCGAAACGATCTGCGCTGGCTTGCGGCGTGGGATTACGGTGGATTTCCGCCCGGCAGAGGCCATGTCCGCTCCTAGTTAGTTAACGATATTCGATAACCTAGTGCTGAGTGCCGAGGCGGTCAAGGTACCCGCGTCGACGGGGCCATGCCGTCACGTGGGGCCACCGGCGCGGCCGGTGATCCGGCAGGCGGGTCCGGTCCCACCCTCACGGCTACCTCCCTGGGTTGAGCGACCCTCAGCCGTCGTCGGAAGTGGTCGTCCCCAAGGATAGGGCGGATCGCGGCATCCCAAGCGCTGCCGGCCCCGTGAGTTCAGTGGGCGGGGTGGCTAGTCGGTTTCCGGTTCGGGCTGCCTCCAGTAGGCGATGAAGCCGGCAAGGGCGCCGATTGCAAGGATCAGCGTCGCGCCGACACCTGCCATCCGGTCGAAGTTGGGGCGTGGTGCTTCCGGGCCACTGACCACCACCGGCTCCGCTGATGCTTCATCCGACGGTTCCGCGCGGGGAGCCCTTGCCGTGGGGGTCGGCTCCGGTTCAGGCGACGGCGCGAGGGTGTAGCGGGGCCGCGGCTTCTCCTGCGCGCGCGTAGGCGCTGGCGCCGGCTGATTCGGGATGATTGCAGGCGGGGCGGCCTCCTGCGGAGCTAACGGTGCAGGCGCCGGCACTACAGGGGCAGGGGCAGGCGCAGGGGCCACCGGTGCCGGGGCCGGGGCTGGGGCCATCGGCGGTGAGGTTGGCGCCTCCGGGGCTGGAGTGGGGGCCTCCGGGGTCGGGACGGGGAGCTCGGGTGCAGGTGTGGGAACCTCCGGCAGTTCCGGGAAAGGGGTGGGCTCGCCCGGCGGAACCGTGGGGAGGGGCTCAAACGGAGGGACGGGCGTTTCGAAGCCTGGCTGCGGCGGCGGCGCCGGGTCCGTTGTCTGCGACGGAGTGACCAGGCTGGTGGCGGTTGCCGCAGGACCCGTTGTGAGGAGGGCAGCGCAAAGAGCCAGAACCATTGCACCGCGCTTCATCCAGTTTTCCGTGCCGCCCACCACATTCTCCGAGTCTGCAGGACGGTTGCCCCTGCACTGTCACCGTAACCAGTGGCGTTGCTTTATTCGACTGCCCGCCAGTGCTTGCTTTTATCCCGCTTTACCAGTATTGGCTGAACTCTGGCCGGTCAACCAGCGCCGTGCGCCCGATCCTCTCCAAGCCTGTGCCGGGCGGTGCTCCTAGCCGCGTGGTCCGCGCCGTGCGGAGACGCGGGCGAGCACCCTCTTGGCAGGTGAGAGCCAGGACATGAGAAGGGCGATGGTAAAGAGCTCACTGGCAATAGAGCCGGCGTCTCCGGCGGGCATGAACTGGTGCACAACGGTTACGGCCATGAGGATCAAAAGCGCCTTCTTCGCCGTACCCAGCACGGGCGCCGGAACCGGACGCGGCCAGGGGGTGAAGGTTCCCGCGACGTCCGTGACGGGTGGCGACTCGTCTTCCATGGCTCCCCCTGTCTTGTACCGGCAACGCGCCGGCGGGCCCGCCGCTGAGACGGCGGGATCTCTTTGCAATCACGCAGAACTTAATCATGGCAGAGGGTTCCGGCAGTCCCAGCGGCACCGTGCCAGCTGGGATTGAGCACGTGGACGTCGACCCTCCGCAGGGCGCCTATGAGCGGACGGTATCCGGTTCGTCGAGGACCGAACGCATCCTCGTCAGGAACCGAACCACTACTTCGGCTTCCTCATCACTGAGGGAGGCCGCGACCGCCATCATCCGGGCGTGCATCCCCCCGAGGGTGGCCCTTACCTCGTGATCCGAGGTTGCGGTCGGCCTGATCACGAGGGCGCGGCGGTCGCTGGGGTGGTCCTCGCGCCGGGCGTGACCGCTCTTGACGAGCCGGTCGATGAGAGTTGTCGTCGAGGCCGACGATATTCCGAGCCTTGCCCCTAGTTCCTTGGGCCCGATCGCTCGGCCGGCCTGATCGGCCTGAAGGAGGAAGCGGACGGCGAGCAGGTCGGTTTCGTTCATTCCCATGGCGTCCCGCGTGCGTCGACGCATCGCCGTTTCCGATGATCGGTAATCGCGAAGCGCGCGTAGAACATCAAGCCCGCGGTCGCGCTGCTCGTCCGCTGTGAACCAGTAGCTTGGGGCTGGTTCCGGAAGCTTCGTCGCCATAGCGTAATGCTAGCCCATCTGGTATTTCGGGGGGCTTAGCGTTACCTTTCCGGGAAGAGCCGGTGAGCACGTGCTGCCGGGTCTGGCGGAGGGGCTTTTGGAGGGCGCACCCGGAGTGGGTGAGGGAGGTTTGACTGATATGACAAGAGTCACGGCATATCCTCGCCATCGTGTCAACGGGCCTACCATTTACGGTTAGACTCGGTTGCTGCAACAGGCTTCATTAGCGCAACACCCCCAGGAGAACGGCACCGGCATGGCAACGGATTACGACGCACCGCGGAATAATGACGAGGACAAGGAAGCCGAGTCCCTCGAAGCGCTCCAGGCGAACCGGGGCAGCAACGCGCAGTCTTCTTCAGTGGACATTGAGGACGGCGACACCGCGGAGGGCATTGACCTTCCCGGGGCGGACCTCTCCGGGGAAGAGCTTCTGATTCAGGTCATTCCGCCCCAGGAGGACGAGTTCACCTGTGCCTCGTGCTTCCTGGTGCGCCACCGCAGTCAGATTGCCCTTGAAAAGAACGGGCAGAAATACTGCAACGAGTGTGAGGGCTGATTCAGCGCGTTCACCAGTCCACTTTCAGCGGCGCTCCACTTAGGGGCGCCGTTTTGGTTTGCGCTCCCGGGACAGCAGGCGGGTGTTTTAGGACGCCCTGTTCTCGTACCACCAGTGCGCGGCACCATCGGAGGCGGGCGGGCGCGCCTGGAGTTGGTGGACGCTCCCGGTCCGAGCGGCCGGCCGGCTGACCAGCATCCAGGCGGCGGCGAGCGCTGCGGCGGGAAGCGACACCAGGACGGCCGCGCTCAGGGCGTAGATCGCGAGGAACGCGTGGGCCGGAGTGTCGGAGGCGGCCGAGACGAGCCCTGCGCTTCCAAACCAGACCCATAACCAAAAAGCCCCAACGGCAAAAAGAAGTGTCCGGGCGCGCCGGTAATTAAGCGGGTACTGCACCCGTTTCTTTTGCATTGTGATGTCCCCAGACCCTCAATCAAAACACGCATACCGGCGCGCCGCTTTCTGAATGCTAGCGCCAAAGTTCGACGCAAGAAGGGTTCGATATCAGATTGATATCTGGGACGGTGATTGAGTGATCCTGCGGCCCCGGCCGCAGGGTCTTACAAACCACCGCGGATCTGGAAAATCGCGGCTAATCCAATGGCGTACGCGGTAGTCGGACGTGATCCGGATTCAGCTCGGCAGTTCCGTTCACGCCGAGGAGCTGCATGGTCCGGGCCACCTCCGTGCTGAGGATTTCCAGGCTTCGCTGAACCCCAGCGAGACCCCCCGCCATCAGCCCGTACAGGTATGCCCTGCCGATCAGCGTGAAGTCGGCTCCGAGCGCCACGGCGGCCACGACGTCACCTCCGCTCATGATTCCTGTGTCGAAGAGGATCGATGTTTTGCCCTTCAGCTCGGCCGCCACCGCGGGGAGCAGGTGGAGGGGCACCGGGGCGCGGTCCAGCTGCCGGCCGCCGTGGTTGGAGACGACGACGCCGTCCGCCCCGTGGTCCACCGCGCGTTTGGCGTCGTCGACGGTCTGGATGCCCTTCACCACAAGGTTCCCCTTCCAGACACTGCGCAGCCAGTCGAGATCGTCGTAGCTGAGCGTGGGATCGAAAATCGAGTTAATCAACTCGGCCACCGTGCCGGGGTAGCGGGAGAGGGAAGCGAAGGTCAACGGCTCATGGGTCAGGAAGTTGAACCACCAGGACGGGCGGTATGAGGCGTCAACCAGCGTCTTGAGGGTCAGTGCTGGAGGGACGGTCAAACCATTGCGGACATCTCTCAGGCGGGCACCGGCGACGGGAGTGTCGACAGTGACCATCAGTGTGTCGTTCCCGGCCGCGGCCGCCCTGGTAATCAGCTCCATCGAGCGGTCGCGGTCGGTCAGAAGGTACAGCTGAAACCAGTTGCGGCCACCGGGTGCCGTCGCTGAGACGTCCTCGATCGACGCCGTGCCCATCGTTGAGAGGGTGTAGGGGATGCCCGCGGCCTCGGCCGCGCGGGCGCCCGCGTATTCGCCCTCCGAGTGCATCATCCGGGTGAACCCCGTCGGCGCTATGCCGAAGGGCTGGGCCGATTCCGCCCCCAGGATCATCGTGCGCGCATCCACCGCTCCTCCTCCGCGGAGAACGCTCGGCTGGAACTCAACGTCCCGGAAGGCCTGCCGCGCACGGGCAAGCGACACTTCGCCCTCGGCCGCCCCGTCGGTGTAGTCGAAGGGGGCGGTGGGTGTGCGGCGGCGGGCCATGCTGCGCAGGTCCCAGATGGTGTTGGCCCGCCGTAGCCGGGCCTGCGCTCCGAACTCCGGTCTGCGGAACCGGATCAGCGGCGTCAGGTCGGAAACCTTGGGCACACGGCGTCGGAGGGCGGGAGGGAGAGAGCTGTCCATAAAGCGTCATTTCTATTGCCTTGGGGCTGTTTCCAGCACTCTGGTTTCATTCAAACAAGAACGGAAGGGATCCTCAGCACCCTGACCTTTCCCTTTTGAAGAATGTGAACTAGACTTCACGAACGGTCAAGCAGGAGGCCCTGGACGCACCATTGTGGAGCAAAACCCATGGAACATTTCCCGCAAGTACTCGATCACCCACAGCAGCCCTTCGCGGGTGAAAATTCGAGCAGTGGATCCTGGACGAGGACTTCCCGGCTCGCACTGCCTTCGACCCGGCAGGGCGATGAGGCAGAGTTTCCCGCCGATCTTTCAACCGTTCCCACGAGGCAGCTGCGCACTTTGTGCAACCGAACCTACCAGCTTCTCGACTGTGACTTCCCAACCATGGAAACCCGCGAACAGTACGAGGCCCTCGTCGTCGAACTTGAACGGCGCGAATCGATCGTCGAGCCAAGGACCGAACCCGAGGGAGTGCGCGAAGTCTTCCGCGACAACGCCCTTTTTTCCCGGTTTGAGCTCTACCGAAACGGGATTATGGCGGGATACGTCCAGTACGAGATGCGGGGCGGAGACGTGCTGCTGCTTCATGCGGTCGTCGATCCGCGGTTCCGCAAGATGGGGCTGGAGCCCTTCCTCATGCAGTCCGTGCTGCTCAATGCGCATCGCCGACGCCTGGCCGTGACCCCGTACTGCCCCGAGTCCCAGGACTTTCTGCGGGCCAACCCGCAGTACCTTGCACTGCTCCCACCGCGCCAGCGGCGCCGCTTCAAGCTGATGACCGCCGCGCGCATGGCACAGCAGGGGGCGAGGGCTTCGGGGTAGGGTGCTGGGTCAGCCGGTAAGTCCGGTGACCCGCAGCGTAATATTCAGCCGGCCCGTCAGCCCGAGAGCGGGGTCCGCTGTCCCGGGCGCGGTCTTGAGCACGCCATGGTAGGCAAAGCGGGCAGGGCCGCCGAAAACGAAAAGGTCGCCCGACTCCAGCACCACGTCGCGCCACGGTTTGCCCCGGGTGTCGGCGTTGCCGAAACGGAAAACGCAGGAATCCCCGAGGCTGATCGAGACCACCGCCTCCGGCGACAACTCCTCCTTGTCCTGATGCATTCCCATCTTGGCCGCGGCGTCGTAAAAATTGATGAGGGCGGCGTCCGGGGCATATCCGGCTGCTGCGTCGGGCCCGAACGCTGCGGCAACGGCGCTCTTGCCCAGCGTCACCAGAGGGTCGGGGAAGGGTGCCACCGGTCCGCCGCCGACGTCGTCCGCTGTCCTGCTGTACCGGTAGGGCTGCCAGTGCCAGCCCAGGCATACAGTGCGCACCGACATCACGCCCCCGTTGGGCATCCGCGCCGCACGCATGGGTACCGGCCCAGCGGCCCAGCGGCGGCATGCCGCAACAAGTTCCTTCTGCTGGTCAAGCGTCAGCCAGTCCGGGATGTGAACCGCGCCGGGGACGATATCGGCGCGCTCGCGCGGCAGGAGCGAATCAAGCGAAGAGCTCATCCTCCAATTCTCGCCTACCCGCCAGAGAGTCCGGGATACAAAAGTCCGTTGACAATGTTGCACACGTCACTTCACACTTTTGTAAACAGAAGTTGCACCCAGATCAACTCCTCAATCCCGGAGCCACGCTTATGCAGCAGGATCCACTGACCCCGGCCGACGTGCACCGCGCAGCAGCAGCGCTCGTCGGCGCCTTCGCCGCCACCGATACCAAGGCGTACTTCGGGGCCTTCTCGCCCGAAGCCAGCTTCATCTTCCACAACGAGGCCGCCCGCCTCGACACCCGGGCGGCCTACGAGGAGCTCTGGCAGTCCTGGCTGGCGTCGGGATGGCGGGTGGTTGCCTGCGAAAGCAGCAATGCGCTCATCCAGCTCAGCGGAGACACCGCAGTCTTCGCACACGATGTGCGCACCACCACGCGGTCCGGCGGAGCCGAGGAAACGGTGAATGAACGCGAAACGATCATTTTCCGCAGGACCGCCGACGGGCGCATTCTCGCAATCCACGAACACCTTTCCCCAGTGCCTTCCCCTTCGAACTGAGGCAGAAACATGTCCCTCCCGCAGCACACAGAACCCCGGGGCAGCGCATGGTCGCGGCTGTCCACCCAGCTCGACAACAATTCCGAAGGCTACGGCCCGATCAAGGGAACGCTGCCTCTGGGCAGAATCGGCATGATCTGGCTCGCAGCCAACCTCGTCGTGACGACGCTGCTGACCGGAACCCTTTTCGTCCCCGGGGTGTCCTGGCCGCTAGCGCTGGGCCTTATCGTCCTGGGCACCATCATCGGCGGCGCGGTTCTCGTGCTCGTCGGCAACATGGGAACCCGCACCGGCCTGCCCACGATGTCCTTGACGAAGGGGTCCTTCGGGCTGCGCGGATCGTTCCTTCCCGTTGCCGCAAACGTCGTCATTCTCATGGGCTGGAGCTGGGTCCAGGCGATGCTCGCCGGCGTCACTGTCAACTTCCTCGTTGAGCAGGCCACCGGCTTCTCGAGCCCGGTGCTCTTCTCCGTGCTGTGCCAACTGCTCGTCGTCGCACTTGCCATCTTCGGGCATGCGGGCATCGCCAAGGTCGAGCCGTGGCTCGCGCTCGTGATCCTCGGCATCATGGGCTACGTCTTCATCACCGCATTCACCTCATACCCGCCCGCCGACTTCGCCGCCCTGCCCGCGGACCCCGCGCTGGGGATGACGGGAATCGTGGTGCTCGACATCGTGATTGCCACAGCCATCTCCTGGACGGTGCTCTCGGCGGAATTCAACCGGCTTGCACGCTCGCAGGCCGGCGGCATGATCGGATCGGGAATCGGTTACATCCTCTCGACGGTGCTCGCCATGAGCCTTGGGGCAACCGCCATCGCGTACGTGGTCCTGAGCGGCGGGGAAGCAACGGCGTTCGACCCGACGGTCATCGTTGCGGCGTTCGGCGCACCGCTCGCCGTCGTGATTTTCCTGTCCGTCATGGCGACAAACACCATGGTGGTCTACGGCATGGTGTCCTCGGTGGTGAACATGGTCCCGTCGACCCGGCTGAAGTTCCTTCCCACCGCACTGATCCTGGGCGCCATCTCCATCCTCGGCGCAACATGGCTTGACCTGCTCGATCAGTTCACCAGCTTCCTCGTTGTGATCAGCTCGTTGTTCATTCCCGTCTTCGCCATCATGCTCGTTGACTACTACATCGTGAAGCGCGGCTTCTACTCCCGGGACATCCTCAAGGGCAAGGGAGGCGCCTACTGGTACCAGGGCGGAGTTAACGCCGCAGCCGTGGTGGTCTGGGTGATCGGTGCCGCATCGTCCCTGCTGCTCACCTACGTTGCACCAAGTCCGCTCGGTGCAACGATCCCTACCTTCGTCATCTCCGCGGCGCTCTACGTCGGATGGGCAGCGTTGAGGCGGAAGATCGCCCGCACCGGCCACGGCCAGCAGCACCTCGCCGAGGCGGGACAGGGCGCCGCGTGAAGGTTGTGGACCTGAGCCAGCCCATCACCGCCGGCATGCAGGTTTTCCCGGGTGACCCTTTCGTGAACACGATGCTCGCGGCAACGCTTTCCGCGGACGGGTTCCAGGTGGCCGAGCTCCATCTCGGTACGCATAGCGGCACCCATGTCGACGCGCCCCTGCACACCGTGACCGGCGGCGCCGCGGTTGACGAGCTGGAGCTCGCGCAGCTCCACGGCCCGGCCCTCGTGGTCCGGGCCGAGTCGGCGGGGCGGAACGCCACCGTGGAGTGGTCCGACGTCGAGGACCAGCTCCGCGGGGTGCGCCCGGGAACCATCGTCCTGTTCTCGACCGGCTGGTCCCGTCACTTCGGTACCGCCATGTACCTCGAGCATCCCGTGCTTTCCGCCGACATCGCCTCCCGCCTCCTGGGCCTTGGGGTGAGCGTCATCGGCGTCGACACCCTGAACCCCGACCGAACACTTCCGGCCGAGCCCGGCGCGCCGCTCGAGCTGCCGGTCCATGCGGTGATCCTCGGAGCCGGAGGCGCGATCGTCGAGAACCTCACGAACCTCGACGCTGTGACCTGGCCAGACCCGCTGTTTTCGGCGCTGCCGCTGCGGCTGGCAGGGCTCGACGGGTCGCCGGTGCGCGCGGTCGCCATTTTGCCCTGACCTATTACTGACACTCGGGGCAGGAGCCGTCCTAGTCCTCGTCCGCGGCGGTTGCCCGCCGTGCCCGCAGGGTCAGCAGCAGCCGGTGGGCGGTGATTACGACGGCGAGCCAGGCCAGCCCGAGGGTCCACGCGACAAGGACGTCGGTGAACCAGTGGTGCCCGAGGAAGACCCGGCTCAGCCCCATCGTCACTGCAAAGAGGGTGGCACCGGCGATCACCACCGCCGCCGTGCGTTTGCGCCGCTCCGGACGAAGCACAAGGAGATAGGCAACGATTCCGGCAATCACGATCGCGTTGAGGGAATGCCCGCTGGGGAACGACGGCGAACTTTCGTAGGGCGGAACCGCAGCTTCAAGGGGAGGGCGGAGCCGTCCGACGATCTCCTTGCCCGCAACGGTCATCAGGAGGGATCCGAGGGCGGCCGCAGCAATGAGGATCACCGGTGTCCACGACTTCCGCAGCGAGGCGAGCAGGACCATCACGGCGGTGGTCAACAGTGGCATGCCGATCGGCCCGCCGATATTCGTGTAAGCGGTGACAAGGGAGTTGAGCCACGGCTCGCGCAGTGACAGGGCGGCGTCCAGGGCCGGCCGGTCCAGCGCCGAAACGCCATCGGACTCCACCACCGATTCGTAGACCTCGGCCGACGCCGTGGTCAGCGCCGCGGCCAAGCCGCCGCCGATCGCCAGGAGCAGGAGGATCGCCCAGTGCGGACCCACCCAGCGGGCCAGCGGCCGGACCGCCCGCACCAGCCAGCGGCCCACGGGGGTCGCCCACCGGGTGAGGTCCCGGGATCCGGCAAAACGGTCTTCCTCGGCTGTCATGATTCGACCCTATGACGACGGCGGCGGCATTGGCAGGTTGAGGAAATGCCCGGGCGGGCCGGCGGACCGGAGGTTAGGATGGCGCAGTGAGCGACTCAAGAACAGTGCAGGAACTCCTCCGCGGTGCTCCGGTATTTCCCGAGAGCATGCCTTCCTTCGATCCCCGGGAGGCCCCGGCCTCGCCGATCGACCTCTTCGTCGAATGGCTTGCCCTGGCGGTCGACTCGAGATTCCACGCGCCGCATTCGGTTCACCTGGCAACCGCACAGGACGGCGGGGTGCCCGACGCGCGGGTGGTCATCCTCAAGGATGTCGACGCGTCCGGCTGGTCCGTCGCCTCGAGCAGCAACAGTCCGAAGGGCCGGCAGCTCGCCGCGAACCCCAGCGCCGCGCTCACCTTCTTCTGGCCGGAGCTCGGGCGCCAGGTACGCGTCCGCGGCGCAGTCAGCACTGGAGGTTCCGCCGAGAACGATGCGGATTTCCAGCGCCGCCACCCGGTGGCCCGGGCGCTGGTCCTGGCCGGCGCCCAAAGCAGCGTGCTCGAGAGCAGGGCAGCCCTCGACGCCGCGGTCCAAGGCCAACTGGGCCGACTGGAATCCGAGCCCACGCTGCAGGCACCCGACTGGTCGATCTTCACAGTGGCTCCCGACGCCGTCGAATTCTGGCAGGCGGACCTCGAGCGGCGCCACACGCGCCTTCTCTATTCGCGCTCCGGGCAGGGCTGGCGAACCGACCTGTTGTGGCCGTGAGCGCCCTTCCCTAGGGGTTACCGGCGGGTAACCTAGGGGGATGCACCTGATCTTCCGTACTCTCCTCCTGCTCTGGACTTCCCGCCGCCGACCGGCGCTGAGCGTGTGGGGCCAATCCTCGCTTCCGCTGCGTGTCCTTCCCACCGACATCGACATCGCCCTGCACGTCAACAACGGAATGTACTTTTCGCTCATGGACCTGGGCCGGTTCGACCTGATGATCCGCAGCGGGGTATGGCGGAAAATGCGCAAACTCCGCTGGAGCCCGGTTGCAGCCGGAGAGACCATCAGCTTCCGCAAGTCGCTGCAGCTGGGCCAGCGCTACTCGGTTGAGACGCGGATCCTTGGCATGGATGACCGCGCCTTCTACTTCGAACAGCGGATGGTGAGCGGAGGCGAGATCTACGCCCGTGCATTCATCGCAACCCGCCTCGTCTCTCCCCGCGGGCCGGTGCCAATCGAAGACATCCTCGCCGCGTTCGGTTCACCCCCGGCGAACCTTGTGCTTCCGGACTGGATCCACGAGTGGCGGCTGAACAACTCGCTGCCCAGCGCCCGCCGCGCCGCCCCCCACGCCTGGGTGGACCAGCACTGACGGCCACATGGGGAAAGGGGTGCACCAGTTCCTGGTGCACCCCTTTCCTTTGCCGGTCCTAGTGGAGGCGACGGCGGGTGAGCAGCATCATGGCCAGCAGTCCGCCGAGGATGGCCAGCGGAATCATCAGTGCCAGAATGCCCGGCGAGGAAACCACAGCGGCAGGAGTCATGGCCGAGGTTGAGGCGGACATGCGCTCCGTTCCCGCGGCGAGCTTGCCGTTGCCGACTGCCAGCTTGGCCGCGCCGTCGGCGAGTTTGGTGTTGCCCTCGGCCAGCTGCGCCGCGCCCTCGTTGAGCTTGGATGCGCCGGTGTCGAGTGCGCCGGCCCCCTCGTTGAGCTTGCCCATCCCGCTCTTCAGGGTAGTGGTTCCGGTGGCGAGGCGGTTTGAACCGGCGGCGAGCCGCGAGGCGCCGTCGGCCAGCCGCGCATTGCCGTCACTGAGCCGGGTGGCGCCGTCGGAGAGTTTGGCCACGCCGGCCAGGAGGCCCGGTTCGGTGGCGGTGCCCTGGTAGCCGGCATTGAGGCGCATCAGGCCGCCGTTGAGGGTAGCTGCGCCTTCTGCGAGCTGCGCGGCGCCGGGGAGCAGGCCTGGGCTGGTCCCCGAACCGTTGAACCCCGCGTCGAGGCGCTGCATTCCGCTTGTCAGCTTTCCGGCACCCGCCGAGAGGGGAGTGAGCCCTTCGGTGTAGAGGCGGTTCAGCTTGGTCTGCGACTTGGCCGTGCCCACCTGCACCTGGGCGGCACCGTCGGCCAGAGCCGCGGTTCCGGGAACAACCTGGGTTGCGGTCGTCTCGGCCAACGTGGCGCTTCCCGCCTTGAGCTGACCGAGCCCGGCGTCGAGCTGGCCTGCGCCTGAGTTGAGGGCATCCAGCTGGGGGAGCAGCGACTTGAGCGTCATGTTGCCGTAGACCGGGTGATTGGCCAGAGCCAGGAGGTCGGCCGTTCCTTTGGAGAGCTGCCCCGACCCGTCCTTTGCGTCGGAGATCCCCTGGCTGAGCTGTCCCGCGCCCGCATCGAGCTGCACCGCTCCGTCACGAAGCGTTGCCGCGCCGGCTGCGACTTTCTGGGCACCTTCGGCGAGGCGGGCGGAGTCGGGAAGTGATGCTTCAACCTCGGCGAGCAGGTCGTTGGTGCCGGCGCTCAGGGCGGCCGAACCGTCGAGCGCCTGCCGGGTTCCGTCGGCGAGCTGGCCGGCACCTGCATGAAGCTTCGCGGCGCCGTCGGCCACCCGCTGGGCGCCGCTCTGCGCCTGCGCGGTTCCCGCTGCAAGCTTTTCGGTTCCGGCGGCAAGCCTGCCCGTGCCCGCCTGCAGGTCGGCGGCACCCATTGCCGCGGTATCTGCCCCGGCGCTCAGCGTCCCGGTGCCTTCCTTGAGTTCCGCTGCGCCCCGGGCGAGGGCCGCCGCTCCGGTTCCGGCGGACTTCAGGCCGGTTGTCAGTTTTCCGGTTCCGGCATCGAGCTTCGCCGTTCCGGATGCCAGTTCCTTCGAGCCGTCCCGCACCTTTTCGGCGCCCTCGCTGAGCGCCGCTGAGCCGTCATTGGCCTGGACGGCGCCGTCCTGGAGCTGCCCGGCGCCGTTGGCGACTTTCCCGGTGAACAGCGCAAAGAAGGCGAGGAGGGCAATGAGGAGCAGAGCAAGGAAGATGGTGAGGACCGCATGGAGGCGGTTGGAGGGCGCAGTGGACCTGAGCATGCAGAAATTCCGTTCTCGAAGCGAAACGCCCCTGAGGGCATGGTCGACGAGCGGAAATGCCGGCAAGCACTCGTCGTTGAGCAGTGCACGGTGAGCGCCGGACCCTCTGCCGGCCCAGGGGCACTCAAAGTGAAGCGAAAATGTGACTGAAGTTACATTTGTAAGCTACTGATGGGTAACTTAGCAAGGGGTTGGGAGGATAAGTTACTGGGGAGTAGGACCTGGGCGCGTCGGCTGGCCCTCTGGAATTTTGTTAGTGTGCTAATGGTTGAAAGGAATATCAACAGAATCGACTGCAGGAGGCGGCCCCAGGCCGCGGGAGGACACCGGAAATGGCTGAGAAGCAGAGACTCGCACTGAGGTTCATGGCGGCAACCGGAAGGATGCGAGCGGTATTCGGTCCCGCGCAGCAGGGATCAACCGCCGGACCCGTGGCGTACCGCAACGATGCCGCACAGAAGCGGCGCCAGGAGGAACTTCAGCAGTGGGAGGTTGTCCGCAACGCCGATGGGTCAACCTACCTGGTGTCGAGGCAGGGCGGCTGATCCCGCCGCAGCCTTGAAGACACAGGCCCCATCTGACGCTTCCGTGTCAAGGATGGGGCACTGGGGCGGGGCGAAGGTGGAGGAGAGCACCCGCCACCCCTACATTTGAGGGATGGCCGAAACACATGCACCGTCCCCCCTGCCCACCCCGCTGCAGCGTCTTGCTGAAGCCCATCGGGTAAGCACCACATTCCTCGGGTGGGACGGCGCCCTGAAGCAGGTCCAGCCGGAAACCCTCGTGGCGGTGCTCGCCGCGCTGGGTGTTCCCGCCTCCAGTGAGGAGGCGGTCCAAGCCTCCCTTGACCTTCAGGAAACCGAGCCCTGGCTCCGGATGCTGCCGCGGGTCGTCGTCGTCCGGCACGACGAGCCGGAACCCGTTACGCTCCACCTTCCGGCCGGTGCCGAGGCCGAGGTCTGGGTGGCGGGGGAAGATGGGCTGCGGTACACCTGCGGCACCCAAGGTGATCCGACACAGACCCGGGTAGTTGACGGTCAGGAAGTCGAGCGCGTGAGCGCCACCCTGCCCCACGCCCTCCCGCTCGGATGGCATACCCTTCACGTCACGGCAGGCGGACGCGAAGAGCAGTGCACGCTCGTGGTCACGCCGGACCGGCTGAGCACCACGGGCAAGCTCCTGAACTCGACCACCTGGGGCCTCATGGCCCAGCTCTACTCGGTGCGCTCCACGCGCTCCTGGGGGATCGGAGACCTCGGAGACCTCGGCGAACTTGCGGCAGTGGCTGCGGAGAAGGGCGCGGGGTTCGTCCTGGTGAACCCGCTGCACGCTGCGGAGCCGAAACCGCCCGTCGAGCCCTCCCCGTACCTGCCGACCACCCGGCGCTTCTTCCACCCCCTCTACCTGCGGATCGAGAATATCCCGGAGTATGCCCGGCTCGACCCGGCCTCCCATGCCGAAGTCGAGCGGCTCGCAGCGGGCTTCCGCGAAGCGAACTCGACCACTGACCTGCTTGACCGCAACGCGTCCTACGCGGCCAAAATCTCGGCCCTTGAGCTCATCTTCAAAGTGGAGCGCCCGGCCCAGCGGCAGTCGGATTTCGACCATTTCTGCGCCGAGCAGGGCGAGGGCCTCGAAAACTTCGCCCTGTGGTCCGCTCTCGCGGAGACCCTTCCGCCGGGATCACCGGAGTGGGAGTCGGCCGGCCGCCCCGGCACCACCGCAGCGCTGGAGCAGCGCAGACGGCTTGCCCCGAGGGTTGAGTTCCATCAGTGGCTGCAGTGGCTGTGCGACGAACAGCTGCAGGAGGCGCAGCTTGAGGCGACGGATGCGGGAATGGGCATCGGCATCGTGCACGACCTCGCCGTGGGTGTCCACCCCAGCGGGGCAGACGCATGGGCGCTTCAGGACGTCCTCGCCTCGGGCATCAGCGTTGGTGCCCCGCCGGACATGTTCAACCAGCACGGGCAGGACTGGAGCCAGCCGCCGTGGCACCCGGAGCGCCTCGCCGAATCCGGCTACGCGGCGTTCCGCGACATGCTCCGGAATATCCTGCGCAACGCCGGAGGGATCCGCGTGGACCATATCCTCGGACTGTTTCGCCTCTGGTGGATCCCGCAGGGCAGTGAGCCCGGGGACGGCGCCTACGTCTACTACGACCACGAGGCGCTGATCGGCATCCTCGCGCTTGAGGCCGAGCGGGCCGGAGCCGTGGTGGTGGGCGAGGACCTTGGCGTATTCGAGCCAGGGGTGCAGGAGTACCTCGCCGAACGCGGAATCTTTGGAACCTCCATCCTGTGGTTTGAACAGGACGCGAACGGTCCACTTCTGCCTGAGCGTTACCGCAGGGCCTGCCTGACGACGGTCACCACCCACGACCTCCCGCCGTCGGCCGGATACCTGGCCGGCGAGCATGTGGTGCTGCGCGAATCCCTGGGGCTGCTCAGCCGCCCGGTCGAGGAGGAGGGCGCCGAAGACAGGGCCACGCAGGCGAAGTTCCTTGCCGTCCTGAGGGAGCGCGGCCTGCTGCGTAACGTCGAGGAGGTGTCGGTGCAGGAAACCGTCGAGGCCCTCCACGCCTTCATCGCCCAAACCCCGTCCGTGCTGCTTGGTGTTGCGCTCGCGGACGCCGTGGGGGAGCGGCGCACCCAGAACCAGCCAGGAACTAACGATGAATACCCCAACTGGCGCATCCCGCTGGCCGATGCCGAAGGCAGGGCCGTTTTGCTCGATGACCTTGCAGGCAACGAGCGGTTCACATCGCTCATCAAGGTGCTGCGGGGTGCGGCCCGGGCGCGTGGTCAAGAAAAATCTTCAACCGGACGTTAATAGTAAGCCAGCTGACTAAACCCCCGATTCTGTGTAAAAATATATCCATGCCAACCGGGGAATACGAAGAGTACGACGTGGTCATTATCGGCGGAGGAATGGCCGGGCTGAGCGCGGCCCTGGTCCTCGGGCGCTCGCGGCGTGCCGTTGCCGTTGTCGACGCCCGGGGGCCGCGCAATGCCGCCGCCGAACTCGCCCACGGGTTCCTGACCCGCGACGGCACCGCCCCCGAGGAGATGGTCCGACTGGCCAGGGAAGATGCCGCCGCCTACGGAGTGGAGATGCTTTACGGCACGGCTGTTGCGGCCGAAGCCGCGGGGCCCGGTTGGCTCGTCACCCTGGACGCCGGAGCGGTGCTGGGTGCGCGCCACGTCGTCGTCGCCACGGGCCTGCGGGATGTGCTGCCGAGCATCGAGGGTGCGCGGGATGTCTGGGGGACAGGCTTGCTGCAGTGCCCCTACTGCCACGGGTGGGAGGTGCGCGACCGCAGGCTCGGTGTCCTCGGCACAAGTGATTCCTCGGTCCAACAGGCCGTGCTGCTTCGCCAGTGGTCGCCTGACGTTACCTTCTTCGTTCACGAGATCGGCACCCTCAGCCCCGAAGACAGCAGCCGGCTCAAGGCGCGTGGGGTCACTGTCGCCGAGGGCCAGGTGCAGCGTCTGGTCTCGGGGCCCGGGGGCCTCGCGGCGGCCGAGCTCGCCGGCGGGCGGTCGGTTCCGTGTGATGCGTTGTTCTGCGAGCCGCAGGCTGAGGTCGACGGGCCGCTGATCGGGGATCTGGGCTGTGAGCTGCGCGAGGACGGCTGTCTCTCTACCGACGAACTTGGACGCACCAGCGTGGAGAAAGTGTGGGCCGTCGGAAATGTTGCGGATCCCGCGGCGCAGCTCATTTCCGCGGCGGGCGACGCGTACCGGACCGCCGTCTCGCTGAACGCGATCCTCGCCGAGGAAGACGCAGCCTC
The DNA here is from genome assembly GCF_058269255.1 of Arthrobacter sp. TJ-217. Taxonomy (NCBI): domain Bacteria; kingdom Bacillati; phylum Actinomycetota; class Actinomycetes; order Micrococcales; family Micrococcaceae; genus Arthrobacter; species Arthrobacter sp. TJ-217. The sequence goes on from NZ_JBZCNJ010000011.1 coordinate 29,869, forward strand.
CTAGCGGGTGTCGAATCCGGTGAGCGCGCCGGTTCCTTCACCCAACGTGGCCTCCACGTTCTCCACCTGACCCGGCGTGCGGCCGGAGCGCAGGCGCCGGAGCAGTTCCTCAACGTCAGGCTGCTCCCCTTCGGCGACGATCCGCACCGACCCGTCGTTCTGATTGGCGGCCGAACCCGAAAGGCCGAGTTGTTGAGCCTGTTTCAACGTCCAGTACCGGAAGCCCACAGCCTGGACCTCGCCGGTGACAAGGGCTTCGAGCCGCATGATGTCGCTGATAATCAACCCTCCATCCGGTGGTGCTGCTGCCAGTTCAGCCAGCCGGCCGCCTCCTGGGCGGTTCCGACGGGCACGGTGTGCGGGCCGTCGAACTCGCGGTAGATAACCTCGTAACCCTCGCGTTGGAGCACCGGGACGATCCTGCGGCTCGTTGACTCAATGGGCAGGACGGCGTCGTTGACTCCGTGCGAAATGAAGACGGCGGGATTCCCGGTGCGCGGGGCGATGGGAATGAAGCCGGGGGAGAAGGCGAGGATGCGCTTGAAGAGGTCGCCGTTGGCCAGGCCGAGGCCGAGGGCGTAGGAGGCGCCGTCGGAAAAGCCGCCGATGCCGATCATTTCCGGATCGATGGAGACGAGTTCGAACACCTGCTCCAGCGAGCGGTTGATCAGATCGACGTCGGGGCCAAACCCTTGGTGGATGGCGTCCCAGGTCGAGCCGCGGGAGGCTGGGGAGAGGACGACGATGCTGTATTTCTCGGCAACGGTGCTCAGCAGCGCCAGGCCGCCGGCGGCGTCGCCCCCAGCACCATGGAGGGCCACGAGTAGGGGAGCTGGCTGCTCCGGCTTGAGGCTTTCCGGTACGTAGACAACCGGATCCCGGCGCGGTGCAAGACCCAGCGGATGGGTGCCTTTCATTGTGCGGTTTCCGGGGTCCACCTGGTCGGGACGCGCGCTGAGCCTTGCCGGGTGCTCCTTATTCTGCACGCGTCCTCCATCGATTCCGCAGCTCACAGCCGATATCAGCAGTGCACACTGGACCGCTCCCCGAAGAAATGCGCGGCGCGTCACCACTTGCCTTAGTTTAGGGGAGGTCTGGGCGCCGCGGCAGAATCACCGGAAGTCTTACGCCGCCCCTGCCCAAACAGCAGATCACCACCCCTGCCGGTGCGGCGGAGGTGGTGATCTGCTGTTTCGCGGAAGGAGAGTGCTGGGTTACTCCTTGACGGGAATCGACTGGGACTTCAGCGACTCGATTGTCTTCTTCTCGCCGTTTTCAAGGGCGTCCATCAGGGTTCCGCTGCCGCCGATGGCGCTGCCGAATCCGTCAGAGACGTCGGTGTAGGTCTGCGTCATCGTCGGGCCCCAGGTGAAGTCGGGGTTGACGTTCGACGACGCCTCGGCGAAGACGTCGTAAATCTTGGCGTCGTCGTAGAACTCAACACCGCCGCTGAACGCGTCGAGGGTCGACGCCGACTTCGCAGCCGGGTACAGGCCGCCGAGCTCGTTGGCGAGCGCGAGCGCTTCGGGATCGGTGTTCAGCCACAGGGCGAACTGGGCCGCTTCGTGCGGGTGCTCCGAGCCCTTCAGGACAGCCGTTGACGAGCCGCCCCAGTTGCCTGCGGCCTTTCCGCCTTCTTCCCACTGCGGCATCGGGGCAACGGCCCACTTGCCGGCGGTGTCGGGCGCACCGGTGGCCAGGGTCGAGGCACCCCAGACGGCGGAGACCCAGGTCCACTGATCGCCCTCGTTGAAGGACGCGTTCCACTCATCCGAGAAGGACGGAAGGGTGGAGACCTGGTCCTTGCTCAGCAAGTCCTGCCAGTAGCCGGCAACCTTCTCCGACTCCTCGCCGGTGAGGTTTACGTCCCAGCCCTCCTGGTCATTGCCGAACCACTGTCCGCCGGCCTGCCACACGAGGCCTGCGAACCAGTTGACGTCGCCGCGGGGGAAGTTGGTGATGTACGAGCCACGTTCCTTGATCTGCTCGGCGGCGTCGGCGTACTCATCCCACGTGGTCGGCACCTTGATGCCGGCCTCCTCGAAGAGGTCGGCGCGGTAGAACATGGCCATCGGGCCGCTGTCCTGCGGCACTGCGTAGACGGCGTCTTCCTCACCGAAGGTCACCTGGCCCCAGGTCCAGTCAACAAACTGGTCCTTGGCGTCGGAGACTCCCTCGCAGGAAGCGATGTTTTCGAGGCCGTCCTGCACCCGGAAGTTGGGAAGGGCGTCGTACTCAACCTGACCCAGGTCGGGGGCGTTGCCGGCCTGGAGTTGGTTGAAGAAGTTCTGGTACGTGCCCGAGTTGCCGTTCGGTCCGGTCTGGACCTTGACCTGGATGTCGGGGTTTTCCTCGTTCCAGAGTTCGACAACCTTGTCCATGCCGGGAACCCAGCTGGTGTAGGTCAGCTCCACGGGGCCCGAGGCCGGCTCGCAGGAGGCGGCTTCGGCACCTGCGGTGTCTTCCCCGCCGGCTGCACAGCCGGCCAGTGTGAGCGCAGAAACCATGGCAAAGGCTGCGGTGGCTTTTCCGTAATGCGCGCGCATTCTCTATTCCTATCGGTGGGATGAATTGAGCGGCGGTCGCCGCTCAACGGATTGGTGGTGTTGGTCAGGGGCGTTACTTGACGCTTCCGGCGCCCAGACCGCTGCTCCAGAAGCGCTGGAGCGCGAGGAATGCGGCGATGAGCGGAAGGATCGAAACAAGCGCGCCGATGATGACGAGGCTGCGCAGTTCGGGGATCTGGCTGATCTGGCTGTTCCAGGCGTAGAGGCCCAGGGTCACCGGGAACAGGGTCTGGTCCCGCAGCATGATCAGGGGAAGGAAGAAGTTGTTCCAGATGGCCACGAACTGGAACAGGAAGATCGTCACCAGGGCCGGGGCCATCAGGCGGGTGGACACGGTGAAGAAGGTGCGGATTTCACCGGAGCCGTCGAGGCGGGCCGCCTCAAGGAGCTCACCGGGCACGCTTGCCGCCGCATAGATGCGGGCGAGGTACACGCCGAACGGGCTCACGAGGCTGGGGAGGAAGACCGCCCACAGGGTGTTGGTCAGCTTGACCTCGCTGAAGATGAGGAACAGCGGAAGGGCGAGCGCCGTGGCCGGAACCAGCACACCGCTCAGCACGATGTTGAAGATTGCCTCACGCCCCCGGAACTCGTACTTGGCAAGGGCGTACCCGCACATTGCGGCAATGATGGTGCCCAGCAGGGCGCCGACGCCGGCGTAGATCGCGCTGTTGACCAGCCAGCGGCCAAACACGCCGTCTCCATAGGAGAACAGCCGCCCGATGTTGGAGAAGAACGTCGAGAACGACTCCGCGGTGAACCACAGCGGGGCGGTTCCGGTGATCTGCCCGCCGGTCTTTGTCGAGGAGACAAGAAGCCACCAGATGGGGGTGAGGAAGTACAGCGTGAAGACGCCCATGATGAGCATCGCGGCGCTGCGCGAGATGAGGCTGTGCTTGGGGCCGCGGGGCGCTGATCCTCGCTGCGAGGACCTCCGGCCCGGTGCGGTGGCGGCTGCTGAAGTCACTGGGAGACCTTCCGCTGGGTTGCCTTCAGGAAGACGAAGGAAAGAATGAAGGTGGCAACGGCCAAGACAACGGAGAAGGCGGCCGCGAGGTTGTAGTTGGGCACCGAGGCCGTTGTGTAGACGGCGAGGTTAGGCGTGAAGCTGCTGCTGATCGCCGAGCTGAAGCTGCGAAGGGTCTGCGGCTCGGCAAGGAGCTGGAGGGTGCCGATGATCGAGAAGACACCGGTGAGGATGATGGCCGGGACCACCAGGGGGATCTTGATCCGCCACGCGATCTGGAGGTTGCTTGCGCCGTCGAGGCGGGCCGCTTCATAGATTTCGGTGGGGATGGCCAGCAGCGACGAGTAGATGATCAGCATGTTGTAGCCGACGTAGACCCACGTCACGACATTGGCGATGGCCCACAGCACGAGCTCCGCGGAGAGCACGTTGACCTCCGAGGTGACAAGCCCGAAGGGGGAGAGCGTGGGCGAGTAGAGGAAGCCCCACATGATCGCCGCGATGACGCCGGGAACGGCGTACGGGGCGAAGAATGCGAGGCGGAAGAACTTCTTGCCCTTCAGCAGCGGCGAATCGAGCAGCAGCGCGAACAGCAGGGCCAGGCCGAGCATGATCGGCACCTGTACGGCTCCGAAGAGAAGCACCCGGCCCACCGAAGCCCAGAACGCGGTGTTCTGGAAGACCTGCTCGTACTGGGTGAACCCGCCGAACACCTGCTTGGGGGGACCGAAGGTTCCCTCGCGCTCCACGGTGAGCAGGGACTGGACGACGGCGAAGACGATCGGGATCGCGTAGAACGCCAGGAAGAGGACCGCGAACGGTGCGATGAACAGGAGGACGGCGCGGCGTTGCGCAGCGAAAGTCCTGCTCTTCCGGGGTTTTGCTGCCCCCTTCACCGGGGCCGGAGATGTGCTGGTGGTGGTCACTGTTCTTTTCCTTTTGGCCCGGGGAAGGGGCCATCGGTGGGCATTACGGGATTGGTCGTGCGAACCACGCGGACGGCGCCGGCAGGAATGACGACGACGTCGGCAACTTCTTCGCCGGCGATGAGCTCAACCCCCCGCACTGGGTATTTGTGGTCCTCGGTTGAGTGGTTGATCAGGAAGACGTAGCTGGCGGAGTCGTTGGAGCGGATGACCGTCTCGAGCCCCTCCGCCGTTGCAGGCACGGCGATTCCCGCCGCGCCTGCCGCTTCAGTGAGGAGGCCGCGCATCGTCTTGAGGTCAAGCGACGTCGCGACATACCAGGCCTGGCCGGCGCCGAAACCGTTGCGGGTGACCGCCGGGGTCCCGGCGAGGGTGCCGCCCGCGTAGGAGGCGACGGCGTCGGCACCCTCGAGGCGCAGCGCCTCGCTCCACAGCGAGGCCTCGGCGCCGTTGTCCAGCGCGAGGCTCTGGCCGGGAGCGAGCGGGAAGAATTCCTCGGTGCGAATGCCCAGGAGCTCGCGGAAGGCGCCGGGGTATCCGCCGGTGCGGACCCGCTCGTTCTCGTCGACGATGCCGCTGAAGTAGGTGACGACGGCGTGGCCGCCGCCGCGGACATAGGCCTGGAGGGCTTCGGCGTCCGCGTCCCGCACGAGGTACAAGGAGGGCACGACGGCGAGCTTGTATCCGGAGAGGTCGGCGCCCGGAGGAACGATGTCGACGGTGATGCCGGCCTCCCACAACGCCCGGTAGGCGGCGTGGATCTGCTCGATGTAGCTGACGTCGGAGGACGGGTGGGAGTCCTGGTCGTGGGCCCACCACGCTTCCCAGCTGAACACGAGGGCGGCCTCGGACCGGACGGTGGTTCCCGCGACCTCCTTCAGGCGCTGGAGGATGCCGCCGAGTTCGACGACGTCCTTCCAGATCCGCGAGTCGGTGCCGGCGTGGGGGAGCATTGCGGAGTGGAACTTCTCGCTGCCCTGCACCGAGGCGCGCCACTGGAAGAAGCACAGGCCGTCGGCCCCGCGGGCAAGGTGCGTGAGTGAATTGCGCAACATCTCGCCCGGGCCCTTGGCGAGATTGCGGGGCTGCCAGTTCACGGCTCCGGTCGAATGCTCCATGAGCAGCCACGGCGAACCCTGGGCGAGGCCACGGGTGGCGTCGGCAGCGAACGAGAGTTCGGGAAGGGGCGCATCGAGCCGGTGGTCCAGGTAGTGGTCGTTGGCGATGACGTCCATGTGCTCCGCCCAGGTCCAGTAGTCCTGCGTGCGGATGTGGGCGGTGACCATGAAGTTGGTGGTGACCGGCACCGCGCTGTTGCGGTTGAGGATCTCGGCCTCTGCCTGGTAGTGGGCCAGCAACTGATCGGAACTGAAGCGCTGGAAGTCCAGATTCTGCGTGGGGTTGGGGGTGGAGAGGGTGGTCCGCGGAGGGAGGATCTGCTCCCAGGCGGAGTAGCGCTGGCTCCAGAAGGCCGTGCCCCAGGCCGAGTTCAGCGCATCAAGGTTCTCGTAGCGGCCCTGAAGCCATCGGCGGAAGGCGGCGGCGGACTCGTCGCAGTAGCACAAGGCGTTGTGGCAGCCGAGCTCGTTCGAGACGTGCCACAGCCGGACGGCGGGGTGCGAGCCGTAGCGTCGGGAGACCTCCTCGACGAGCCGCAGCGCGTACTCGCGGTAGATGGGCGAGCTCGGGCAGAAGGCCTGCCGACCGCCCGGCCAGCGGGTGGTGCCGTCTACGGCGGCGGGAAGGACCTCCGGGTGGAGGGTGGTCAGCCAGGCCGGGGTGGATGAGGTTCCCGTGCCGAGGTTGACGCCGATGCCGTTTTTGTGGAGCAGGTCGAGGATCTCGTCGAGGTGGTCGAACGAGAAGTTTCCGGGGGTCGTTTCGATCTCGGCCCAGCCGAAGATGTTGACGGCGACGAGGTTGACCCCGGCCTCCTGCATGAGGCGGACGTCCTCCCGCCACACCTCGCGGTCCCACTGTTCCGGGTTGTAGTCGCAGCCGAAGATCAACTGCCCCTGCCCCGACAATCCGGCGACTGATGTTTTGCTCGGGCTCAACCCTGCTCCTTCAACACTGCGAAAAAAATTTGAGGTCTCTGGGTTGGGCTGCGCCGGCCTGGATGCATTCTGTGAACGCTCCCAGAAAGGAGCGACCAAATCCGGCCTGTGCCTCTGTGAACGCTCCCAGCGTAACAACGTTCTCCGGAGCGGTCAACGGAGTTCCGCGCAAACAGGGCGTTCGCGCTCGGATAGAGTACTGATATGCCGCTCATCCGCCCCCGTGTCCGCCGGGCCACAATCAACGACGTCGCGGACGCCGCAGGTCTCTCCCGCGGCACTGTCTCCCGGGTGGTCAACGGCGAAAAATACGTTTCGGAAGAGGCCCGGCTGGCCGTCGAGTCGGCGATCGCCCGCGTCGGCTACGTGCGGAACACGGCCGCGCGGAACCTCGTGACCCAGGAGTCGCGTGCCGTCGCGCTGATCATCCACGAGCCGCATTCGCTGCTCTTCGAGGATCCCAATATCGGCTCGATCCTGCTGGGCGCCAACGAGTCGCTCTCCAGGGCCGACTACCAGCTCGTGTCGCTGATCATCGATTCGGACCGCGACAGCCGCAGGGTGGCCGAATACCTCAGCGGAGGCCTGGTGGACGGCGCGGTGATCGTCTCGGCGCGCGCCGCCGATCCGATCGCCAAGGCCGTCTCGGACATCGGCATTCCCGCAGCCTTCGTGGGCCACCCCTCAGGGACCCCCGACCTGCCGTACGTCGCGATCGACAACCTGAGCGCGGCCCACACCATCACCAGCCGGCTGGTCGCGACCGGACGGAAGCGTGTGGGGATGATCGCCAGCGCCCTCGACCGCGATTCCGGCCAGGACCGCTTCCTCGGCTTCAAGGCCGCGCTCGGCGACCAGTTCGACCCGACCCTTGTCGTCGAATACCCGCTCTACACCTACGGCTACGGCTTTGAGGGGATGCTGGAGCTGCTGAGGCGCCGCCCGGACATCGACGGCGTGTTCGCGGCCTCCGACGCCGTCGCCGCCGGCGCGATGACCGCGCTGCAGGAAAGCGGACGCCGGGTCCCGGAGGACGTCGGCATCGTCGGTTTCGACGACAGCAGCTGGGCCCTGCGGACCAGGCCGCAGCTTTCGACCGTACGGCAGCCGGCCGACCTGCTCGGAAGCACCGCCGCCGAGCTGGTGCTCGCCCAGATCCGGGGCATGCCGAGCCCCGCCCGCACCCTTGAGACAACGGTGATGTGGCGGGACTCGGCCTGAGCCTGCCCTAGGAGCCGGAGGCCCGCAGTTCGATCAGCAGCGACTGTTCGGGCAGTAGGACCGGTGCCTCGATGCCGACGGAGCCGAGCAGGCGCCCGGTGAGGCTGAGCGGGCGGCCCTCGAGGGAGGCCTGCGCCCACTCAAGCGGCGACTGGCCGTTGCCGGGAAGCTCCCGGTACGGGGCGGCGAGACCGATGCTGTATCGGGCGTCGGGGTCGAGCCCGGGGAAGGTGATCCTGCCCGGAGGGTAGCTGGCACTCGAGGCGGTGAGCGTGTAGCCGAACAGGGCCGAGCCGCGGTCCGCTGCCACGACGCCGCGGACGTCCATTGCGGGATCGGCGAGGTCGGCGTGGACCATGCGGCCGCCGTGCAGCACCTCGCGCCACTGCTTGTGCAGCTCGAGCCACTCCCGAAGCTCTGCTGTCTGTGCCGTGGAGAGCCCGGAGATGTCCCACTCGACGCCGTAGTGGCCGAACACGGCGGTGGCCGCCCGGAAGGGAAGCTCGTGGGTGCGGCCGGTCGAGTGGGAGACCGGGCCGCCGATGTGCATGCCGAGCAGTTCCGGCGGAGCGAGCAGGCCCGTGTACTTCTGGATGGGCAGCCTCTCGATCGGGTCGATGCAGTCGCTGGTCCAGATGCGGTCGGTCCGCTCGAGGATCCCCATGTCGACGCGGGCGCCGCCGGAGGCGCAGCTTTCGATCTCGAGGCCCGGATGACGGCTCTTGAGCTCATCGAGCAGCCGGTAGAGCGCGCGGACGTTCTCGTGGACGGCGGCCCGTCCGGTCCGTGCGTCGGCGGCGTCGAGGAGGTCCCGGTTGTGGTCCCACTTGATGTAGGAGATGTCGTTGTTCGCCAGGATGTCGTCAATGCACTTGAGGATGTACTCGTAGGCCTCATTGTTGGCCAGGTTCAGCACCTGCTGCTGGCGGCCGGGCACCGGCAGGCGCCCCTCGGCCTGAAGGATCCACTCGGGGTGGGAGCGGGCAAGGTCGGAGTCGAGGTTGATCATCTCCGGCTCGAACCACAGGCCGAACTCCATGCCCCGCGACTTCACGTGGTCAATCAGGGGAGTGAGGCCTTCGGGCCAGACGGCGGGGTCGACGAACCAGTCGCCAAGGCCGGCGGTGTCGTCACGGCGGCCGCGGAACCAGCCGTCGTCGAGCACGAAACGCTCGATCCCGGCTTCGGCCGCGCGGTCGGCCAGCCGGCTGAGGCGTTCGAGGTTGTGGTCGAAATACACCGCTTCCCAGGTGTTGAGCGTGACGGGGCGCGGCCGGCGCGGGTGTGATGGCCGGGTGCGGAACTCCTCGTGGAACCGGGCGGCGAGCTCGTTGAGCCCGTTGCCCCAGGAGGCGAGGGCGTCGGGGGCGGAGTAGCTTTCACCCGGTGCCAGGACGATTTCCTGGGGGAGCAGCAGTTCGCCGGCGCCGAGGAGCGCCTCACCCGTGGGAGTCTTTTCGACGAGGAGCTGGTGGTTTCCGCTCCAGGCGGTGTGGACGGCGTGGACCAGGCCGCGCTCGAACCCGAACGAGGTTTCGCCGGCGGCGAGGAGCAGTGAGGCGTCGGCGCCGGGGCGGCCCTTGCGGCTTTCCCTGCGGTAGCTGCCGGCGGTGAGGTTGTGGCGCTGCGGACTCCGCTCGCGCAGGTGCCGCCCGGTGGTGTCGAGGACTTCCTGCGCCGTCGAGGGAAGCGGGAAGGTCGCCAGCAGCGAGCGGACTTCGTAGTCCGTGCCGCCGGTGTTCGTGACGGTGAGCTGCTGGCGCAGGAGACCGGCGGCGGTGAGGGTCAGGGTGCTGGTCAGCGTCAGGCCGCTCGTTGCGTCCTCGGCGGTGACCGTCAGCCTGTGCTCCGTGGCCTCAAGCGCGGTGGTGGCGAAGGCGGGCGAGAGAAAGGACCCGCCGCGGTGCCCGGTGAACCCGGGCGTTCCCTGCCAGCCGAAGGCCTCCTGCGGCACGAGGGTCAGCCGCGCGGGGACGTCGAGGCCGCCCGAGACCCGCTGCGGGCGGACAGCCGCGGCGAGGTCCGCCAGGTTATCGGCGGAGACGTCGCCAAGTGCCGCCCCCCAGTACAGGATCGTCGGAAGGCCGCCGGTTGAGGTGTCGATGACGACGCTGGTTCCGGAGCGCGCAAGGTGAAGGACGGGAGTGGAAGGCATGCTTCATTTGTACTTGAAAAGTGAATTCGAGTGTCAATTCCCAAGTGCCCGGAACCGGTTCTTTTCGGCGTGCGCTCAGCGGGCCGGCTCGGCGGGAAGGGTGACGGTGAAGCTGGTTCCACCGCCCGGAGCGCTGGTGCAGGTGATCGTGCCGCCGTGCCCTTCAACGATGGCCTTGGTGATGGAAAGCCCGAGCCCCGTGCCCGGGATTGCCGATTCCCGCACCGACTGCGTGCGGAAGAACTTGTCGAAGGCCTTCGCGGCGTCGGCGGCCGACATCCCGATCCCCGTGTCCTCGACGCAGAGCTTCACTTCGCTGCCCTGCGGGCGGGCCGTCACAATGATCGTTCCGCCGGTGGTTGAGTACTTGATCGCGTTGGAGAGGAGGTTGTCGAGCACCTGACTGATGCGCAGCGGGTCCGCGTGCGTCCACAGGGGTGCCGGCACGTCCGTCCGGATGGTGAGCCCTGCGGCTTCGGCGTGGGGCAGCGCCGTTCCGACGCTCGAGCCGACGAGACCGGCGAGGTCTGTTCGGCGGGGATGGACGCTCATGGCGGCGGAGGCGGAGAGCAGCAGGTCGGAAACCAGCTCCAGCAGCCGTTCGGCGTTGGCGTGTGCGATGTTCAGGTAGGAGGCCGTGTCCGGCGGAATGCGGTCCTCCTCGTCGAGCACCAGTTCAAGGTTGCCGAGGATCGAAGTCAGGGGCGTCCGGAGTTCGTGGGAGACGTTGGCGATCAGCTCGTCCTTGGCGCTGATCGCCTCGACGAGCCCCGTGACGTCGCTTGTGGCGACCACTGCCCCGCCGAATTCGCCGGCGTCGGTGGTCATGGCGCGCGCGGCGGTGGAAAGGGCCCGCTGGCCGGGGCCGACTCCGGCCCAGACGAGGTGGTCGGCGAAGGTTTCGCCGTCGATGGCCCGGCGCACGGGCCGCCTGCTGGCCGGAACCGGGGTTCGGCGGTCGGCACCGAACAGCAGCAGGTCCGGTTCCTTCGCTTTGGGCGTTCCGGGAGGGGAGCTGAGCTTGTGGAAGACGCGCTGCTGGTGGTTGGAGAGCATCGTGTCGCCGCCGGCGTCGACGGCAACCACTCCGACGTCGATGGTGTCGAGGATCGTGTTGAGCAGGCGCTCGCGCTCGTTGCTGGAGCGAAGCAGCCGGCGCAGGGTTGCGTCTTTGCGCAGGAGTTCGCGCTGCTGCTGTGCCGCATTTGCCGTCACGAAGCGCAGCACCAGGGCCACGGCAAGAAGCATTGCCGGAAGGAAGACGAGACCGCTGAACTGTGCGGCGGCCACCTCCGGCGGCTGACCGATCAAGGGAATTCCAATGGTTGCCAACGGGGCAAGGAAGCTGATCAGCACCGCGGCCCAGGGGAAGATGCCCGAGGCCGACAGCCAGATCACCGGGAAGATCAGGAGTATTCCGAGGCCGGGGAGGACCTCGCTCCCGCTGTTCCGGGAAAGGGCGATCGCGACGATATCGCCGAGGGGAATCAAGAGGGGAGCGCTCTGCGGAAGCCGCTCCCAGGGCACAACCCAGCAGCAGATGAACAGCACCGCATGAAGGACCAGCGACGCCTCGAACAGGGGCACGCCCAGCAGTCCCGGCCACACGCCCGGCGCGGCAAGCGCGACGCCCAGGATGATGGCGGTCAGGGGGAGCTGGCACAGGCCTATCCGGGCCCGAGGCCCAAGCCGGCGGAGGAACCGGTTCGTGTCGCCGACTGCGAGGTCATCGGGCGGCAGATACGGCTCATCAAGGAGATCCGCGGCCCCATGCTCCTTTTGAATTGACGACATTGTTCCATTATGCGGCCGCCCGGCGGCAGTGGGTGCTAAGGAAGAAAGGAAACTCGAAAAAACAAGGGTCACTTACGTAACACACCCAGTGCTTGTAGCCTGTACTAGATAACAGCGGGTCTCAAACACGCGGTGTGAATCAATTTCACAGGTTCAGTTATCCATCACAGGGGACAAATATGGGTGATCAGGGGACAGCTGTCGTTATCGAGGACGATGAGGATGTGCGGAATCTCCTAGGAGCGGTGCTGCAGCAGTCGGGTTTCGATGTGCGAACCGGCGCTACCGGCCGCGACGGAGTCGAGGCCGTCCGCCTCAACGACCCGACGGTGGTGACGCTCGACGTCGGGCTGCCGGATATCGACGGATTCGAGGTTCTGCGCAGGATCCGCGCGTTCAGCGACTGCTACATCATCATGCTGACCGCGCGCACCGATGAACTCGACACCCTCCTGGCGCTGCAGTCAGGCGCCGACGACTTCCTGATCAAGCCGTTCCGTCCGCGCGAACTTCGGGCACGGGTCGCCGCGATGCTGCGCCGCCCGCGCCCGTCGGCCACGGCCCAGTACGATGGCGACCGCTACGGGCCCGACAGCTCGCCGGTCGCAACGAAACCGGCAACGCTCAAGCACAACGGCCTGGTGCTGCACCAGGAGACGCGTACGGCGAAGCTTCACGACGTGGAGATGAGCCTCACCCGCAGCGAATTCGACCTGCTTCACGAACTGATGCGGGGAGCGGGTGCAGTGCGCACCAAGGCCGACCTCGTGCGGGTGGTCCGGGGTGACCAGTTCCGCGAGGGCGCGTACGTGAGCGACGTCGACGAGCGGGCGGTCGAGGTGCACATCGGGAACCTGCGCAGGAAGCTGCGCGAGGATCCGCGGAACCCCCGCTGGCTCGTGACAGTGCGCGGGGTCGGCTATCGGTTGGCGCCGGAACGTTCCTGAATCACCTGATCGGCACTGCGGTCGCCCCGCCTAGGGGATGTTCTGAAGGTAGCCCGAGCGCAGGGCGCGGACGGTTTTGGAGCCGACCCGTTCAATCTGCGGCAGCAGGGCGTGGGCGGCTCCGAGTTCCTCCCGGTCGATGAGCTCCTCGAGGCGCAGGGCGAGGAGTCGCAGCCGTGCCGCGCCGATCATCGTTGAGACGTTCCGGACGCTGAGGATTGCGTCTTTTGCCGCGTCACAGTCCCGCGCTGTCACGGCGTGAGCGAGCTTGGCGTAACGCCTGTCCCAGATGTCGACGAAGTCCCGTGCGAAGGCGTGGACGGGGGCTGCGTCGTCGAACTCGTCCTCGAGCCGGCGGAGCGTCTCCAGGTCCACCAGGGGGGTCCTGAGCGCGGGGGGAAGGATTTTCACCGAAGTTCCCCCTTCACGCTCGACAGCGGAATCCGGGCAGGTTGAGCCGCCCGGGCCGGGTCTGCGTGCAACAAGGACATTCTGAAAGGCTACGGTCTCGCTGGGAAAAAATCGCTAGCCCTAGGGCATCCTGCGTAAACCCTGCGGAATTCCTCAGGTTTTGAGAACTCTGGGCTTTTCCTGCGCGAAACCTAGGCTTATTTGCCGCTAAAGGTCATGAAGGCGTTGATACCAGCGGGACCCAAGATCGCGATGAACAGCACCGGAAAGATGAAGAAGAGGAGCGGGAAGAGCACCATGACGGGGAGCTTCATTGCCTTCTCTTCCGCCCGCTGCCGCCGCTTCACGCGCATCACCTTTGCCTGGATGCGCAGCACCTGGCTGATCGCAATACCGTACGCGTCAGCCTGCACCACGGCCTGGACGAAGCTGCGGAGCTCTGGAACGTTGGTGCGCTCGGTGAGGGCGAGATAGGACTCCCGGCGCGAGCGGCCCACCTGCATGTCCTGCAGTGTGCGGACAATTTCCTCGGCAAGTGGGCCCTTTCCGTTCTCACCGGCCCGTGCCATCGCCCCCTCGAATCCCAACCCGGCTTCAACGGAAATGAGCATCTGGTCAAGCGTGTTGGCGAGTTCGAGTTGGATCTGCTGTTGGCGCTTCTGGCCGTTGCTCAGGAGAAGGAGATCTGGAAGAAAATACGAGACCCCGAAGACTGCGATACCAACAATCTTAATGAGTGGACTTGAGTTCGCACTCACGAAGTAAAATCCGACGACCGCACCTCCCAGCGCCAGGCCCGGTTTTGCGGCCAGCAAGCGCGAAAGCGGCATGGATGCCGGACGCCCGGCAAGGGCGAGTAACTTATCGAGCCGGGCAACATAGCTGTCGGGCGTGAGCCTCCGTCCAATGGCTGTAAGCACCCCATCATCGGAACCGTTGGGCCGCCCATCGTCGTCCGCGCCTCGGTTCAGATTCACTTGGATTGCCGATTTGGCTTTCCCATCGCTGGTAACCCAGATCCAGCCGAGGTAGCCCAACGGCAGTGCAACAAGGAGCATCCCCATGAGCATCAACGTGTCCATTGCATCCTCAAAACTTCAGGTCGATGATCTTACGCATCCAAAGCCCACCAATGACCATGAAGACTGCGGAAAGGCCGATCAAGACCCAGCCAATCGGATGGTTGAAGAGCGGCTCCATATATCCAGGACTCGCCACCAGCAGCAATCCGACTATGCCGAACGGCATAGCCATAAGGATGTACGCCGAGAACTTTCCTTCCGCGGCAAGTGACTTGATATGCCCCTTTATCTCACTGCGCTCACGGATAGTCTCGTTAACCTGATCAAGCACCTCGGCAAGATTCCCGCCCACCTCCCGGTTGATCTGGATTGCTTGTGCTACCCACACGAAGTCCTCATTGCGCATTCGTGCCGCAGTGTCATTGAGTGAGGCAAGCAGGTCACGGCCCAGACTGGTTTCGGTGACCACTCGGCGCATCTCCTCGGACGTCGGAACGGCGGATTCGGTGGCCGCGGCGTCGATTGCACGCATGATGCTGTGGCCGGCTCGCAGCCCGCCGGTCAGAAGCTGCAGCGTGTCGCCGAGCTGTTGGTCGAACTTCTGACGTCGTTTTGCCGTTGAGCGTCCTATAAAGAGCTGGGCCGCGACCGGGACCATTAGGAACAAAAGGATTGCGCTCAGGGGGCCGCCAATTACGACTCCCAGTACGGCGGCCGCACAGGCAGCGGACGCGACAAGGACGAGAAAATCAGCCTGGCTGATGCGGATGCCGGCGTTCTCAAGCGCCTCTCTGTTATAGAGCCTTACGGTGTGCTGTGCCAGATAGCGATCAATCAAGTCGGTGGTTGTCCCCGCGAAACGCGAGAAAGAGGATGACGATTCGGTCTTGTAAGGACGCCTACGGTCAAGCGGAACGTCGGGCTGGGGCTTGAGCACAACCCCGAGAACGAGCAGGAGCGCGGTGATGACGAGGAATGCGCCAATCAGCAACTCCATGTGTTCCTCCTCTTGCTGCACAGCCTCTTAGCGCACACCGGGGGCATCCCTTCCGGCGAAGACCCGCGGAGAAACATGGATCCCCATGTCTTCGAAACGGTCGATGAACCGGGGACGGATTCCCGTAGGAATTGGGGCGCCCCGGAAACGTCCACGTTCGTCGACACCTGCTGCGAAGTCAAAGACGAAGGCATCCTGGAGCGTGACGACGTCCCCTTCCATTCCCTGCACTTCGGTAACGTGCGTAATGCGTCGGGTACCGTCGCGCAGTCGCGAGATTTGAATGATCAGATGAACGGCTGAGGCAATTTGCTCCCGGATTGCTCGCAGTGGCAGGTCCATGCCTGCCATGAGGACCAGGGTCTCAAGACGGGCGATTGCGTCACGCGGTGAATTGGAGTGCACGGTTGAGAGGGAACCGTCGTGCCCGGTGTTCATTGCCTGGAGCATATCGAGGGATTCACCTCCTCGTACTTCGCCGACAACGATCCGATCGGGGCGCATTCGCAGGGAATTGCGCAGCAGTTCGCGAATCGTGACTTCGCCCTTCCCTTCAGTATTAGGCGGCCGGCTTTCGAGCCGGACCACGTGTTCCTGTTGGATTTGCAGTTCGACCGCGTCTTCGATGGTGACGATCCGGTCATCGTCGGGCAGGAAGGATGAGAGAACGTTGAGCAGGGTGGTTTTGCCGGTTCCCGTGCCGCCCGAAACAATGATGTTTAGCTTTGCCTTAACGCACGCATTGAGTAGTTCGGCCATTTCGGGCGTGAGGGTTCCAAAGTCGATCAGGTTTTGGACCGTAAGGGGAACCTTGCTGAACTTCCGGATGGTGAGCGAGGACCCGCCCACGGCCAGGGGCGGGATGACGGCATTCACGCGGGATCCGTCTTCGAGGCGGGCGTCAACGAGCGGTGATGACTCATCGATGCGTCGGCCCACCTTTGACACGATGCGTTCGATGACTTTCCGCAAATGGTCCTCGGAGCTGAACCGTGAGTGGGTGAGGGTCAGCTTTCCCTTCCGCTCAACATAGATTTGGTCCATCCGGTTGACCATGATCTCGGTGACATCGGGGTCGTCGAGGAGCCGCTGAAGGGGGCCGTACCCGAGGACGTCGTCGGCGACGTCGCGGATGAGGCGAGTCCGTTCGTCCGGGGAGAGTGGCACCTGCTCGGCGTCGATGACCTTGGTCAGTTCATCCCGGGCAGCCGCACGGAGCTCCTGCTCCGAAATGCTGGAGTCGCTGAACCGGCCCCCCATCCGCTCAAACAACGCAGTCGCAGCGCGCTGCTTCAACCCTGCAAGTGCATCAACCGGCTGTTGGACTCGCGGTTTCGTTGCACGGTCCAACCCCAGTTTAGGGGCCGCAAATACAGGCGCGGATTCTTCGTCAATTGGATTGCTGGGCGGGGCGCCCGCTGCAGCGGAGGGTGCCAGGGAAACCGCTCCGTGTTCGACGGTCCGCCGCGCAGGCTCCGTTACCGGCTGGTTCTTTTGTTGCACGGCATTGAGGCGTTCTGCGAGGTTCATCGGACAACAACCCTTCGGTGGACCTTCCGCTGGGTCTTTGCCCGCCACACCGGGTCGAAGCGCTGTACCAGTTGGTTCATACCTTTTACGGCGCCGTCCTTCCGCGATTCCTGAAGGACGGGGATGCCGCGGTTGGTCGAGTAGGCGACAGCCCTCGATCGGGGGATGCTCACATCGACCGGAGCACCAATCGTCGCTTCGACGTCCTGAACCGACAAACCTGCTTTCGAATCAGCCATGTTGAGGACAACATGACGGGTTTCGGGGAGGATATCCAGCTGCTTGAGGACGTCGAGCCCGGAGCGCAGCCCCCTCACGCTGGGGATGTCCATGCCGGTCACCCACACAACATCGGTGCAGCGTTCCATTGCGGCCAGTCCCAGGTCAAGCAATCCTGGGGCAGTGTCAACCACCACGAACTGGAAGGTCCCAGCGAGCTGGTCAAGCAGGCGTGTAACCTGGGCGGCGGAAACCCCATCGGCTTCCGCAGGGTTTTTTGGAGCGCACAGCGCGTAGATGCCGGCCGGGTGCACTGTGAGGAAAGCCTTGAGGACGAGGGTATCGGCACTCGCGGAAGGGGAAACGGCGTCGGTGACGGTGTGCTCTGGCTCAAGATACAGTCCTGATGCGACGTCGCCGAACTGCAGGTCGAGGTCGACGATTACGACGCTCATCGGAGCCAATTTTCCGAGCCCGACCGCGATATTTGTCGCGACAGTGGTTTTGCCCACACCACCCTTTGGGGAAAAAACCCCGATGACCATACCTTTGTCCTGAGGCTCCTGCGGTGCCGAGTGGTAGGTCCGCTGCCGGGTCGCATATGCCTGGCAGGCACGTTCGAGGACAACGCGGATCTGCGCTGGGTCCGCCGCCGGGCTGAGTACGTCGCGGATACCGGCGCGCATTGCGTGGATCACCAGTTCGGGATCGAAATCACCGACGAGGATGACGCTAATTTCAGGGTGCTGAATGTCGAAGATCGTGGACAGCCGCAGGGCGTCGTCCGGCGCGACCCCGGGACCGAGGATCAGTACTTCGGGGTGCCGTGTCAGCTCCGCAAAGAGCTGCTGAGGATCTTCGGGCAGGGCGGAGGTGGCGAACGTCATCACGTCGCCTTGAAGCCCGCCCTGCACGGCAGCGCGCAGCAACCGGTCAAATTCGATGTCGGGGGAGATGAGAATGAACCGGCTCACTGAAGCACCTCCGGGAAGCGGACAGGCTCACGGGGGCTTTCCTTGGCTTCCGCCGGCTCCTTCGTGAGCCAGATAGAACCGAATTCGGCGGTAAAGATGATTTTTGCCGCCTGCGCGTCATCCACGGCAACGGTGATGAGTTGGGCGCCTTCGGTAAACTCCTGCCCTTCCTCGTCCTCGGATTCTTCGGAAACCTTCTTTGCGCGCTGGACCCCGGTCACGAGCACCTTGTGGAAGCCACGCTGGGTGACCTGGGGCGTTTCTTCGGGTTCAAAGGACAGATAGATGCCGACTGTGTCACCTGCTGTGATCCTGCCACCAACTACCCGCTGGACGTCGAGTCCGAAGGTCACCTCTTGGAGGCCCGCTGGCACCGGCACCGAACCTGGGGTCTGCAGTTCCACAGGATCAACCAGCCGTTCCGCGAGCAGTTGCTCACCCGGAACCAGATCGACCACAGTAACTTTGCCCTCCTGCGCGTTGAGATCATTCAGGCTTGAGATTGCCGAGTCCGGCACCGCATTGGAGGGTTGTGATTCAACGGCGACTAACTCGGTCAGATCCTCAACGGGAGTGCCAGCGGGTGCCGCTTCCTGCACGACCAGGACCTGGATCGGTTCAAGGTCTTTCATTGCGCGGGTGTTTGCATTTTGGGCGTACGAAAAAACGAGGACAACACCGATGAGCGCTAGAACCACGGCAACCGTCCCACCCACTAAGCGTGACTTCACCGATACTCCTAGTCGATTGTCATTTGAACGATGTTCGTGCCATATTCACTCGGCGGACCGATCGTATATCCCTCGGTCAGGGAAACGTACCTGACAAAGGTCCCGATGATTCCTCGGCAATCGCCGGTGCACCTGGGTGTTCCCGTGTTTCTAAAAGTATTCCCGGAAAAATTCCACCCTTCCACTCTGAAGGCCGCGAAGCTTTGAAGAGTGTATTGCGCGCGACTGCCTGTGAGATCTGCCTCAACATAAACAGGAATTAGGATGGTTGGAGGGGCTCCAGCCGTAATCTGGGCCTGCCATTCCCTGAGGAGACCCGAACAATTGCTCGGGAGGGCCAGGCCGGGATTCCCCTGTGCGAGGGTGCCGTCGATCTCCGCACCGCATTCGCCGGGCTCTTGATCGAGCCACCCAAAGCCGCCTGGAACGTCGGCGCCCGAGGGTGTGCGAGACGGGCACTTTTCCGGATCCGCTCCACGGTCGCTTCCATGGAGCCGGAGGAGTTGGCGGGCGCCCTCGACGCGGTCTTCGACCTGACAGCGAGAAACGGTGGCCGGAAACGGGGCGGGGCCCCTTGTCGGCCCACCCCAGCGGGCGCTGGCGCGCGCTCCAACTTCGGCCGAGGGAATCCCGAAGACGTTCGCGAAGAGGAGTGAAACGCTATTGTCGGGTGCTCCGGGATCCTCGGCGCTGGTTGTTACCCTGACTCTGCCGTCGGTGCGGTTGATCGTGATTTGCCGCACGTTGGTGCGGGAATCACGTGCATTGGCATCCGCCAGCCGGTTCGCAATCGGCGATCCGATAGAACAGTTGGCGTCACTAGCGTCATCGGCACATTCCTGTGCGACGGCCAGGGCGCCAGCGTCAGCACTGTTTTGAAGCTGCGCTCGCTCGGAATAGAGGAGTCCAACATCGACAACAATGGCGGCGAAACCCAGGAGGACAACCATCAGGAGTGCCAACATGACGCTGACTGCACCCCGCTCCGATTTCCCAAGTGCATCTACCCGCCGCACAACATGGCTCCTTCTCCGGTCAACGTGAATGGTCCGGCGATTCCGGTGAGGGTGTCCAACGTGTAGGTGATCTCCACTCTTGCATCTCTACCGGTGGCGCAGCCAGCCAACGGTTCGACTCTGATATTCGACGCGTTAAGCCGCGGGTTGAGAGCCGAATCAGCATTGATTGTCGCGGTGACCGCGCCGGCCCTGTCATTTCCAATGGCCATAACACGTACGCCCTCCCGGGCCGCCTGCGTCAGGACAATTTGGGCGTTATAAACGCGGCCAAACTCCATGATGCCCATGAGGATCAGAAGAAGCACGGGCAGCAGAAGAGCAAACTCGACCGCAGCAGCGCCGCGCTCTCCGTCTCTTCGCATTGATTCGTCGAATCTCCTAGTCGGGCTGCAATTGAAATATCGGTGGTGGGGTTCGAAACCCCACCACCGATATTGATTCGGGTGTACTTACGGTGCGCCAACCTCGCCAGCCACGCCGTTGAACATGGCGAGCAGGTTATCGCCGAGCGCGGTTACGCCGAAGATGATGACCACGGCGATCAAGGCGACCATGATGCCGTACTCAACGGCCGTGGCGCCGGTCTCTTCGCGGCTGAGGCGGTTCTTGACGGTGAAACCGAGGGTCTGAAGTGAAGCAAGAAGGTGGGTCATGAGTACTCCTGAGGTGAGGACGGCTGGTGTGACGCTTGTTTCTGGTGTTGCAGTTGTGTCACTAGGAATGTAACAAGCGAAACCCGCCGATACCACAAAAATTTCAAATCCTGCGGGAACACTTCGATTTGACGGCGTTTCGTGGGTCTGAAGGTGCGCAAAAACTGCGTTTTCACCGTTAGGGACGAGCTTGAGCGTCGCGCCTACTTCGGACGGGCGGCGAGGGCCTCTGCCAGAGCGGTCGCCGAGGAACCGCTGCTGTTGATGCGCCAGTCGGTTTCCTTGTTGTAGTTGAACCAGACCATCGCCGTCACATCGGGCTGGGCGGAGAGGTAGCTGATAAGGCTGCGGTTCCACGCGGCCTTCGAACCGCCGGCTTCTGCCGAGGCGGTCTCGGAAATCAGGATCTGCTTTCCCGGTGCAAGGACGCGCAGCTGCCCCAGTCCGTCGCCGAACAGCGCCGACGGCTCAACCCAGCTGCTCCAGGCCGCCGAGGTGCCCCAGTTGTAGCCATCGAGAGCAACGGCGTCAACATACCCCGCCCCCGGATACAGCCCCTCAAGCGGCGTCGATCCCGTGTAGGGGACGTTCGGATTCCAGACCCACGTCACGTTCGAGGCGCCCGTGGCCGCAACGACGTCGTGAACGTGGCGCCACGCGGCGGCGTAGTCGCCGGCACCGTTGCCGTTGACTCCCTCGGCCCAGGGGTACCAGTTGCCGTTCATCTCATGGCCGAACCGCAGCATCACCGGGTGTCCCCACTGCGCCAGCGCTGTGCCCCATTGGCGCAGGTATTCGTCGTGGTCGCCGGCGGTGATGCGGTCGAGTGAGTACAGCGGCTGGTCGATGCCTCCACCCCAGGCCCACGGTTCCCAGGTGAGCAGGGTCTGTGCGCCGCGGCTGCGGACGGCGTCGAGCTCAGCGAGCGGCGGGGCCTGATGGAAGTCCTTGTAGGAAAGCACGATCGACGGTGCCTCCCCGGCAAGCATTGCGGCTTCGTCCAGCTCGGCCGAGGCGGCGGGCCCGCCCGGCGTCCCGACGCCAAAGCGCAGCGGTGCGGGACTGATCTGCGGCTTGCCCGGGGTGACCGTGAAGGTGGCCGTCGCCGACGTCGTGCCCACGGTTGCCCGGATGGGCACAATTGGCCCTTCGTTCGGGATGGCAACGGTCGCGGAAAAAGCCCCGGAGGTGGTGGTGGCGAACGCCATTACGGCGGAGCCCGCCGTGAGCATCCCCTTGGCGCGCTTGGGGAAACCCACTCCGGTGACCTTCAAGGGCGTCCCCGCCGGGCCGGATGACGCGCTCAGCGTGATTGTTGCTGCCGCGTGGGCGGGAGGGGCGACGGCGAACGTCCCCACCAGGACTGCCGTGATTCCAATGATCAAGGCGGTGAGAATCCGGCGCATTGCAGACCGGGGAACAGGCGAAATGGGCAGGTCGCGATAAGGGAGAGGGAGCATGGCTGAGACCTTTGCTGTCGGTGGCCCGGCTGACCGCTTGGGTTCCGTGGCTTTGCGTCACCGGCTTGCACCGGGTTTGCCTTTGTCGAGAAGGGAAACACCCCGGGCCGTACAGCGAGCGCGCCGACCGGTGGGTGCCCTACCCATTATCCGGAGGAACCTTCGGGGCATCCGCAGGAATTGCGCAGGATTTACGCAGGAGCTTCGTGTCCCTCCGGCGGGTGCCGTTCAGGGATCCCAGTGCGTGATGTCGTAGGTGAGGTACGCGAACTGCGCCAGGTGCTCGACCTCGCGCAGCGACAACCGGTCCGACTCGATCCTCCGCGGCAACAGCGGGGCGCCGCCTGTCAGGGCAACCGGTGCGACCGCTAACTGCACCTCAGTGAGCAGATCATCGTCGTAGAACTGTCCCGCCAGCTCTCCGCCTCCCATAACCCAGATATCCCGCTCGCCCGCGGCCTTGACGATCTCGGGGAACACATCGGCGGGCCTGCCGCTCACGAAGCGGATATCAGCGCCCTCCGGCGCCGGAAGGGTTCGGTGCGTGAAGACGAAGGTCGGCCGGTCCCCGTGGAACTCCCGCCACCTGCGGGGCTTTTCGAGGATGTCCTCAACCGCAAGCATCCACTCGTAGGTCGCAGCTCCCTGCACAAGTACGCCGATGCTGTCCAGGAAGTGGCCCTGATGCTGCGGTTCGGGCTGGTTGACCGCGAAGAGCCAATCGAGGGAGCCCTCTTCGTCGGCGATGTAGCCGTTCAGAGAGGTAGCGGTTCGATAGATCGTCCTTGTCATGGCGCGCCTGTCCCTTCGGTCGGGTGCGCTCAGACTAACCCTTCGGACGGTGTTACGGGACTGTATGACACCAGTGCAGTTGCTCGCCCTCACCGGGCCTCGATAAGCTGACGCATCATCACCATCTGGTCGGTGTAGTGAACGACCAGATTGCCTGCATCACCCGCCGGGCTTGCTGCACTGCAAAGGGCCCAGCGGCGCCCCCGAATCGAGCAAGCCATGCCTGAAAGACCCCGCTGTATCCATTCCACGATCCGCAGGGGCCGGCCCGCGGCGGGAACCCTGGGCGCTGGGACTGCCCCGGCCTGCCGGGCGCACACCTCATGAGCGGGCAGATCCGGTTCGACTCGGCCGTGGGCCGCTGGGTTCTTGTCGCAACCATTCTGGGGTCCGCCCTCGCGGGCATCGATGCGACGGTCGTGAATATTGCCCTGCCGGCCATCGGTGCGGATCTTCAGGCCGATTTCGCCGCGCTGCAGTGGACGATCAACGCCTACACGCTCACCCTCGCGGCCTTCATTCTCCTCGGCGGTTCGCTGGGCGACAGGTTTGGCCGGCGGCGCGTGTTCCTCATAGGCGTCGTGTGGTTCGCAACTGCCTCGCTCCTGTGCGGGCTCGCACCGAACGTCGGAACGCTGATCGCCGCCCGTGCCCTGCAGGGGATCGGCGGGGCGCTGCTCACGCCCGGCAGCCTCGCCATGATCCAGGCATCGTTCGTGCGTGACGACCGCGGGCGCGCCGTCGGAGCGTGGTCGGGCCTCGGTGGTGTGGCAACCGCCATCGGGCCGTTTCTGGGCGGCTACCTCGTCCAGAGTGTTTCGTGGCGCTGGATCTTCCTCATCAACGTGCCGTTGGCTGCCGTCGTCGTCGTTCTCGCGCTCCGCCACGTGCCCGAAACCCGGGACGAAGACGCGTCCGGATCCCTTGACATCAGCGGCGCGGCGCTCGGAGCCATCGCCCTCGCCGGCACGACCTACGCGCTCATCGAGGCCCCCGCGCAGGGCTGGTTCTCCCAGCCGGTCCTCATCTCGGGGCTGCTGGGAGTGGCCGCGCTGGTGGCCTTCTTCGTCAACGAGGCGCGGTCCTCCAACCCGATGCTCCCGCTGGCTCTGTTCAAGGAGCGGCAGTTCTCCGCAACCAATGCCGTGACCTTCCTGACCTACGCCGCGTTCGGGGGTGTGTTCTTCCTGCTCGCCGTCCACCTGCAGGTGGTCAGCGGGTATCCGCCGCTCGCCGCCGGCGTGGCGCTGCTCCCGATCACCGTGCTGATGCTCCTGCTTTCCGCACGGGCCGGCCAGCTCAGCGCCCGCATCGGCCCGCGGCTCCCCATGTCGCTTGGCACGGCGATCTGTGCGGCCGCCGTGCTGCTGATGCTGCGTATCGGTGAAGGGGCTTCGTACGTCTTTGACGTGCTTCCCGCCGTCATCGTCTTGGGTCTTGGACTTTCCCTGCTCGTGGCGCCGCTGACGTCGACCGCGCTCTCCGCGGTGCCCGAACGGCAGGCGGGCATGGCCTCGGGGGTGAACAACGCCGTCGCGCGCGCTGCGGCGCTCATCGCTGTGGCGGTAATTCCGGCGTTTGCGGGGATCACCGGCGAGGCCTACCTTGACGCCTCCGAGTTCAACGACGGTTTCCAGATGGCGGCGTGGACGTGCGCGGTGATCCTGGTCGCCGCAGCAATCCTTTCCGCCGCGACCATTCGGAACGACGGCGTGATGATCGAGCGCGAAGATGAAGCGGTCTCGACCCTGCACCACTGCGCTGTCGACTGCCCGCCGGCCGGAACCGCCGCGGCCAGCCGCGGGTCACGCGACGACGACTAGGCGCGACTCAGCGGCCACGCCCCGGGGCGTCAGGCGGACCGGGCGCCGGAGGCGAGGAACCGGGTGTTTCCGGTAGCGGCAATGAGCTTGTGCATCGCCGAATTCAGCACCTCAACCTCTTCCCGGGTGATCCCCAGCCGCTCCATCATTGCCGGGGGAACCGCCGTCGCCTGCGTGCGGAGGGCCCGGCCCGACTCGGTGAGGGCGACGTCCATCGCACGCTCGTTGCCAGGGACCCGCTTCCGGGTGATGAACCCGAGCATCTCCAGCCGTTTCAGCATCGGGGAAAGCGTTGCCGATTCCATCGCCAGGGCCTCGCTGAGTCCGCGGACCGTCCGGGGGCTCTTCTCCCACAGTGCCAGCATCACCAGGTATTGCGGGTGCGTCAGGTTGAGCTCCTCGAGCACCGGCCGGTAGGCGTTCACAACGCTGCGGGAAGCAACGGACAGCGCAAAGCAGAGCTGGCGGTCAAGCAGCAGGTCATCATCGTTGTCGCTCATCGCCCTGTTCCTCCATTCATCGACGCTCTATATCTTAGCGTGCTAACGGTTCGCACTGGAGGCCGGTGGTGCCGGGGTGCGGGTGCGGTAGCGGAACGGACGACGCCGCAGGGCGGCTCAGTGGTGTCCGTCCGGCCAGACGTCGTCGCCGCCGAGCAGCGAGGTTTTCTTCCGGACATGCTGAAGCAGGGCCTCGGGCCGGAGCATGCCCTCAAGTGCTTGGGCGTTGTCGGCGATTGCCGCTTCGAACGCTTCCGCCGTCGATGTGACGATGGTCCGCGCCCAGCCGCTCACCTGCCCGGCATCCAGCCCGTTGGCTTCGGCGAGCTGCTCCCAGTGGATCCTCCGGATGGCGGCGGGGCGCCGCTCACCGCCCACGGCCAGCGAGAGCCGTGCCCTGTCGCTGGCCGGACCCGTCTTCGAATACGTCGGGAAGGTGTCGGAGCGCATGCCGTATAGCGGGGCCATCCGTACCTCCGTGCCCGAGAGCACCAGGGAGAAACTCCGTGCCGAGGTGTGGATTCCCCAGATGGCCCACGTGAATGCGAGGGCTTGAAGAAAGGCCCGCACATCCTGCTCCGGTTCCGAGGAGAACCTGATCAGGTGCTTGAGGATGTCCGGAGTTCCCGGTCCGGGGTGCTGATAATGTTCCCTGCCCGGATCGTGGCTGAGGCTTTGGCAGAAATTCTCCTGGTGGATCCTGCCCACGGTGCCGTCCGCCGCGCGCAAGCGGTCGTACCGCGGGATGACCAACGCCCGGCGCTCGCCGAAGCTCATCACTTCCGGCTGCGCCGCGGCCAGGCCCAGCCTCTGGGCGGCGCCCAGGGTCAGCAGCTCGTTCACCTCGCCCTCGCCGTCCGGGGAGGCAAACGGTTTGAAGATATGGGTGGAGGGCATCCGCTCCGACGGTGTCCACCACCGGCCTTCGCCGTCCTGGTGCAGGGCGAACTTGCCCGATCTGCCGCCGAGGCTGAACCTTCCTGCCCCGCCGGGATCCTGCCAGGCGGCCGGATCCTGTTCAAGCACGCGCAGGCGCCCGGCAATATCCTCACCGCTCACGGGAACGCTCGCAGCGGCGGCGTCCGCTGGGCCGGCCTTCTGGAAGGTCACGGCTCCGGCAAGGTCGCCCCCTGTATGGGCCAGAAGCCCGAACGGGTTGCCGGAGGACACCCCGAACTGGTGCGCCCACCGATCCAAAATGTCGCTGCTCTCCGGAAGAAGTCCCCACAGGTAGGGGTCGACGACCTTATGCTCGTGCGGTTCCTCCTGCAGCGGCATGGCAAGCGAGAGCGGGGTGGCGCCGTCGTTGGCCAGCCACGCGGGGTCGTACTCGAAGTAGTTCTGGCCGCCGGCGCTCTCCCGCAGCACTCCCATCGGCTCGCCGTTATGGAAGGCTTTCAGCTCTTTCATCGGGCCTCCGCAGCGTGGGGTTCCTCAGGTCGAAGCGTCGAGCTCATACTGAACTGCCTCCTCGGCGTGAAAGCAGCCGGTGGGATCGAATTATTTCTACACCTGCCCGTGCGCCGTTGACCAGCACCTGCCTGGGAACATGACGGCAGGGTGTGCCGAGGAACGGCTGGCGTAATGTACGGCCTTTCCGCGAAGGGCAGGCCCGCCCGCGGACCGGGAGTCTTAGACTTTCGTACCACGCGAGGCAACAGCACAGCCGCAGGAACCCCACCTTCCGCAGAGCCGAAAGGTGATCGGCTTCGGTTGTGTGAAGCGTTGCCGCCGGCGCTCGAACGAAAACTGAACCAACTTCAAATCCACCAGTTCAGGGAGACTTGCCGTGACTGCTGCTACTTCTGGTCTGCACCATGTGACTGCCATTGCGGGGGATCCGCAGCGGAACGTCGATTTCTACATCCGCGGACTGGGCCTGCGCCTGGTGAAGCGGACAGTGAATTTCGATGATCCGGGAACCTACCACCTGTACTACGGCGATGAATCGGGCAACCCGGGCTCGCTGCTGACCTTCTTCCCGTGGAAGGGGGTTCCGGGCGGCCGGGTAGGGGCCGGGCAGTCGACGACGACGGCGTTCTCGGTGCCCCAGGGCACCCTGGGCTGGTGGCAGGAGCACTTCAAGGACCTCGGCGTGGACTCGGTGATCTCGGGAACCTCCTCCGAGGAGGAGCGCCTTTCGCTGCGGGATCCGGACGGGCTGCAGATCGACCTGGTGGCCTCCTCGCTTGAGGATCCGCGGGATCCGTGGGATTCGGCCTCGGTTCCGGCGCAGTACGCGGTGCGCGGGCAGCATTCCTCGGTGCTCACGGTCCACGATCCGACCGGAACCCTTGAGACCCTCACCCAGGATTTGGGGATGAGCGTGCTGGGTGAGTCTGAGGACCGCTACCGGCTCTCCACGGGCTCGGGGGAGCCCGGCACCGTTGTCGATGTGCTCGTGGACCCCCGTGGGCAGAACGGCCTGGTGGCCGGTGGGACCGTGCACCACGTTGCCTTCCGCGTTCCGGATAAGGCCACCCAGGAAGTGTGGAGGACCGAACTCGTCGGGCGCGGCTATGCGGTGACCGAGATCCTTGACCGGCAGTACTTCACCTCGATCTACTTCCGCGAACCCGGCGGAACCCTGTTCGAGATCGCCACCGACACCCCGGGCTTCGACATCGACGAGCCCCTGCTGGAACTGGGCCGGGGCCTGAAGCTGCCGCCGTGGCTCGAACCAAGCAGGGATGCGATCGCCAACGCGGTGGCCAAGCTGGACCTGCCCGAGGAAAACAACCCCGCCCTCACCTCCCCCTGACCCCTCGCTCCCGCCGCCGGGCAGCACGGCCGCTGCCCGGCAGCCGCCACCTGTGCGCAGGTGAGGGCCGGGCCCAACCCAAAGGACGACCGCCATGACCGCAACCCCTTCCTCATCCGGGCATCCGTGGCCGCATGTGTTTGATCCCGGCACCGATCCGGGGGCCCCGGTGCTGCTGCTGCTCCACGGCACCGGCGGCACCGAGGAGGACCTGGTGCCCCTGGCCC
>NZ_JBZCNJ010000012.1:0-38673 GCF_058269255.1 Arthrobacter sp. TJ-217
ATCAACGCCGTCAGCATCCCCTTCACCGGAGGTGCGATCTACGGCATGAGCAAGGCCGCCCTCGTCGGCTTCACCAAGGGCCTGGCCCGCGACCTCGGGGCCCGCGGCATCACCGCCAACCTCCTGCAGCCCGGCCCGATCGACACCGACGGCAACCCCGCCGACGGCGAATCCGCCCACATCATGGCCGGCATGACCGCCCTGAAGCGCTTCGGGACCCCCGCCGACGTCGGAGCCCTCGTCGCCTGGATCGCCAGCGACGCAGCGAACTACCTCACCGGAGCCACCATCTCCAACGACGGCGGCTGGACCGCCTGACACCCCCACAAACCCGGACCAGGGCACCCCGCCCCGGCCCGGGTTGTGAGGAGCCCGCCACACTCACCGCAACCATCGTCTTTGACGACCAAATACGCGAGGGGAAGATTTCACAGCCGATTGCTGACGGTGCACCCTCAGCCGCTTCCCCTTGGAAGTTGCAGGTGGATGGTTCTGGCCGCCCGAGCGTGAGGGTCCTTCCTACAGTCCGAGCCCCGTCAGGTCGGGGTGCTCGGCTGGGCGGGGCCCGGAGCGGTCCCAGTGGAACAGACGGTCGGCTTCGTCAATGACCTGATCATTGATGCTCGCATGCCGGTGCCGCATCAATCCCTCGGGCGTGAATTCCCAGTTCTCGTTCCCGTGGGAGCGGAACCACTGTCCCGACGCATCGTGGGATTCGTAGACGAAACGGACGGCAATACGGTTCTCCGTGTAGGCCCACAGTTCCTTGATGAGGCGGTACTCATGCTCGCGGCTCCACTTCGCGGTGAGGAATTTGACGATCTCGTCGCGGCCCTGGAGGAAGGTATCCCGGTTACGCCACCGGCTGTCCACCGTGTAGGCCAACGATACCTTCACCGGATCGCAGGTGTTCCACGCATCCTCGGCTTTGCGCGCTTTCTCAACAGCGGTCTCAAGAGTGAACGGGGGCAATGGAGGGCGCGTTTCCATGGTCTTCTCCTAAACAAAGACAATCTGAGGCATGTGATTGCAGGTATGGCCGGCCTCCATCTCCAGGAATCAATCAGCCGAGCATCGCCGGTGAGGCCTTCAGCGGCGCCCCGTCATCGCCCTCCAGCCGGTTAGGTCCTCCGAAGGGTCAGGCCACTTTCCGCCTGAGGAAGTCCCTGATGAGACCGGCGATTTCGTCTCCATGGGTTTCAAGGGCAAAGTGGCCTCCGTCGAGCAGGTGCAGTTCGGCGTCGGGCAGGTCGCGGAGATAGGCCTTGGCCCCCTCGGCTCCAAAGATCGGATCGTTCTTCCCCCAGGTGATCAGGGTCGGCGGGAGATGGGTGCGGAAGTACTCCTGAAACCCCGGGTAGAGATCGAGGTTGAACTGGTAGTCCCAGAACAGCTGCAGCTGGATCTCCGTATTGCCCGGACGCTCCATCAGGGTCTGATCCAAGGTCCAGGTCTCCGGCGAAAGGCGGTCCAGGCGGTCCTCCGGAACCCCGAAGGTGTACTGCCATTTGGTCCGCTCCGGCAGGAAATACTTCCGCACGCCGGCCTCGTTGGCGGGGCGGTCCTTGGCGTGGGCGAACAGGATGTCCCAGAACGGGGTGAACCCCTCCATGTAGGCATTCCCGGACTGCACCAGCAGGGCACTCACCCGCTCCGGCTGGGTGCTGGCAATGCTCAGCCCGATGGGCGCGCCGTAATCCATGATGTACACGGCAAACTTTTCCAACTTCAGCTGATCCACGAACTTCACGGTGATCTCGGTCAGGTGCTTGAAGGAGTATTCGAACCCGTTGACCTGCGGCGCATCCGAGAACCCGAAGCCGATCATGTCCGGGGCGACCAGGTGGAAATCCGCTGCCAGGTCCGTGATGAGCCGGCGGAACATGTGCGACGAGGTGGGGAAACCGTGAAGCAGCAGGACGGTGGGGTTGGCAGGGTCTCCTGCCTCACGGTAGAACACCGTGTGCCCGTCGACCCGCGTGGTGTGCGTACGGGTAACGCGCGCGGAGAGGTCCGGTGGAGCCACACCGTCAGTAGTCGTCATCGAAGTTCGTCCTTCCCAGCCGTCAAGAGACCACCTGAAGTGCAACGCTGGCAGGAACGGAGAGGGCAGTCAACGATATGGCGCCCGCACGGGTTTTATGACACCACGCTCCTTCCCGACGCCGCACTCGGCTTCTGGAAACTGGCTCGGAAGTTTCCCGTTGCAAATGTCGAGAACCTTCGCGCTGCTTCGTCCTTGGAGTGAATACGGCCACAATGGGCTGTGTCACAACGTCAAGGAGACCACGATGGCCAAGTACTTGCTGCTGAAGCACTACCGCGGTACGCCGGCAACGGTGAACGACGTCCCGATGGACCAGTGGACGCCCGAGGAGATCTCGGCCCACATCCAATACATGGACGACTTCGCCGCCCGGCTACAGGACACCGGAGAGTTCATCGACGGACAGGCCCTCTCCCCCGAGGGAACCTTCGTCCGCTACGACGGCGAAGGGCGCCCGCCTGTCACCGACGGCCCGTTCGCGGAGACCAAGGACCTCATCGCCGGATGGATGGTGATCGACGTCGACAGCTATGACCGCGCGCTCGCCCTGGCCGGTGAGCTGTCCGCGGCTCCGGGCGCCGGCGGGAAGCCGATCCACGAGTGGCTGGAACTGCGCCCTTTCCTGTCCATGCCTCCCACTGTCACGGAGTAACACCCATGGATGAGGTCCTCCTGCGGACCCTCACTCCCGAGGTGATCGCGGTCCTCGTCCGCCGAGGAGCTGACTTCGCGTCGGCCGAGGACGCGATGCAGGAGGCCCTGGTCGAAGCCGTCCGGATCTGGGCGGAGGAACCACCGCGGGATCCGAAGGGCTGGTTGGTCACCGTCGCCTGGCGAAAGTTCCTTGATGCTGTCCGTGCAGATACTTCGCGGCGTCAGCGGGAGCAGCGCTTCGAGGCCGAGCCCTCCCCCGGACTGGGAGAGGCATCGGACGACACACTCCAGCTTTACTTCCTATGCGCCCACCCGTCCCTTACCCCGTCCTCGGCGGTTGCACTTACGCTGCGTGCTGTCGGCGGCCTGACGACGGCGCAGATTTCCCGCGCCTACATGGTTGCTGAAGCCACGATGGCGCAACGCATCAGCCGGGCCAAGCGGACCCTCTCAGGGGTCCGGTTCGACCAGCCCGGTGACGTGGGCACGGTGTTGCGGGTCCTCTATCTCGTCTTCAACGAGGGGTACACGGGTGAACTCGACCTCGCCGCCGAAGCGATCCGCCTGACGCGCCAGATGGCGGCTCGAATCGACCACGAGGAGGTGGCGGGGCTGCTCGCGCTCATGCTGCTCCACCACGCTCGGCGTCCTGCGCGCACCCGCGGCGACGGCAGTCTCGTGCCGCTTGCGGAGCAGGACCGCGGCCTCTGGGATACCAGGCTGATCGCCGAAGGTGTCGACCTTCTGCAGAGGACCCTGGCCCGTGACCGCCTGGGCGAGTATCAGGCCCAGGCGGCGATAGCCGCGCTCCACGCCGACGCGGGGTCGGCCCAGGAGACCGATTGGGTGCAGATTGTCGAGTGGTACGACGAGCTGGTGCGGCTCACGGACAGCCCGGTGGCGCGGCTCAACCGGGCCGTCGCTGTTGGCGAGGCCGACGGGCCGCTGGCAGGCCTGGCCGCCCTGGCGCAGCTCGACCCCTCCCTCCCCCGCCACACGGCCGCCGTGGCGTACCTGCACGAGCAGGAGGGTGACTTGGTGACCGCTGCGCAGCTCTATGCGGCGGCGGCCCAGAAGGCCCCGAACCTCCCCGAACGCGACCACTTGACGCGCCAGGCCGCCCGGCTGAACGCCGCAATCCGCTAAGCGGCGCCTATGCGCTTTTTCTCACCGAGACCCGGCCGGAAGCAGCTCGGACAGCAGCTTCTCAATGCGGGTCTTAATGTCGTCACGGATTGGGCGGACTTCGTCAAGGGACTTGCCCTTGGGATCGGTGAGCTCCCAGTCTTCGTAGCGTTTCCCCGGGAAGACCGGGCAGACGTCGCCGCATCCCATGGTGATCACGACGTCGGAGTCACGGACCTGCTCGGTGGTCATCAACTGCGGGACAGCCTTTGAGATATCGATGCCCTCCTCGGCCATCGCCTGAATCGCCATTGGATTGATCTGGTCACCGGGCTCAGAGCCACCGGAGCGGACATCGACGGCCCCACCGGAGAGCTCGCGCATGTAGCCCGCGGCCATCTGGGAGCGGCCCGCGTTATGGATGCAGACGAAGAGCACTGTTGGTTTGTCGGTCATGGGAGTTCCTTACTCTCAGTTACCCAAAGCATAGATGTACATCTATGTATCGGCCAGCAGCGGCGCAGCTTTTCACCGGGGGCTCATTTCGAGCGAGGTCAGCAACTCCCGCACGCGGGCCTCGATGTCATTCCGGATGTCGCGGACCCGCGCCAGCGGAAGGCCCACCGGATCCTCGAGGTCCCAGTCGAGATAGCGCCGCCCCGGATACACCGGGCAGGCGTCCCCGCACCCCATCGTGATGACGACGTCGGCCGCGCGGACCACCTCATCGGTGAGCGGCTTAGGGAATTCACCGCCGATCGGCACACCGATCTCATCCAACGCGGTGACGATCACGGAGCGCACGGCGTCCGCCGGGGCCGACCCCGCGGTGCGCACACGCACCCGGTCCCCCGCGAGGTGGCGCAGGATGCCCGCCGCCATCTGTGACCGGCCTGCGTTCTGCACACAGACGAACAACACTTCGGGCACCCGGTCCGGTCCCGGCAGACCCTGCTTCGCCAGCGCCGAGAGCCTGTCGGCGGCGAAGCGCGAGGTGCGTGAGGAAAGGCGGCGGGCGGCCCCGGCGCCACCGGCGAGCAGGGCGTGGCTTTCCCGGACATAGCGGGCGACGGTCTCCGGGGCGAAGGTGCCGGCGAACCGTCCGGCAAGGTCGGTCGAAATGCGATCGAGCACAGCATCGGTCACCGGCGTCTCCTGTTCGCCCTTGAGCACCTCCACTACGCGGTCCGCCTGGCCTGGGGGAATTGAGTACCAGACCCTGCGGCCTTCCGGCTCCCGGTCCAGGAGGCCCTCCTCCAGCAGGGCACGAACATGGTGACTGACTGTAGGCTGCCGAAGTTTCAACTCGGCCGCCAGGCTGCCGACCTGCCGCTTGCCGTCCGGGCTGTCCATGATGAGCGACATGATCCGCGCGCGCGTCGGGTCGGCGAGCAGTCGCAGTTCGGCAGCCGTTCCCGGAATACGCATAGATGGCAGTCTATGCATATGCTGGCCCGGTGACCACTCTTCCCGCAGCCACCTTCCGCCGCGCCTCCGCCGAACTGGTCGGTTCCGCCGCCCTCGCGGCGATGGTGGTGGGCTCCGGCATCGCCGCCGCCGGCCTCTCCAACGACGCTGGCCTTCAGCTTCTCATCAACGCTGTCGCGACCGCCTTCGGGCTCTTCGTGCTCATCACCGTGCTCGGCCCGCTCAGCGGCGCCCACCTGAACCCGCTCGTGTCCATCGTTGACTACGCTTTCGGACTGCGCAGCCGGCGCGACCTCGCCCCGTATATCGCAGCGCAGGTCATCGGCTGCATCGCCGGCAGCGTCCTCGCGAACCTCATGTTCGACCTTCCGGCCGCTGCGTGGAGCACCACCGGCAGGATCACCCCCGGCCACCTGATCGCCGAAGTGGTTGCCACCGCGGGGCTGATCTTCGTCATCTTCACCCTCGCCCGCACCGGCCGCGCGCATTTCGCCGCGGGAGCCGTAGCCGCCTACATCGGTTCCGCCTACTTCTTCACAAGCTCCACCAGCTTCGCCAACCCGGCCATCACCATCGGCCGGATGTTCACCGATACCTTCGCCGGCATTGCCCCCGGCTCCGCGCCCCTGTTCATCGGAGCACAGGTTCTCGGCGCACTTGTCGGGTACACCTGCGTCAGGTTCCTCACCTCCCGCGCCCCCGTTGACACGGCGGAAACCGCTCTGGCGGCTCACTGACACTACGGCGGTCTCGACCCGGTCGGGGCGCCACCCGATCCTCCCAACGCTGCCCTGATCGGCGGAATCAGCACACCACGAGAAGTCCCCTAGGTGCCGATAGCTCTCCGGACGAGGTGGATCGCCTCCTCCACCTCCTCGACCCGCCCGTCCTGTGCCCCCGTCACCAGCCGTACGGTGCGCCGAAAGGCGGCCTCATCGCCGTCCCCCCTCCGGAAGGCGGGCAGATGGGCGAGCACCGCAGCGCGGCGCAGCCACGCGTCGTTAGACGCCGCCCACCGTTCGAGGACCGCCCGGGCCCGCAGGGCGTCCTGCCCGCCGAGCCGAAGGAGAAGGGGCCCGACGACGTCGACCGCCAACGGATCCGCGACATCGCGCAGGGGTGCCGAGCGCAGAAAGCCCTCGATGCGTGTGAGATCAGAGGAACGGAGCAAGGCAAGGTTCGACTGCAGCAGCACCACCGCCGCGAGCCGGCGCTCAAAGACGGGCCGGGACCAGAGCTCGGATGCGAGGGCCGTGACCTCGTCGTGGGAAAGCCCCGGATAGCGTCGGGCGGCATTGCGGATGGTGCCGCGGACCGCCCCCACTGACGCCCCGTAGTACCCGAGCACGCTCCCGAGGCGCCGTTCGTAATCCTCCGCGCGCTCCCAGGTGCTTTCGTACTGAAGGGACTCGTCGATGAAGTCGGCGGCGTCATTCATGCCTTCAACCCTAGGGCGTGCCAGCAAGGCCGGGTGCTGCCCTTCCGCTCGGCGGCGAGGACCGTCGCGCCGGCACCCGCGCGGTGGCAGACTGGGGCGATGCGTGAGCTCGTCGTCCTCGGTACTGCCTCCCAGGTTCCCACCCGGACGCGCAACCACAACGGGTACTTCCTTCGGTGGGAGCGCCAGGGGCTTCTTTTCGACCCGGGCGAGGGAACGCAGCGCCAGATGATCCTCGCAGGAGTATCGGCGAGCCGCATCACACGGATCTGCCTCACGCACGTGCACGGAGACCACTGTTTGGGCCTGCCCGGGGTGCTCTCCCGGATGGTGCTCGACGGCGCCGGGCACCCAGTCCATCTCCATTACCCGGCGTCGGGTGAAGATGTCGTCCGGTCGCTGGTATCGCTTGCGACCCCGGGACTGGACCTCCGGTTCCACCCCCACGGGACCGCCGGGCCGATCGCAGAGGATCTTGAGGTGCGCCCCCTGCTTCACCGCATCGAGGCTTACGGGTACCGGCTGACCGAGCCGGACGGCCGGAGCTTCGTTCCGGACCGGCTCGCGGCCGCCGGCATCGCCGGACCCGACGTCGGGCACCTTCAACGCGCGGGAAACCTGCGCGGAGTACGGGTGGAGGATGTCAGCGTGCACCGGCCGGGCCGGCGCTTCGCGTTTGTGATGGACACCGCACCGTGCGCGGGCGCGGAGGAGCTGGCGGAAGGCACCGACGTGCTGGTGTCCGAGTCCACGTTCAGCGACAACGATGTCGCTCTCGCGGAACAGTACCGGCACCTCACCGCCGGTCAGGCCGGCGCCCTGGCGGCCAGCGGCGGCACCGGAACGCTGGTACTGACGCACTTTTCATCCCGGTACGACGACGTCGAGGAGCTGGCCGCGCAGGCCCGCGCCAAGGCGGGGGCCGCGACCGTCATCGCTGCCGCCGACCTCGACCGGATCCCGTTTCCACAACGCCGTGGCCCGGACGTCATCAGTGGTTTGGCCAAAGCCCCAAGCTGATCGCTACGGGGTATGGACCCCCAACGGCTGGTTCAGCCACCTGGGAATCCCACCAGGCAGCATTCGCGCCTGGGGTTAAGCCGGGTGCGAGTCGCGGACCCGACGGTGTCGGTGGTGCGTCGTGTAGCTGTCGAAGACCGCCGATGAGGTATCCCCCGGATGCCCAAATTTTCCGCGAAGGACCTCAGCGAGATCCTCTAGTGCTGCATGTAGCATCCGTCCGGCGAAACGGAGTTCCCTGTCCTCGCTGCGTCGGGCCTCGCCCGCCAGTTCCTGGGCGTAGGAGATGATTTCCGGGAGGGATCCCCTCTGTTGCACCTCATGGAAGTAGTAGCTTTCGTAGAAGGTCAGCAGATCAATGCTCACCGAGGCGACGTGTCGGGCCAGTGACTCAAGGAGCCCGGCAGCATGACGGGGATCGAGTGAGGAAAGTCCTTCCGGACCGGTTGCTTCCCTGAAAAGATTCAGGTCGTGGGCGAGAACCCGGCGTCGGCTGAGAGCCGGGTACATCTGCAGAATCCAGGAGACCGTCGCAGTCAACAGCCCGAAACCGGTGACGGCCTGGAACGCAGTGAGCAACCGAAGCACTGCACTTCCCGCTACGATCTCGCCGAAACCCACGGTGGAGAGCGTGACCATCGAAATGTATACCGCTTCCGCAAGGCCCCCCTGCTGTGGCACGCCGTCGGCATAGATGAAACCTTCGGGCAGGTGCGGCAGGTATAGGAAAGCCCACCCGACAACCGCCAGGCCCGCCCACGCGCCGATGACAGCGGCCATCGCTAAAGGTGCTGCGACTGCGGAGGACTGCCCCCTCACCCTTCGTGAAAAGAGCCAGAACCCACGCATCATGGCCCGGCACACCGGCCCCGACCCGTGAGGGTAGAGGAGCGTGTGGAAAACGTCTGTGAGCATCAGCAGGATGAGCCCTGCCCCCGCCACAGACCAGAGTGCGTCGGAGATGTCCATGCCTCATCTTAGGGACCGTCCTGCCTCGAGCCGTATGAGGGCACCGGCGTGTGAATCCTGGCACAACAGCCCAAGAGCGGGGGCGTTCGGGTTACGGATCTCCTGCGGTGCCGTCTCCTATGATGAATTCGCCGATGACGGTTCTCCCATCGGCGTCATACACCGGCACCGAGAAGGTCTCGCCTTGGTGGGCCTCCTGCCAGGCGAGTGCCTCTTCGGGGCTCTTGAAGTCCGGCTGGACGTCGAGGTCCGCCGGGTAGGCATAGCCCTGCTTCCCCGTCGTGGCGATGACCGCCACGAGGTCCGGCGAGCCCTGCTCATTCGCGACGCCGTAGGTCTGACCGTTCTCGTTCACCGCCCATTCCGTGGCGGTCTGGTTCACGTAGGTGGCCTTGAGCCGGTACCGAACGTCCGGGGCGCTGGTGCGGATCTCGGTCGAATGTTGTCCGGGGCTCAGCGGCAGCGCGTAGAGGGCCGGCGGCGAATCGACGTCTTTGATGGTGCATCCCATGGACGCCCCGTCCTCCCAGTACAGGGTGCCGGCGCTCAGGCAGGTCAGCTCCGTGGAGATGTGGGTTGCGCCGTCGGGCGCCGGCCCGAGATCCACGGTGTGCGTTCCGGTGTGGACGCCCTCGGCCGGGGCGGCAAGTTTCGTGGTGATGTCCCCGCCGGGGAGGGTAAGGAATCCGGCCGCTGCCGCACCGACCCCGCCGGCCAGGCCTATGCCGGCGAAGATCCCCGCTCCGACCCACCAGCGGTGACGCCGCAGGGCCCGGTTCGGTGCGGCGTCGTTCACGCGGCGCACCAGGACCGCCCGCAGCCCCTGGCTGAAGGTTTCCTCCATGCGGTGCGGGCTCATGGCCTTCCCTCCTCGACGAGATGAACTGGGGCGGCAGCGGGCCGTATCGGCAATTCGGCCTTAACCCGGCGCCGGGCCCGGTGAAGCCTGGTCTTCGCCGCTTCCGGCGTCAGCTTCAGGAGCCCGGCGGCCGCGGCTATGCCATATCCCTCCAAAACCACCAAGGTGAACAGCTGTAGATCCACCGGCTTGAGCGCCCGCATGGCAAGGGCCAGCTGCTCGTCGAGGCCCTCCAGCGGGTTCTGGTTCAGGTATTCATCGGCCGGGTCCGCTGCCGACGGCGAGCGCGGGATGGCGGCGATCAGGCGCCGATACCGCCCCGTGGAGCGGCGCAGGTTCATCGCGCACTGGGTGGTTGTCACCAAAAGCCACGGCAGCACCGACCGCTCGACCAGGGTGACCTTTTCCCTGCGCCGCCAGAGCTCAAGGAATGCTGTCGCGCTCACATCCTCGGCGTCCGGCCGGCTCCGCGTCATGCGCAGCGCATGACGGAACACCCGGTCATGGTGCCGGTCGAACAGGACACCGAAGGCGTCACCGCTGCCCTTCAGGCTCCTCGACCACAGGCCTGTATCGTCAGGATTCTTTTCCCCCATACCCTGTAGTGTCCGCCCGGCCGTGGAAAGTTACACCCAGCGGCACAAACTTTCGGAAAGAACCGTCGGTTCCGGGCCACAGCTCCGAGTGAGGGGTGAAAGCACGTCCTCTCCTCGGAACGCTCCCTGAAGTGCCACAACCGAGCGGGTGTAGGTAACAACGATGCCTGGTGGGCACGGGCATCAAAGGGGTTCCCGATAACCCCTGACAATTATTTTCAAAGGGATTCGCGAAGAAAACCCGAGAAACGGCACGCGTCGAGTCTGAGGATTACTAGCCACACTTTCGTTTGGAGCGGTTCCGCCGCCCGTGAGCTAATCGAAGAGCCCCAGGTCATCGAGGACCTCGGAGACGCGCACTCGCTGAGTCTTGTTCAATCCCTGAATGGGCAGCGGGAGGCTGTTGTCCGGGGCGAGTCCCAGCAGTTCAGCGATCGCGGCGACGACGCGGATGCTTCCGCCGTATTCGGTGAAGAGCTGCCACAACGGAGTGAGCCGTTCGGACTCGGCAGCGGCGTCGGCGATCCGCCCTTCCTCCACGGCCCGGGAAAGTCGCAGGGCAAGGACCGGCAGGGTTCCTCCAATGACGGAGTACCAGGTGTCGCATCCCGCAGCCAGTCCCGCAACCGCTGCGGCGTCTCCGGACACCCCGATCGTCACATGCGGAGGGATGACCGACCGGATCTCGTTGATGCGCGTCCGGGTTTGCTCGGGAGCCGCTGGAACGGCGGGGATCTTGATCGATGCAATCCCGGGCAACGCCGCAATTCGTCCGTATTGCTCGGTTGTGAAGGTGAAGCGGGTGGTGCCGGGGTTGTCGTAGACGACGACGGGCAGCGGCGAGTATTCGGTGACCGTTCTGAAGAGGTTGAACACGTCGTCGTCGGTAAGGGGCTGATAGGTCATCGGGGCGAGCAGGAGACCCGAGGCTCCCGCCTGCTGCGCCTGGTCGGTGTTCGCGAGTATCTGCGATGTCCGCAGCGCCCCGACGCCGACAATGACCGGGGTCTGCCCAGCGTGCTCGACCGCCAGGTGGGCGACGCGGGCACGCTCCTTGGCGCTCAAGTACGCGTAGGAGCCGGTGGAACCGAGCGCAGTGATGGAATCGACTTTCGCGTCGCTCAGCCGTGCCACCAGACGGATGAAAGCGGGTTCATCCACCGCATCGTCAGCGAGCGGGGTGAGGGGAAAGGCGCTCAGACCAGTGAACATCTGCTGACTCCATTTCTAATGCCGGCTGCCACCGGCGGTACTCTGCCGGCGGCACTCGTGCCGCTGACGGGTATCAGCCACGCCACGGACTACCCGACGGGGTCGGCTTCGTTCGGGATGGATGGGTGCTGGACAGTTCCTCTGCGGCGGCCTCCTCGTTGCGCGGCGGCGCCGGCGAGGACAACGAGGAGGATCCCCAGCAGTTGAACAAGTGAGGGTTGCTGGTGCAGCACAATCAGCCCAAGGAGCAGCCCTATCGCCGGCTCAAGCGCCATCAGGGTTCCGAAGGCGTTGGCCGTCATGCGCCGCAGGGCGAGCATTTCGAGCGCGAATGGCAGCACGGGCAGGAGGAGGGCCAGTCCTGCTGCCACCGCGAGGATCTCGAAGCTCAGGTGTCCTGCCGCCTGGGGAACCCCAACGAGGGCAGCGGTTACCGCGGCCACGGGGATGGTCAGGGAGAGGGACGAGATGCCGCTGAAGCGGTCCCCGACGTGTTGGCTGAGCACGATGTATAGCGCCCACCCGATGGCGGCGAGTCCGGCATAGAGAAGGCCGATTGGGTTGACTGTCCCCTGCCAGGGCTCGGTCAGCAGCACCACTCCGCCCAGCGCGACGATCGGCCAGATCAGGGCGCGCGAGCTGTGGCTGCGCACCGCGGCGACGGTCAGAGGGCCGAGGAACTCGATGGCGACCGCGGTGCCCAGCGGAATGTATTCGAGCGCGGCGAGGAAACCGACAGTCATGAGCCCGGTCATCACTCCCAGCCCAAGCAGCACGGGAACGTCACGGCGGCGCACCTGGCGCAGCGGCGGGCGGGCCAGAACCAGGAAGATCAGCGCTCCCATGCTGAGCCGAAGCCATGCCGTGCCGGCGGGTCCGACCGACCCGATTAAACCCACGGACAGCGCCGAGCCCAGCTGCACCGAGAGCATCGCCGCTACAGCGAG
This sequence comes from Arthrobacter sp. TJ-217, assembly GCF_058269255.1. Classification (NCBI taxonomy): domain Bacteria; kingdom Bacillati; phylum Actinomycetota; class Actinomycetes; order Micrococcales; family Micrococcaceae; genus Arthrobacter; species Arthrobacter sp. TJ-217. Next base: position 12,296 of record NZ_JBZCNJ010000012.1, read on the forward strand.
CCCCCATGGTGGGACGGGAAGCCGTGCGGGAGCGCGGCCGGTCATGGCTCGATCCCGGACCCGATGCCGGGAGCTACCAGTCGGCGGGTGATCTGAACATCCGGGCCCAGCCGGGTCAGATGCGCCGCGAGATCGTCCGCCGCCGCGAGCAGGGCGTCATCGGTGAGGGGTGCGAGGGCATCGAGGATAAACAGCGCCGCTGTGGTTTCGTCGGTGAGCTGAGTGCGCCGTCCCTGCCGCCAATTCCAGCGCCGGCAAGTCACGCCGGCGTCATCACGCCACACCACTTCCCCGGGGTCGGGATGCTCGGTGACGGGCTCACCGTTACTGGCGGTGTCGAAGGGTTCCTGTCCGGTTGCGCGGACCAGCGCCGGCGGCCCGGAATAGCGCATCAGGTCCTCGCCGCCGAGCGGGACCTGGTGCAGCACCGAGACGGCGTTGTAGATGTCGGTCAGCCGATTCACCCGGGGCAGCCCGGACGCCGCCCGGCGCAGGAGTGCCTCCAAGCTGTTGCGGGTGCGGTTCGGTTTCGCCCCGAACCCCTGGTACGCCTCACGCCACGCTGCAACATGTGGCAGTCTGTCGACGGATTGATCCGTGAGGGCTTGTCGTGCGGTGGTCTCCGCCGTTTCGAGCAACTCCTCGCTGTAAGCATCGCTTGGGCCGGGGACGAGTCCGTCGGCGGCCACCAGCAGCGCCCGGTAATCGGGGCGCAAAGAAAGCACGGCGGCATCCACCCGGGCGCCGTCGAGGAATCCTTGAAGTTCCATCCGCTCAGACATTGACGGTCTCCGGTTTGAGCCCCGACCCGACTCCGGGCTCGAAGACGGCCAGGGAAAACCTGGCGGTTTGCTGGCCCGGATTGGCGTAGGAATGCTCGACGTCGCCCGGGAAGGTCATCGCGTCACCCTCGCCAAGGACAATCGACTGGTCGGCGACCTCGATGGTGATCGAGCCCTGCCGGACCTGAAGTAGCTCCTTCGTGCCAGCCGAGTGGGCCTCGCTTCGGTGTTGCTCCCCTGGCTCCAGTGTCCAGTCCCAAAGCTCAACCACATTCGGCGATTCGGTCCCCGCCACCAGCACCCCGCGGCCACCGGACGCGCCGGCCCACAAGGCAGCACCATCCCCACTGCGGGTGATCTTCACCGGCTTCGGCCGAGGAGGTTCCACCAGCGCCGGTAACCCAACCCCGAGGGCATCGCTGATCCGCAGCAATGTGCCTACGCTGGGGTTCGCAAGCCCCTGCTCCACGTTGACCACCATCCGGCGGCTCACTCCGGCCGCCGCCGCCAATTGGTCTAGCGTCAACCTTCGCAACTGCCGTTCCGTCCTGACACGGTCCCCGATCGCCGATGCGAGAGACCTTGTACCATCATCCATGAGTGCAGCATAATGCACTTTCAGTGCAATGTGAACCGAGGACGAATCGTCCGGCACCTCCTTAGCCGCACTGCGGCTCAGGTGGCTGAGCAGGTGAGCACATTCAGTTGCCGAAGGACCTGTTCCCTCGGATCATCTGTACCGATAGTGTGAACACGGGCAGCGTCAATGAAGGACCGCCTGGGGTAATCAGGTAGGCACGAGGAATATTCAACTCTCAGGAGGAAATATGACTGAACCACAGCAGGATCCCAGCGAACAGGAGATCGCGGCGGACAGTGGCGTGGCCGGCGCCCCGGGTGCCCGCGACGGCGGTGCCGACGGCGGCGCAGACAGTGGTGCCGACGGCGGAGCAGACGGCGGTGCCGACGGCGGAGCAGACGGCGGCGCCGACGGCGGAGCAGACGGCGGTGCCGACGGCGGTGCCGACGGCGGAGCAGACGGCGGCGCCGACGGCGGAGCAGACGCGGGAGCGGGCATCTGAGCTTGAGCACTCCTCCTGAGGACCTCACGCGCCCCGGCGCTGGGGTTCTGGAGACACGCCTGATCGACATCGACCGCGAAAGGTTCGCGCGTGACGTCTGGGGGCGGACAGCCTTGCTCACGCGCGGCGCGGGCGACTTTTCCGACCTGTTCTCCGCCGGCGCCGTCGACGAACTGGTCTCCCGCCGGGGACTGCGCACGCCCTTCCTCCGTGTCGCCAAAGGCGGCTCCACATTTCCCGACTCCTCCTTCACCTCCCCGGCCGGCGTCGGCGCCACCATTTCCGACCAGCTCGATGACACCGCCTTGTGGCGGAAGTTTGCCGACGGCGCCACCCTCGTCCTGCAGGCGCTGCACCGCACGTGGGAACCGATCGCGGACTTCAACGCCCGGCTGAGCACCGAGCTCGGACATCCGGTGCAGGCCAATGCCTACATCACACCGCCCCAGAACCGGGGGTTCGACGACCACTACGACGTCCATGACGTCTTCGTCCTGCAGATCGAAGGAACCAAGCGCTGGATCATCCACGAACCGGTCCTCCCCGACCCCCTGCGTGACCAGGTGTGGACCGACCGTCGATCCGCCGTCGCAGACGCCGCGAAGGGCGAGGCCTACATCGACACCGTGCTCGAGCCGGGCGATGTCCTCTACCTGCCGCGTGGCTGGCTGCACGCCGCACAGGCGCAGGGCGAGGTCTCCATCCACCTCACGCTCGGCATCCACAGCTGGACCCGCTACGCACTGGCCGAACAGCTCGCCCAGGCCGCGCTTGCGGCCCTCCACGACGATCCCGAGATGCGCCGGACGCTTCCCCTGGGCATCGACGGACCGACCGACGACGTCGACATCGTCCGGAAACGCCTGACCGCCGCCGTCACCGACGCCGATTCCGCTCCTTTATTTCACCGCACCCGTCGGGGCCAGGGACGCCCGGCACCGCTGGGACCGCTGGCTCAGCTCACGGCCGTCGAAGGTCTGGGTCCCGGGTCCGTGGTGCGGCTGCGCGGTGCACTGGAAGCGCGGCTTGAGGGATCGCGCCTGACCACCCGTGTGGGCTGGCTCGATTTCCCAGAGACCGATCTGCCGTCTGTGAGGCGCCTGCTCGACGGCGGGGCTTACACCGCGAACGATCTTGGCGGCGAACTCGTCGAGAGATTGCTGCGCGCGGGGGTTCTCGTTCCCGCGGAACAGTGACGACCGCCATGGAACGCTTCTTTTGCGCCGACGGTGCCCGGCTGCGGAGCGACCCGATGGCCGGCACAGCGCCGAACGACGTCGTCTGGGTCCTCATCGAGTACCGCGGCAGGTGGCCGTTCAACAGCTTCGACGGCCTCACCCTCGAGCCTGAGACGAAAGCCCTCGTGGTCGCCGCCGCCCAGGCGGCGCGGGCGCGGGTGCTGCTGGTGCGGCGGCCCGGCCGCCGTCGACGCGACGGCCCCAACCGATGGGCAGTCCTGCGCCATGACGGATCCGGCGCCCATCGTCAGCAATGGGGGTCGTGGACGGGTGACGAGGATCTGGCGGAGATTACCGCTGCCCTCAGCAGACCGGGCGAGCTCGGCCACCCGCCGGTCCTCCTGGTCTGCACCCATGGCCTGCATGACACCTGCTGCGCGCTGCGCGGACGGCCCATCGGGCGTGCGCTGAGTGAACGGTGGCCCGAGCAGGTGTGGGAGTGCTCGCACGTCGGCGGTGACCGGTTCGCGGCCAACGTCGTCGTCGCGCCCGACGGCGTCTACTACGGCGGCCTCGACGCCGAGTCGTCGATGGCAACGGTCGAAGGGCACCTCGCCGACTCCATCCACGCGGAGTACCTGCGCGGCTACACCGATCTCCTCCAGCCCCAGCAGGCCGCTGTCGCGGCTGTGCTCGAACGGTTCGGCCCGGCCGGACGGCGGGACTACACGGTCGCCGGGACCACCCGCCACGGTGACCTCTGGCGGATCCGCCTCACCGCTCCCCCGCCCCACCCCGCACAGACCGACGTCGAGCTGCGGGCCCGCCGTGCCCCACCGAACCAGCTGACCTGCCGCGCACCGGCACCGGGCTCGGTCATCGTGTACGAGCCGGTTTCGATCCATTCAAGCTGAAGCATCGGTTCCCGCATCCAGTGGGAACGAGGCGGTCCCACTGACTCGTGAGGGACCCGATCTCCGCGCCCCCGTGAGGCTTGCATGAGTCTGAAAGAAGCGGCAGCATCGAATACGTGTTCGAAATGAAGCAGGGTGACCGCCGATGCGTGCTGCCCGGGGAGGACGGACGGCCATGCGGCCGGCCCGCCGGTGCCTCACCGTTCGCACTCTGCTCGGCGCACGTGGCCGCCGTCATGGAATGGGCGGACGCTGAAGTAGGCACCACCGACGCGATGCCGGCCCCGTGTCGCGCCTGCGGGTCGCGGATCGGCGTCCGGTATCCCTCCGGCTGGGCATGCGCGGCATGTGAGTGGCGCGTCGGGGACATCGTGGACGAGGGACTGCCGCCCCCGCGTGTGGACGTCGTCTACTACATCCGCTTCCAAGACCGGATCAAGATCGGCACGACCGCGAACCCCCGCCAGCGGCTCGCGCGGCTCTGGCACGACGAGGTGCTGGCGTTCGAACGGGGTGATCGGCTCGCGGAGCACCGCCGCCACGAGCAGTTCGCGGCCTCGCGGCTGGGCCGCTCGGAGTGGTTCTCGCCGTCGCCCGCACTCGAGCGGCACATCGCCGAACTCGCCGCGGGCGTAGATGATCCGTGGGCGCGCTACGCCCGCTGGGTCGGAGAGGCAATCGCACTGAGGGGATGAGCCGCAGCGGGGTCGACGCCGGTTCCGCTGAATGCACCAGCGATGAAGATGAGGCCTACGGCCCACTCGGTGCAGGAGATACGAACTCCTGAATGATTTCGGGGGATGCGTGGATGCAGATCATCTCGAGGTTCTCGGTACCGCTGTTGCGGAACCGGTGTCGTGCGCCTGCGTGGACCGTCACAATCGCACCGGTACCGGCGCGGAGCTCTTCCCCGTCGGACTCGATGACTGCTTCGCCCCGCAGCACCACCCACGTCTCGGTGTAGGGGTGCCAGTGGGTGTCGGGCCCGCTGCCGGGGGTGGTGTCCACCCAGAAGAACGAGGCACCGGCACCGTGGTCGGCCCCGACGAACAGCGCCGTCCCGGCGTTGTTCTCGCGGAGCTGCTCGCGGTGGGTAACGGTGGTCATGAGGGTTTGGTCTCCTTCCCGTCGAGCCACAAAGTCTCGGACTCGTCCCGGTGCGAGCCGGTTGTTCCGACATGTTTCTTGTCGATTGCGGCGCCCTTTTTGATCACGTGAACGAGCGCCATGCCGTGGCCGCGTCCCAGGCCGTAGTCGGCCTTGAGCCATTCGAGGATCTCGCCGGCTTTGCCGTTTTGCTCGTCGAATCCCTTGCCGTTCGCGATGTCGAGTAGCTGGCGGGGCGTGAGTCCCGTCTTGTCTTCAATGGTGTCGAGGTAGGCCTGAAATGACATGTCGACATCCTTCCGTTTCCGCCCGGCTGCTGGCAATGGAAGTGGCAGAAATGATGGGCGGCAGATCGGCCCAGCGAGAATCAGCTGACGCGGACTGATCCCAACCGCACGGTCATGCCCGGGTCGCGGTGGTCGAAGAACAGGGACGCGCCGGTGTCGAGGGTCGCGATGTGGGCCATCTCATCCTCGGTGAGGGTGAAGCCGAAGACATCGAAGTTCTGCACAATCCGGTCCGGGTTCACGGACTTGGGAATGACGACGACGTCGCGCTGGATCAGCCAGCGGAGCACCACCTGGGCCACGGAGACCTTATGGGCTTCGGCGATCGGAGTGAACTCAGGGTGGGTGAACAGGTCGTTCCGACCTTCGGCGAAGGGGCCCCAGGACATGATCTGGACGCCGAGTTCCTTCATGAGGCGCTGGTCATCGACACGCTGGTAGAAGGGGTGGTTTTCGATCTGGTTCACCGCGGGGGTGACTTCGTTGTTGGTGATGAGGTCCACGAGGCGGTCGGAGTGGAAATTGGAGACGCCGATCGCTCTGGCACGGCCGTCCCTATAGAGTCCCTGCATGGCCCGCCACTCGCTGTAGTAGTCACCGTAGGGCTGGTGGATCAAATAGAGGTCGACGTAGTCCAGACCGAGCCGCCGCAGGGAGGTGTTGAAGGCGTCGATGGTGTTCTGTTCGCCTGCGTCCTGCACCCAAAGCTTGGTGACGATGAACAGTTCCTCGCGGGGGATCCCGCTGTTGGCGATTGCCCGGCCGACGGCCTCCTCGTTCCCGTAGGCCGCAGCGGTGTCGATGAGCCGGTAACCGGCCGAAAGGGCGTCCGCAACGGCCTTCTCGGTTTCATCGCCAGGGATCTGGTACACGCCGAAGCCGAGGATCGGCATCTCGACGCCGTTATTGAGGGTGACTGTCTGCATCTGGTTTTCCTATCGGAAGTAGCGGGCGGGAGGGTGCCCGGTAGGCACTGCGTCTTAGCCGGTGCGAATCCAGCCGTCATCGTCATGCGGGCGCTGCCATGCCTGCCGCGGTTCCACCCACTCGCGGGCGACGTCAGTGAGCCAGATCGTGGTGTCAGGATTCCACCCTGCAATGACCGAGGCACGGTCGGCGTCGATGCGCAGGGCGCGGGTACCGCATCGGAGATAGCCGAGAACCGTGAGGTGGACAGCGTCCCAGTCATCCGCGACCCGTTCCCAGTCCGGGATGAGCCACGTGCCCTCACGCCCCGTCGTGCGGAACCAATCGTGGCGGCGCGAGGCCGTGACATCGAGCGGATATTTCCGGCAGAGGTGGGCCCAGTCTTCCTCGTCCGCGACCTCGAAGGTGCGGCCGGTCCCTCGGACGGGGATTACAGTAGCGCACTCCTCTCCCATGGCGTCCTCAATGAGGCTTAGTCCCGCCGGCACCCGGCCGACGGTCTGCAGAAGACCCTGCGGAAAGGACCACCACGTGCCGGACCAGGGTGCGCGGGGATCCCGGGGACGGTCGAGCCCGGCCCGTTCCTCTTCGATCCGCGCACCTCGCGCCCAGGCAACCAGCGTCTCGCGCGTACTGCGGGGCAGAGGCGCCGGGTCCTCCATTGATCGCCAGTCGATGTGCCACTGCTCGCGCTGGCGCGGTTGGGTGAACCACTTTCCGACGTCGGAGGCCATGACCTGCCCGGCGAATGGACGGAGAGCATCGCGGATCACTGCGAGCGCTGCGAGGGTGTCTTCGCCGTCGGGTTCCTGCCAGTAGCGGGCATTGCCGACCGATGCCTCCAACGCTGCCTCAATCTGGTGCCCGGTTGGGGTACTTACCGGGGAGGTGCTGAGCCTTACGGCCAGCTCATCGACCGTCATCGAGATGGGTGGCCAGCCGGATTGGGGCGCCGGTCCGTCTTCATCCATGGTGGTGAAGAATACGGTGGTGCGTGACGTGCCGGCGGAGGGGTCCAGGCCGCTGCTGAGATACATCACCGGGCCCCTCAGTTCCGGAATCAGCTCCATGGCCAGCTCGAGGCACAGCCGGCGTCCTCTTGGACCTTCGAGGAGCGTCTCTTCCGACACCGTCATTCCGTCATCCTGCCACGTGATCCATAGACGGGAGGGAATGTGCCCGCTTTCACGGCTTAAGGACAGCTTGCTCGGTGCTCGACGCCGTCGGTCACACGTCGCTCAACCATGGCCTATCCTCACCGGCATTGACATTACTGCCACAACTGGAAACGATCGCAATCATGCCAATCAAGGACGTGCAGGTTGAGGAGTTGAGCCCCGGCAATGCGCCGTCAATCGTGCTTCTGCACGCGGCGGGAACCAGCGGCTGGATGTGGCGCGCTCTCGCGCAGGACCTCGCACGGGAGTTTCACGTGCTGATCCCCGACCTTCCGGGTCACGGCCGCAGCAGTCAACTTCCCTGGCAATCCATAGGGAGGACCGCCGATCTCGTCCGGGCACTTATCGAGGAACGGGGCCACGGCGGCACTGCCCACGTCATCGGTCTGTCTCTTGGAGGCTACGTCGGGCTGGAGCTGACGGCCGCCAGCACAAAGGTTTCGAGCCTGCTGATAAGCGGTGTGAACGTTCTTCCTTTCCCCCACCCCCTGATGATGCGGACCATCGGCCGGTTGATCGAACCCGTGATGCAGTCGAACGCGTTCATCCGCTTCAACGCCCGGCAACTCCGCGTACCCGCTGCCCAGCTCACCGGGTTTCGGGAGGCTGCGAAGGCCGCAGACCGCGCCTCGCTCCGCATGATCAACCTTGAAGCACTGCACTTCACCCTGCCTGAGCGTGCGGCGAGCACTGCGACTCCGATCCTCGCGGTGGCTGGCGGCAACGAACATGTCCTCATCCTGCGCTCGCTCGCAGAGATTCGGGCCTCGTTCCCGCGCGCCGTCGTCGGTGTCGTGCCAGGCGCCCACCATGGATGGAACGGCGAGCAGCCCGAGCTATTCTCGCGCGTTGTCCGCGAGTGGGTTGGGAGCCGTCAGCTACCGGCCGGCCTCACTCCCCCAGAGACTGAGTGAGCCAAGGTCTTGAACCGTGTCGCTGCCTCTCACCGGGTAGGAGTCCCCACGCGGCAGCCGGCTCCAGCCCGGCGGCGGAGCCGGCGCATTGGTCCTTCCACCCCGCATTCAACCAGTGGGGCCGGTGGGTGCGGAAAAGGCGCACAGCGCGATCAGAACCGTTCGGGGTGGTCGCCGAAGTTGAAGTGCCGGCCGCTGATTTTCGACGGCTCAATTTCGACGTAGAAATCCTTGAGCGTGGGCACCCATGGCTTAAGGTTCAGGGCCTCAGCCGCAGCAATATCCGTGCTGCTCTCAAGCACTCTCGCAGCTCCCTTGACCACCACGCTCCAAGCTTCGTCGGAGGTGATGCCATCTGTCTGGAACACCACGTTTTGGTTGACGGTCAGCTCGGCAAGCTTGGTACCAGGCGCCGTACGCATCAACAGGACGCCGTCGTGAGCACGGTAATTGATTGGGAAGACATCGGTCTCACCGGCTGCGGTCAGGACAAGGCGCCCATGCTGGGTATTCTCCAGCAGCTTCCAACACTGCGCCTCATCAAGGACAAGGACCGGATCATCATGAGAGAACATCATTCCTTAATTGTTCCGACCAGGTGGAAATCTGTAAGGGACAAAAGCCCCTTTCAGCGATCCGGTGTCGGGCAGTGCCGGTGCCTCCTCAGACGGACGAGCCCACGGCCCCTGAGCTTCCCGCCTGTCTGCAGCGCAAGGTCCTGATCTTCACGCTCGGCAGCGTAATGGGAGATTGAACAGAAACAAGCTGACTTGTTCTGGCTAGCACCGGCCGCAGCGGGCCATTCTTGTGTGATGGACACCACAACCGCCACCATCGCCGCCGACGTCGTCGTAATCGGCTTCGGCAAGGGCGGCAAGACCGCTGCGTCTACACTCGGACATCTCGGCAAGCGGGTCGTCTTGATCGAGAAATCCCCGCTGATGTACGGCGGAACCTGCCCGAATGTCGGCTGCGTGCCGACCAAGGCGCTCGTCTACCACGCGCACAATCGTCGGGAGGAGGACTCCGCCCGGGAGTGGTACCGCCGCTCGGTCACCACCGTGCACCAGCTCACCTCATCCTTCCGGGACGTGAACTACAACGTCCTCGACGCCCACGACTCCCTCACGATCCTCACCGGCAAAGGAACGTTCGTCGACCCGCACACCGTGAGCGTTGACGTAGACGGCCGCCAGGTCACCGTCACGGGGGACACAATCCTGATCAACACCGGTTCAGAGCCGGTCATCCCGGATATCGCGGGCATCCGGGACAGCGCCCACGTGATCACGAGCACCGACCTCATTCACCGGACAGATCTTCCCGCCCACCTCGTGATCATCGGTGGCGGATACCTGGGCCTTGAACTCGGCGCCGTGTACCGGACATTCGGCTCCGAAGTCACGATCCTCGAGATGACATCCCAGATCCTCCGCCGCGAAGACGACGACGTCGCCCAGGTCGCCATCGGCATTCTTGAGAACCAGGGCATCAACATCGTCACGAACACCAACGTGCTCGAGATCCGGGATGGCGCGGACGGCGCCGTCGTCACCTACGAACGCGATGGCGAGCGATACACGGTCGAAGCAGATGCCGTGCTCCCGGCGACCGGCCGGGCTCCGGCGACGGAGGGGCTCGGTCTCGACGCTGCTGGGGTGACCACCGCGCCCCGGGGTGCCGTCGTGGTCGACGGGAACCTCCGGACGAGCCAGCCGCACATCTTCGCGCTCGGTGACGTCAACGGCGGGCCCCAGTTCACCTACGTCTCGCTCGATGACGCCCGCATCGTGCTCGACCAACTGATCGGGGAGGGAAAGCGCAGCACCGCCGACCGCCACTCGGTCCCGCGCACCCTCTTCATCTCGCCGCCGCTCTCGACCGTCGGCCTCACCGAGAGGGAAGCGCGGGCTGCCGGCCACCGGATTAAAGTGGGGAGTCAAAATGTCGGTGAGATCTTCGCGATGCCGCGGGCCTACATCGTCGAAGAGATCCGAGGCATGATGAAATTCATCATTGACCTCGACACCGACCTGATTCTCGGTGCGGCATTGCTCAGCGTCGACTCGCAGGAAATCATCAACGTGGTTGCCCTCGCGATGCGCAGCGGAACCACGGCGACGCAGCTGCAGGAGTCCATCTATACGCACCCGAGTTCCACCGAGGCCCTCAATGACGTCATCGGAACAATAGTGCGCACCGACGCACGAGAGAACCCGGAGGCCGAAGCGGCGTAGGCGCGCTGGGCCGAACCCCCAAAAAAGTTCCTGAGCATCAAGCTGCGTAGCCTGAAGAGGTAGGACCGGTGGAAACACCGAAGCGACACCGAATCATGACCCGCAGGGAAGGTGCCGTCTCCACGTCGCATCCATTGGGCTAGCAGCGAGCTCGTCGCCGTCCATACGGTCAGCGCCTCCAGTGCGAAAGGTCATCACCTTCTTCTTCTCGAATTGATGGTTCTCATGCGAAAGGCGGCCGATGATTTCCGGGATTATTTCCGGGGCAGGGCGGACCCTGATGGACACCTTGAAATCGTCGGCGAGGATGATGGGGAGCGCCTCCAGTATCACCTCGGCCAGCCGTACAGCGGCGTCTTCTCCCACCGCGACCGATACGCCGGTCTCCCCGCGTGCTGAATAGAAAAACGTCCGCGGCGCTAGCGCTCAACGCCGGTGTGTTGCCGGCCAGCATCAGTGCGTCATTCACTTATTGCGCCTGAAGAAGTACCCGGCCAGAATCAGGCTCATGACCAGGAGCGCCGTGTAGAGGCTCTTTAGGAATAGGCCGTCACCGATGAAGATCATGACGATCGAAACCATTGCCAGCAAACCATACAGAACAACCATCGACCGGTCTCCTCATGCATTTGTCCCAAACCAATAGAACCGGAAAATGTTTGAGCGTGCCCCTTCTACGCCGCAGGCCCTGCCGGACGGCACCGGAGACCGCGGCGGGACCGCGAGGCACACTCACCGAATGGGTTGCGCAGATGCGCCGGGACCAGCGTCATCTACGAGTAGCGTCCCGTGAAGGTTGATCCGCGGTTGACCTCGGTGAACTCGAGACCGACAACTTCCCCGTCCTCCACGACCCATCTCAGTTCGTAACACGCTCGGTAGCTCGGCGGCCAGAAGGAACAGAACCGTCCCTTGTCATCGACGTACCACTCACCCAGCGTTGGCGACCCCTGCTCGATGTAGGTTGTCGCACCGCTCGTATCGAAGGTCTGCGTGGCTCCGTCATCGTAGAGAAAGCCCCCAGCCGTGACCGCATCGGCGATCTCATCTGCCTGTACCATTTCCCGATCCTTGATCGGCCGCTTCTTAGCAAAGTTCGACACCGAAACCTCCCTGATCCTGAGCCGCCGAGCATCTGCTCGGTTCACCCGGCTGGACACCAGTCAAGTGCCGGCCAGAAGGGCACCTCGTAGCCAGTGTCCGCCTCGGGATTGGGTTCGGCAAGTGCCACCCGCGGACCCTCTTTCCCGATGTGGGGGGCTCTGGTGGAGGGCGAGTTCGATCTGCATGTCCTGCTTGCTTTCGACCCCGGTCCCCCGCCCGTCGACACCTGTAGGAGCAGGTTCTCCGGGGCCTCGGAAAGGGCCGCTCAGGACGGTCCGGTCACTAAAAAACCCACCGGGTGGCCGGTGGGCTGGGTGGCTGAAAAAGGGCGTCCTGGGCTCATCGCGACTCGAAGCGGATTGCGGCGCGGACGCGGGATGAGCGCGAGCCGATGCGGTTGGTCCTGCCGGTCTGGTGCTTGCGCGCCTTCTGGTCGGCGTGGACGCCTGCGGCGCCGGACGCGGCAAATGCCGCGCGTCGGGAGACAAGCTCCCCGGGGAGGGCTAAACCGGACTTCCGGTTCTTGGGCTGTGCCATGCTCGTGCCTTTCGAGTGGGTTGGTGATTACACCCTCTCATGCGTACGGCGCCCTCCTCCTTCCGCGCCGGTGGCCGCCCTAGTAGCTCAGCACTGCCCAAGACTGACCGGTTTAGTCGTCGTACTGTCCGGTCGGATTGGCTTGCTCCCTGAAAATCGGGCCGATGAGCTGGAAGGTGCCCGCTTCGCATGCCTGGGAGAGGGATCGTTCCTCCCGATCGAGGCGTGCCACCTCGGCGGCGGGGTCCCCTCTTGTGAAGAGCTCATCCCTCCGGCTCGATGAATGGTTCCGAACAAAATAGCCGTTGCCATCCACCACTTCGTCTACGGTGAAGCCTGCTGCGGTCATTCTGGCGACGTACCGCCGGTACGCTTCCTCGTACTCCTCGCGGGTCACGTACCCCTTGGCGAGGACACCGGCCTCGAAATCGGAGAGCCTTCTAACCTTGAAGACCCTGGCGACCCCGGCATGCATAGGATTTTTAAGGGCGCGCGGGCTGTGTTCCGGAATCATCGGTTCTCCTCTGATGTGCTGCTGGGCAGGATGGTCAGTGCGTTCCGCGGCGGAGCTTCCTAGTAGCCCGACCCCTGGGCTGGAGTGCCGCCGTCGGACGCGGCGTCGACAAACCCGTAAGCATCAAAGGCAGAGGAACTATGGCCCGTTCCCACGTCTTCGGCATGCGGACCCCCTCAGGTGGCGACGGCCGATATCGGAACGTCTGCTGCGGAGCCTACCGCCCGGATGCTTCGGATGGTGGCCCGGTATCAGTTCGTCATCCAATCGTCACGCTTCCAGCCCTGCGGGGTCGGCCGTTCACTCGAGAAGTGGTGGAACATCGGATGTAGGTACGGCAGCGCCTTCCTCAGCGACGGCTCCTAGACTGTCGGGATCACATTCCGATGGTCGTGTGAACGAAAGGTGGGTCCGATGGCTTTTCTGGCGGTAGTCTCCGTATTCTTCCTTCTGCCGGGGGTGATCTACACGCTGGCCAATCAAGTGAAGATGTGGCGGGCGATCACTGCGAAGGAACAGGTTTTCGCTGTCCTGACGGTTATCGGGCTCATTGCGGCGCTGATGGCGTTTGTCGGTGTGGCAACGTTCGGCTAGACGAGGGCCAGCCCATATGAGACCCAGAAAACGGAACGAGCCCGCGCCAGTAAGACGTCGACGAGAAAAAACGGCCGGAAATAACCGTGAGGACCGGAGTCAGCCGTCGGCGAGGAGAGCGTCGGCACGGCGGGGCGCGAGACGGTGCAGGAGGATGAACGCTTTAGCTTTTCCTACGTGAATCTCCGACCGGTCAGCTCGCAATCCGGCAAGGATCTCGCGGGCGGCTTGCTCGGCGCTTATCTTGCCGGTGCCGCGGCCTGCGGTCATCGGCGTGTCGACCAGGGGAAGAACGACATCGACGGCCCTGACGGTGGGAGCATCCACGGCGAGCTGGTAGCGAAGGGCCTTCGTGAAGGTGCGCAGCCCGGCCTTGGCCGCTCCGTAAACCGCTGCGCTGCGCTTCGGAGAAATAGCGAGGCCGGAGGTGATGTTCACGATTGCGGCATACCGTGCCTGGATCAGGTGCGGCAGCGTCAGGGCGGTGAGCTTGATCGGAGCGATCAGGTCGATGGTCAGCTCGTGGTCGATATCGGTGAGCATCTGGGGCGCCGGCCGGGTGGTCAAGTGATAGTTAAGTTGTATCCCGGCGTTGTTCACCAGCAGCGAGAGACCGCCTAACTGCTCCACCGCGGTATCGACAATCCGCGGCAAATCCTCCGCGCGGGCGAGGTCAGCCGCCAGCGTGCGAAGGCCCGGAATGCGCGCTGCGGCGGCGTGGAGGCGTGCCTCGTCCCGGCCAATGATGAGCACATCACTGCCTGCCGCGGCCAGTTGGCGGGCTAGTTCCAGGCCCACGCCGGAGCCGCCACCGGTTACAAGCGCCTTGAGCCCCTGGAGCTCCATGCGAGGTCCTCTCTTTCACACCGGACTGTGATGTTCTTTTGTGGGTGCGATGGCGACAGACACCCGAGCGTGGTGGAAACACCACTAGCGCCCAAGACTAGGAGGGCGCTAGCGGCGGGGGCAACTCTTCAGTCGAAGCCTCCTCACCTTTTGTGCGAGGTGCGGGACGGATTTCCGCACCACCCATTGTGTTTATGCCTCTAGGATCGCTCCGACGGCGTTAGTCACTTCTCGGAGAGGTCAGTTGTCTGGGAACCATCAACTGAGCGATCGAGTTAACGCTTGGGCTGCTCCCTGCTCCGCCTGGCTGCAGCACTTCACCTCAATGAAAGGGCTGCGTGAACGTGAGCAGAATCGCCGTGCAGCGCTCTGGGAGCCGGTTTCGCCCGTCTCGGCCACTCCTGGGCATTCTCCTGCTCGGAATGCTCGCGTCAGCCCTAGTGCTCCTCGGGCCCAGCCTGCTCAACAGCATGCGCGCCGGAGACGGCTCGTTGCTGGGAAGTTCGGAATGCACTGTCGAAACCGCCGATGGAGATGTCGGGCTCGACCGTGAGGAGGCAAAGCTGGCCACGACGGCTGTGGCACTCCTGGCTCGCGGGATGGAGGCCCCGGACACATCCAGCATCGATGAAACGGTGCTGCAGCGGCTGGCCGACGGGCCTTCCGAAGACGCAGGTCCCAGCCTGACCTGCCGAGGCTCAGCCGCAAACGGCTTGCCCGAACAGCAGCTGACCGCCTCCGGGTTGACGCCCCGCGCCGAGCAGGTGCGCGAAGCCATGACCGAGGCGTTCGGCGACCAGAGTCTGGGCGGGTTCGCCCCAGGCGGCGTCGATCAAGGGCACGGAGGGGACTCGACCCACTACGACGGCCGGGCCATCGACATTTTCTTCCGGCCGGTGACCGAGGAGAACCGGCGTGAGGGGTGGATACTCGCTCACTGGCTGGTCGCCCATGCTGAGGACCTGAACATCCAGTACGTTATCTTTGACGATCAGTTCTGGAGCGCACATATCCCTCGAGGGCAGTGGCACGACTACGACGCACCCGAGCCCGGTAACGAGATCCTGCGTCACCTCGACCACGTGCACGTGGACGTGCTGGCCGGAGATGTCGGCTGAGGAGCAGCTGAAGGCCCTGAAGAGACCCGTCCTGCTTTCACAGCGACGGGCTTTGGCACCGCCCGGGCGGGTTCTGGAGGGTAGGGTCAGACGGTATTGTCCCGCGACAGGAAGGGAACGCAGGGGTGCCATTTGTACTGTTCCGTCTGATCCGCCAGCTCGGGCGTGCGCGTTTCTGGGTCTTGCCGGCGTTCATCATCATCGCTGTGTTCCTCACCAGTTGGCCCCTCATGGTTTGGGCCGAACCGTCCAGCAACTCAATCACTTCGGCGGAGAGCTACTGGTGGTGGTTCCTGGTCACAGCCGCCACGGTCGGATACGGCGATTTCTTTCCGACGACGGTCGGCGGTCGCCTCGTCGGGATCTATGTCATTGTCGGCGGCATCGTTACGTTGACCACCTTGTTCACCAGGATCGCCATGGCGATCGAGAATGCGAAGGGACAACGCATGAAGGGCAACCGGGATGTGAATATGTCGGACCACCTCGTGATCGTGGGCTACACGCCAGGGCGCACGGAGCGGCTGATACAGGAGATCACCGCTGACAATGCCCATGCGGTTGTCCTGTGTGCCGGGGAGGACGTTCGGGAGAACCCGATGCCCGAACAGCCCGATCTCGGCTTCGTCCGGGGTGATCTTGCCGAGGAAAGCGTGCTGCGCCGTGCCGGGGTGCACCGGGCCGCGCGCGTACTCATCGACGCCCGCGACGATAACGAAGCACTTGCCGTCACCGTGGCCGTCACGCATGTGAACCCCAAGGCTCACACGGTCGTCACGCTGCGCGATATGGGCCGAGCCCGCAGCTTCTCCTATGTCGACGCCCACGTCCGCTGCGTACAGTGGCACTCGCCGCGCCTGGCCACTGAAGAGCTGGAAGATCCCGGCATCGCCGTCGTCTACGCCGATCTCATGAGTCACGGCGGCCGGAACACGTACAGCACGCGGCTGCCCGATGCGCTGCCGAGGGTGAACTTTGGACAGATCCAGGAGGCTTTGGGACGGAACTTCATCACCACGGTGCTCGCTGTCCAACACGAGGGGACAATCATCAACCCCGGTTGGGATACTGAGCTGCCCGAAAGCGCTGTCCTGTACTACGTCGGCGAGCGCAGGCTCTCCCACGAGGAAATCGTCCACGCCCTCGCCCGCTGACCCGGCCATCCCCAGGGCCTGTCGGGAGGTTCAGCACCGGAGCACCTATTTCTCCAGCGAACACCCGGATTTAACGGGGCTTGCAGTCCGCGAGGCGCAGACGACGTCGAGAATCCCCCTGGTGGTCGCGGCTGCGTCCTCCCGGTTGGTGATCAGCGACGCATGTGTGGATCCGTCGACGACGCGTTGCAGGCTGTTGGTCGACAGTGCTGCGAGGGCTTCCTGTGAAGCGGTCCAGCCGGGCTGGCTCCCCGTGCCTGCGGTCAGGACGAGCACGGGCTTGTCGGTGAAGCTCCGCAGAGCGGCAGCCTGCTGCACCGAGGGTCCCGCCTGCAGGTACTCGTCTACCGTGCTGCCCAGATGGCCGGGCGTGGCCACTCCCAGCAGCCGGCCGACACCAAGCCGCGCGGCGGCCGTGCTCAGGGCGGAGATCCGGCTCGTCGTGTCTTCGGAGCCCGGGCCTGTGGCATGGGCCGGTTCTGCTTCCGGCTCCGATGCCGGTGCCGTCGAGTCCACCAGAACCAGTCCTGCTACCTCCTCGGGATAACGGGCGGCGAAAGTGAGTGCGTAGAGGCCGCCGAATGAATGCCCGGTCAGGACGTACGGTCCGGGCTCGTTCCCGCGCTGCAGCAATGTGTGAAGGTCGGCCGCGACCTGCGCGCCGTCCTGGGGTTTGGTCGCCGGATCGCTCCACCCGCGGCCTGCCCGGTCGTAGACGCAGACCCGGGTGTCACGGGCAACGACAGGCGCGATCCCTCCGAGGTCGGACGACATGAGTCCCGCGCCCGGTTCAAGTACGACGGTGGGGCTGCCCGAGCCGGTGCAGTTCAGGTAGAGGCGGTGTCCGCCGACGTCGATCACCTGACCCTGCATCGGAGAGGCTGCCGCCTCCGTTGCTCCGCGCACGGTTTCGAGGCCGCCGGCCAGTGAACCCAGAACCAGCGCTGGGAAGACCGGGTAGAGCAGGAAGCGCCCGCTCCGGCGGTGAAGCCGCCGATTGGCCTGGACGATCATCCAGACCGCCAGCCCCAGGAAGGTGGGGGGCCACACCCACGCGAGCACCCCGTGCATCGGGGAACCGAAGGCCACCAGGAGGAACCCGCCCAGTCCCATGAGGAGTGCTGGAACGAAGGCCCACTTTTGTGGTTGATCCGTAAGTTCCGCCGATAGCACCGCCACCAGGGCCCATCCCAGCGCAAGTCCTATCAGGATGGCGCCGGTGATGCCGCTCTCGGTTGCTGGAATGAACGGTGCGGCAGCCAGCAGCGCTGCAGCGAGCAACCCGGTAGCCAACGAGCCGGCCACAGTCCACCCAATCGGTCCCGTGGGTGAGGGATCAGGGCCGGAGGAACCATCATGGCCCTCGGCTATGGGGGTCGTGGGAGTGGCAGTCACCGCGGGCTCAATTGCCTGCACAGCTGAAGGTTGAAATTCGGACATTGGATAAGACTGCCAAGCCGGAGCAGCGGACGGGAGGGGTAAAAACGACCACCTTGAAAAGGATTCTGCAGCAGGGGATTTCGTTGGTCCGTCCGTGGGTACAGTGGCCTCATGCACCGTGTCGTTGCCCTGGCCCTGCCTGATGTCGTCGCCTTCGACCTTGCCATTCCGACGCAGGTATTCGGTCACGAGGATGAGCGGCAGCTGTACTCCTTCGCGGTCTGCGCCGCAGAACCCGGCCTGGTCCGAACGACGACCGGTTACGCCATCCATGCCGCTGGAGGGCTCGAGGCCCTGCTTTCGGCTGACACCGTCGTGGTGCCCGGCTTCAGCCCGCTCGCCGACCCTCCCCGTGAGGTATCCCAAGCGCTTCGGAACGCTTCGGCGAATGGTGCGAGGGTGGTATCCGTCTGCACGGGCGCTTTCGCACTGGCGGCCGCCGGGCTCCTCGACGGAAAGCGCGCGACCACCCATTGGAGAAACGCGGACCGTCTGCAAACCCTGTATCCGGCAGTCGCCGTCGACACCGGTGTGCTGTACATCGACGAGGGCTCTGTGAGCACCAGCGCCGGCGTCGCGGCCGGAATCGACCTGTGCCTGCACCTTGTCCGCACCGACCACGGTACTGAAGCCGCCAACCGCATTGCCCGGCGGATGGTCGTGGCCCCGCACCGCGAGGGCGGACAGACACAGTTCATCGAACGCCCCGTAGCTGCGCCTATGATCCACTTCGAAGAAACGTGTCGCTGGGCCATACAACATCTTGCCGAGCCACTGACAGTCGTAGACATGGCCGTCCACGCCGGCTGGGCACCAAGCAGCTTCGCCCGGAAGTTCCTGACCGAGACCGGAACGACTCCCCTGCGCTGGCTGACAAGCCAGCGCATTGCCGAGGCATGCCGTCTGCTGGAAACAACCGACCTGACCGTACACGCAGTTGCCGCCAGGACCGGTTTGGGCACGTCGGCCAACTTCCGGCTTCACTTCACGCGCGAGTTCAACACCACGCCCTCCAGTTACCGCCGTCTCTACCAGGGTCGAAACCGGTCGGCGATGACGCAACGGCCGCCAGGAAGAGAGCTCCGCCCGCAGCCCCGTTAACGAAGAACATCCTGAGGCCTCCTCACAGTGACGCCGAACTGCCTCTGGCTCCCCCGGACAAGTCGTAGTAGACAGGGGGCATGGCAAAGAGATCGGGAGTGGCACCACGCTTGGCGGAGGCCTTGGGAATTGTTCTCGGCACCCAGGAGATTCCGCTGAGGCTGCGGGCCTGGGACGGTTCAGAAGCGGGGCCCGCCGCTGCGCCCGTGATTGAGTTCCATTCCCGGCGGGGACTGAGGCGAATGCTGTGGTCGCCCAATCAGCTCGGACTAAGCCGTGCGTATGTGGCCGGAGATATTGACGGGCCCGGTGACCTCTTCGAAAGCTTTTCGGTGCTCAGCTCAGTAGGCAAATTCGCCGAACTGAAGGCTTTCCGCCCGCCCACCTTGGGCGAGCGTGTGAAACTGCTCCGTGCCGCCGTCCGGGTTGGTGCGCTGGGACTTCCGCCTGCGCCACCGCCGGAGGAAATGGACGTCACCCGCTCGGGCCGGAAGCACTCCAAGGAGCGCGACGCCGCGGCAATCTCCCACCATTACGACGTCGGCAATGACTTTTACGCGCTCGTGCTCGGTCCGTCGATGGTCTACTCCTGCGCTGTCTGGGGAGACGAAAAGATCGGTCTGGACGCAGCCCAGGAGGCGAAGCTTGACCTGGTCTGCCGCAAACTTGGCCTTCGGCCCGGCATGCGGGTGCTCGACGTGGGCTGCGGCTGGGGCAGTTTCGCCCTGCACGCGGCAGAGAAGTACGGGGCCGACGTCGTGGGCGTCACGCTCTCGAAAGAGCAGGCGGCCCTCGGACGGAAGCGGGCGGCCGACGGCGGCCTCGCCGACCGCATCGAAATCCGGGTTCAGGATTACCGCGAGGTTCACGACGGTCCGTTCGACGCGATCAGCTCGATCGGCATGGCCGAACACGTCGGCCGGGAGCAGATCGGCAACTACGCGTCCCACCTGTACGGACTTCTGCGTCCCGGCGGGCGGCTGCTCAACCACGCCATCTCGTGGAACGCCGGTGAGATGCCGCCGGATCCCGACTCCTTTATCCCCCGCTATGTCTTTCCTGACGGTGAAATGCTCAGCCTCACGGTCATGCTCGGGGCCCTGGAATCGGCCGGGCTGGAAGTGCTCGACGTGGAAGCGCTGCGCCGGCACTACGGGCTGACGCTTCGGGCCTGGGTGCACAACCTTGAAAAGAACTGGGATGAGGCCGTCCGCCTCACGAGCGAAGGTCGGGCCCGGGTGTGGCGGTTGTACATGGCGACGAGCGCACTCGGGTTCGAGCGGGGACTGAACGGCGTCAACCAGGTGCTGGTGCAGCGTCCCGGAGGAGAGGAGCCGCCATTGCGGCTCCGGGAATGGATCTAGACTGGCTCGCCGGGTTTCGTGCCCCGGACCGTCAGCCATCAGACTGTCCTCATGGAGTGGACGCGTGCGAAGGACTGGCTGATCGGTGCTACTGGGATGGTCCTCGCCCTCGGGGTCACAGTTTTGATCCTTTGGTGGGTGGTAAGTGACCCGGCCGGTGGGAGCGCGGCAGCGCCGATGCCGTCGTCGACGGTGGACGCCGGGCGTCCGCCGGGCCTAGAGCCTCCCGCCGACCTGCGCGAGGACGAGGTGTGGCTCGCCGACCTTGAACTAGACGCTGGGACAGTGGTTACCGCGGGCTCGACGCTCCGCGACGTCCGGGCCGTCGGGCGGGACGTTGTCACGGGGCCGGACGGGCTGGTCGCTGCACGCCTCGCCGTTGACGCGACCGTGCCGTTCGAGGACGTCGCCGACGAACTTGGTGGCGGGGCCGTGGTCCGCGCCGCGGACGGCGGCCAGGCCATGGTGCTTCGCACCGTCGAGGTCCTGGGCCGCGAACTCCGCGTCACCGCAACCGGCACAGTCGAGGTCGAGTCGGGCAGGCTCGTTGTCGAGCCACGCTCGATCGACTTCGGCGGGCCGGACTTTCTCTCCGACGCCACCGCCGCCGTCGTGCGCGGGCTAGTGACCATTGAGCACGACATTGAAGGCCTGCCCGAGGGCCTCGTGCTTCGGGACGTCGCCGTCCAGAACGACGGCTTCCGTGCCAACCTCCGGGGCGACGACGTCAGGCTTGTCCCTTAACGTCAAGCGCCCGTCCGGCTATCGCGCATTCAGTTCGAACGGACGCCAATCCCCGTCGACGGGCTGCCCGCCACCGTATACTCGGAGCATGCCGATCACGCACCTTTACCGTCGCCTCCACGACCAGCAGTCCGCGCTCGAGCAGTGCGGGAGCCACCTGTGAGCGGCGGTCTAGTCGCCCTGCTAGACGACGTCGCAGCCCTGGCCCGCATAGCGGCCGCCTCGGTGGACGACGTCGCAGCCGGTGCCGCCAAGGCCGGGACCAAGGCCGCCGGCGTGGTGATCGACGACGCCGCCGTCACCCCGCAGTATGTGTCGGGGGCGGACCCGTCCCGCGAGCTGCCAATGATCAAGCGGATCTTCTGGGGCTCGCTCCGGAACAAGCTGCTGATCATCCTGCCGGCGCTGCTGCTCATCAGCGCCTTCATCCCGTGGATCATCCCGTTCATCCTCATGGCGGGCGGCACCTACCTCTGCTACGAGGGTGCCGAAAAGGTCTGGCACAAGGTCCGCGGCCACCACGCAGCCGACAAAGAGGCGCCGGCGGTCGAACGGGGCCCGGAGGCCGAGACCAAGGTCATCAAGGGCGCCATCACCACCGACTTCATCCTGTCCTGCGAGATCATGGTCATCTCACTGAACGAGGTGGCCAGTGACTCCTTGTGGGCCCGGGCGCTCATCCTGGTTGTCGTGGCGATCGCGATTACAGTGCTCGTGTACGGCGCCGTCGGGCTCATCGTCAAGATGGACGACATCGGCCTGCACCTGACCACCAAAGACTCGGCGGGCTCCAAGCGCTTTGGCGAGCTGCTCGTCAAGGGCATGCCCGCCGTGCTGGCCGCGATCACCTTCATCGGGACGATCGCCATGCTGTGGGTTGGCGGTCACATCATGCTGCAGGGGGCGTACGACCTCGGCTGGCACGCGCCGTATGACCTGGTCCACGTCCTCGAGCATCCCTTCGCCGGAATCGCGGTGGTGGGCAGCTTCCTCGCCTGGCTCGTGAACACTCTGTGCTCGGCCGTCCTGGGACTCGCCTGGGGCCTCGTCGTCATGGCTATCGTGCACCCTCTGGTGAAAGTGCTGCCGTTCGGCAAGAAGAATGGCGGGCACGAAGAGGGCGATGTCCGCGCCGCGATCGCCGGCTATCGGCCGGAGAAACATGATGCCGATCCCGCCTCCTAGCTCATACCCACCGGGGTAGCCGAATGTCCAGCCGAGTCCCGGGCCTCGCCTCCCCGCAGCTTCGTCACCGGCGGCTGCGACATGGTGTCGTGGACAGAGCAGTCTGCGCCAGTGACCGCCGCCGCATGTGCCGGGTGGCCAGGATAGGCTCGCTCGGAACCGGAATACGCATTCATTCCATATGCAAGAGGCGGGGAATCCCTTGGATCTACTGGGCGGCCTGAGCCGCGACGAACTCCGTATTTTCTGCTGGGTTGCGCCCACCGTCTTCGCCCTCGTGGCCGGCCTCTGGCGTCCGCGCAGGCTTCATTGGACTGCTCTTGGTGCTGTCCTGCTCTTCGCAGCCCTCAATGCGGGTGCCGGTATCTATGTCCTGAACCATTTCCGTGATTCGCGCTGGTCTGCAGAGGGAGAGCGTCCGCTGAGCGCTCCGTCATTTTCCGAAACGCCAGTCGTTGGGCAGTTTCTGGAGCCCCTGGACTCCACTCTCAACGACGTGGTCGGTGGGGTGAATGAGTTCCTGGCATTCAAGCAAGCACTTCCCATATCGCTCGACTTCTTTGCCGCGTCGGGCTGGGCCCTGCTGGTGGCTTTTCCGCTTGCCATTCTCGCCGCCGGCGTCAGTTTCGCCGTGGCCAGGCGTCGAAAAGCGGACTTCGAAAGATACCGGGCCACCGTTGACCAGCTCAAAGTGGAGCTTGAGCAGGTCAAGCGGCAGATCTCTGCAGGGAAGACCGTCGACACAGTACTGACTGCAGAGGCCGAGGGCACTGATCTGCGGCCCGGACTGACGCACAGAAGATGATTCGGGCGGGTGCTGCAGTGGCGTCAGTCCAACTAGTCCAGTGAGTGGGCAACCCGGAGTACCCTCAACTTCTCCTGGAGAAAGCCCGATCTTGTGTCACCGCATGTGGTGGCCTTCTTCGCGCACCCACTCAGATCGGTCAACGGCGCACCCGATAGCGCAGGTGAAGCACCCGGTTGCCCTGAATCACCACGTCAGGTTCCTCCAACACGTGCTGCGCGTGGACCGGCCCGAAGTAGCGCTTGCCGGACCCGAACACGACGGGTACGACGTCCATGCGCACCTCGTCCACCAGACCTGCGGCAAGCACCTGGCCACCAACGTCGCCGGCGGCGACCTCGACCATCCGGTCACCCGCAAGCTCCTGCGCCTTGGCTACGGCTGCTTCGACGCCGTCGACGAAGTGAAACGGCGCCTCGGGGTCCCAGCCCTCGGGCTCCGGCCGGTGCGTCACGACGACCACGTGGTCGATCCCGCCTGGGGGCTTCCCGCCCCAGCCGTCCGTCATGTCGAAGACGTGGCGGCCGACGACAGTCGCCCCGATCTGGTCCCAGTACGGCCGGGTGTAGTCGTAGGACGTTTGTGACACCTTCAACTCGCCGCTCTCGTCCAACGGCACGTCACCGCTGAGCAACCAGTCGAACAGCGGTCCGGGCTGGTCGCTCTCGTCCGCGATGAAGCCGTCTACCGACACCGAGCTGTACATGACTACCTTGCCCATGGGCGCTCCTCTGCTTGGGATGCCCTCAGGTTAGAGCTTCGTGGGCTGTCTCTCTTGTAAGAAATCAATCCGTCGGCAGCAGCCAGCTGTCCGGTACGTGGCCGGGATGTTCGCGCAGGAACCGCCGCCGGACTTCGACGTATCGTGTCGGTGTTAGCCCGGTGAATGCCCGGAACTCGTGGCCGAAGTGGGCCTGATCGAAGTAGCCTGCGCTGCTGGCGAGGTCGGCCCAGTCGATCGGTTCGGCGGGGTTGATTGAGAACACGGTGGCGGCGAAGCGGTAGGTGCGGGCCAACCGCTTCGGCGTGACGCCGATGAGCTCCTTGAACCGCTGTGCCAGGTGAGTGCTGCTGACACCGGCTGAAACCCTCAGGTCGTCGATAGCCACAGCCCCGCTAGTGGCCGCGATGATGCGGCTCGTATAGCGGACCAGCCCCAGGCCGGCCGCGTCGACTAACCGTCGCATCAGCTCCTTCTCGAGCAGCGTCAGCATCTCGTGAGGTCCCTCGGCCGTAGCCAGCCGGTCTCGCAGCCCGGCGATGGCGGGTCGACCCCAAATCTGCTCT
The DNA here is from genome assembly GCF_058269255.1 of Arthrobacter sp. TJ-217. Taxonomy (NCBI): domain Bacteria; kingdom Bacillati; phylum Actinomycetota; class Actinomycetes; order Micrococcales; family Micrococcaceae; genus Arthrobacter; species Arthrobacter sp. TJ-217. The sequence continues at coordinate 36,695 of NZ_JBZCNJ010000012.1, forward strand.
ACCGTCACCGGCCGGTCACACAGCTCGGCCGCGGGCATCGGCAGGAACGGCGCCAGCCCCCACGGCTTGAAGTGCACACCGACGGACCGGGTCCGGGGTGGGTAGCCGAACTCCACCGCGCGGGTGGGCATCGTGACCACGCAGCCGTCGGCGTACTCTGCCGTCTCGATGTCGGTGCCGGCGGGGATGCGAAACGGCGCCCCGAGGTTGACGATGAGAAATGCCGCCGGCATCGGCGGCAGCGTCAGCCGGGCGTACGGCGGCGCACCCTCCAGGTAGTAAAGGTCGTCGATCAGCCCGTCGAGCGGCGGTCGCGGCACTCTGGACACGTACTCCACGCCCACAGTATCGCCGACGCCCGCCCCGCGTACACCTTGTATTGTGAAGAGCCCCTTTAGAATCGGCCGGGTCCGCTCTCACCCCCATTACCTTTCTTCTGTGCCTGCTCTGGTTTGACTCGGATGTCGTCAATCCAGAGCCAGAAACTGACCGATGAAGGGGTGTGAAAGCCTGGGCGGCCATCATTGGGGTGATGATTTTGGCTGTACTTGCTCGCGGGCGGCGGCTTGTTCGGTGCGCCCCTTTGCGACTTTCGCGTCGTCGTCTTGGATGTTTCCCGCGATCTCCATGACCGCGCCTTTGATCTCCCGCGCTATTGCTGATGCTTTTTCCGGCATGGAAAAGCCCTGCTCTTGGGTGTCATCAGGCAGTGGTGGTTTCATTTCAGGGGGGTGGGCGGTGGACAGATTGGCGTGTTGGACGCAGAGGCGCCCCACTTCCCGGGCATAGGCATGCATGACTGAATGCGCTGCTCCGCTGATTTCCCGTGATCGGGCTGAGGGCATGAGGGACGTGAGCTTATGGATCCAATCCCGGGGGCAGACGGCGTCGTGCTCACCACGGACGATTAGAGTGTCGGCGCTAACCTGCTGGGCGACCTGGTCGATGCGGTAGTTCATCATCCTGGGTAGGACGAGGAAGAACCAAGAGAATCCGCAGGACAGGTAGGCGGCGACAGCGAGGAACTTCACCCGCAGCGATTCGTGCCAGCTGGCTCGTGCGAACCGCATAACCTGGGTGAAGATCCGGTTCGCTTCCGGGTCGATTACGGGACTGATCAGAACCAGAGTGCTCAAGTCGGGGCGGCGCGCGGCGAGATCGACGGCAATCTGCGTTCCCATGGAATGCCCGACGATCACGGGATCCTGAAGGTTCTTCTCAATGAGGACACGTTCCACAATGTCCGCATAGTCGCGGATGGATAGGGCTTTCCCGCCATGGGGGACACCACCGAAGCCGGGCAGGTCGAGGGCGTAAACCGGACCGTATTCTTTCAGGTGCGGTGCGAGCTGCTCAAAATAATGGGACGACACTCCGATGCCCGCAATCAGGAGGAACGCACGCGCTCCGGGGGTGCGCACGGAGCTCACCCTGGTCCACACAGGGCCTACATGCACGCGGTCAACGTGGACTTTGTTGTGTTCTTGGGGGTCCATTGCCTGTTCTCTGGCGCATTAATGCAGTCGCAGTCGGGTTTGGTGAGTAGTTTTCCATCTTATGGGGCATGGTGGTGGGATCGTTGGAGCGGTGGACGCAAGGAAGTGGTGATCGATTCGCTGATGCCTGCGGCGAGGTGCCGGCCCTGCCATCCGTGAAGCGAGGAGCTCGGCGATCGAAACCACTTCTTACTTCTCACCGCGCTTTGACTCGGCTTGCACCCGTTCGCTGGCGGGGGTCCGACGGAAGCGCTGGAACTGGGCCGCGACCTGTTCCCGGTTCAGTTCGTGGCGGCGGGCGTGCTTTTTGATTTCCCATGGGTAGTAGTACGGCCGCCAGGCAATGTCGTCATCCAGCCACCGCCGGTCCACGAGGTAGCGCACGAGGCTGTTGAAGAACGCGACGACCGGCACGGCGAACAGGGCACCGGCGATGCCGAAGAGGATGGAGCCGGCGGCCACTGAGAGGAACACTGCCAGCGG
>NZ_JBZCNJ010000013.1:0-37452 GCF_058269255.1 Arthrobacter sp. TJ-217
GCGCCGGTGCTGCCGTTGAGCTGACCCAGGGTCGAGGAATAGGAGCCGTCCGCTGCCATGGCAGGCGCGCCGGAGAGGGCCAGCATGCCGAGGGCGAGGGAGGGTACTGCGAGAAGCCGCATGTTCTTGTTCATTGAGACCGTTTCCTTAATGGTGCGGGTGTGAACACGTCGATTGTGTCCTCCAAGGTGATTCGACACACTTCAGCACCTGGATTGGTTGTCTATCCGATCAACAATGAAAGCACCCTTATTATTTGATTACCTACCTAATGTCGCAGCAAGGAGCCTTCAAGGGAAGGGGCAGGCGGGACCATTGTTACTAGCGGGACCTTGAGCTGTTTGGGCGCTTGCAACAAGGGGTGCTCTCGGGCGGGCCGTTGATCGCTGCCATGCGCGCCAAGGGGCGTAGTCCGAGGCGGGGGACTGTTCAGCTGCGGCGGGGCCAGGAACGGCGGCCTGCGGGGTTGGTGCCGGCCCCGAGAACGTTGGGGGACGACTCGGCGCCGGCACCACCGATTCGGTTCGAGCCGATTCGGTGCCCGCCCGTTGCGGAGGCGGGAGGGCGTTCTCATTTAATCACGGACTGACCAGTCTGTCTGCTGGGAAGGTGCGAATTTTTTTGGCCTGCCGGGGGAGGCGGTAACCGCCTGCCGGTCGTGCGATCAGGGCTGGCATCCACTGCCATTTACAGCAATAAGGTAAGCCTAAGCTAATGTTCAAATGTGATTGAGATGAGGGAACCCGCGGGACTTGAGGCCAGCAACCTCGTGCTCCGCTATGGGGACAGGGACGTGGTCCATGGCGCAGGGGTGAAGCTGGAGCCAGGTCGGATCGTCGCCCTCGTGGGGCCCAACGGCAGCGGCAAGTCAACCCTGCTGCGGGCACTTGCCCGGTTGCATGCGGCATCCTCCGGAACGGTCAGAGTGCGGTCCGTCGACGGCGAAGCTGCTGATGCGCTGATGATGAAGCGCAGCGACTTCGCCCGGCATGTGACTCTGCTGTCGCAGAGCCGTCCGGTGCCGCACGGGCTGAGTGTCCGGGATGTCGTCGAGTTCGGTCGGCACCCGTACCGGGGCCGGTGGCGTGCCGCCGACCCTGAGGGGCCCTCGGCCGTGGAGGGCGCCATGAGCCTCACCGGCATCACCGACCTTGCGGGCCGGGGCGTCCACGAACTCTCCGGCGGCCAGCTGCAGCGCGTCTGGCTGGCGAGCTGCCTGGCGCAGAACACCTCGGTGCTGCTGCTCGACGAGCCCACCAACCACCTGGACCTGCGCTACAAGGTGGAGATCTTCGACCTGGTTCACGATCTTGCCCGCCTGCACGGGGTGGCCATCGGTGTTGTGCTGCACGACCTCGACGAGGCCGCCGCACTTGCCGATCACGTGGTGGTGCTCTCAAAGGGCCGCATCGCGGCCGCCGGACCGGCCCACGAGGCACTCGACGCGGACCTGCTCAGCGACGTCTATTCCATTCCCATCGTCACCCATACCGACCCGCTGACCGGCAGGCTGCGCACCCGCGCCGTCGGACGGTACAGCCACAGCCCCAACCACCACACCGAAAGGTAAATTCGTTCATGAAGATCCATAAGGCCTTGGCCACCACTGCGGCCCTGGCGCTGCTGCTGACCGGCTGCGGAACAACTGAAGACCCCGCAGGTTCTGCCTCGAACAGCCCCAGCGGCGGAGACTCCGTCACCCTGACCGACGCACGCGGCGTCGACGTGGAGCTCGACGGCCCGGCAGAGCGCGTGGTCGGCACCGAGTGGAACGTTGTCGAAAACCTGGCAACCCTCGGTGTCCAGCCGGTCGGTGTGGCCGACATCAAGGGTTACAACGCCTGGGTCACGGCCGGCAAGCTGGATGGCACCGCCACAGACATCGGCACCCGCGGCGAACCCAGCCTCGACACCATCGCATCCCTGGACCCGGACCTGATCGTCGCAACCACCGACCTGGCCGATGCCGTCATCACCCAGCTTGAAGATCTTGCCCCCGTCATTGTCGTGAAGTCCGCCGATGCCAGCCGGCAGATCGACCAGGCAGAAGAGAACCTCAAGCTCGTCGCTGAAGCGACCGGCACTGAGGCCAAGGCCGACGAGGCCATCGCGGCGTTCGACGCGGCCGTTGCCGAAGGAAAGGATGCCCTCGGGAAGGCAGGGCTGGCCGGGTCCCGGGTTGCTTTCGCCGATGGCTGGGTCGCTGACGGAAAGGTTTCCATCCGACCCTTCACCAAAGGCGCGTTGTTGACCGACATCAACACCGAGCTCGGCCTGGACACGCCCTGGACGCTGGAAGGGGACCCGGCCTATGGGCTTGCTTCAACCGACGTCGAGGGCCTGACCTCACTGGACGCCGACAGCTTCGTCTACATCACCAACGACGCCGATGGCGACTTCACCGAGGAACTGGCCGACAATGCCGTGTGGAAGTCGCTGCCGTTCGTTGAATCCGGCCAGGTGCACCGCCTTGACGACGGGATCTGGATGTTCGGCGGCCCAGCCTCAATGACCCAGTACGTCAAGGCCATCACCGCGGCGCTGACCAAGTAACGCCACCGCGTCATGACCGAGACTGTGAAGAGGGCCGCTGCGGGTGCCCGGCCCGCCACGACCGTACCGACGGCCGTGGCGGGTGCTCCCGCGCCGTCAGCCGCGGGGCCCCGGGGGCGGCCTTGGGTCGCCGTACTTGCCGGGTGCGGACTGGTGATCCTGGTCCTCTTCTCCTCGATCCACCTCACTCAGGGCACGGCCGACGTCGGCCCCGTCCAACTGCTGGGCCTGCTGTCCGGCGGCGGCTCCGATCAGGAGGCCGCGGTGCTGATCGCCTCACGCATCCCCCGGCTGCTGGCAGGGATCCTCGTGGGCGTGGCGCTGGGGGCGGCCGGGGCTGCATTGCAGTCGGCCACACGCAACGTCCTGGCATCCCCGGACACCCTTGCGGTCAACGCCGGCGCCCACTTTGCCATTGTCGCGGCTGCAGCCTTCGGAGCGGCCCTCCCCGCCCTGCTGTCCGGCGGTCTCGCCTTCGCTGGCGGCCTGGCCGCCGCGATACTGGTGCTTGCCTTGTCCGGTGCAGGCGCCAAAAGCAATGGTCCCATCCGCCTGGTGCTGGCCGGGACAGCGCTTGCCTTGGGGCTGCACTCGGCCACCAGCGCGCTGCTGCTGCTCTTCAGCCAGGAGACCACCGGTCTCTACGCGTGGGGCCAGGGCAGCCTCGCCCAATCCCGGCCCGACGAACTGCTGCAGTTCACACCGGTGGTCGTGGCGGCCACCGCAGGACTGTTCTTCCTCTCCCGCCGGCTCGATCTCCTCGGCCTGGGCGAGGATGCCTCCCGCCTGGCAGGGGCGGATCCCCGCTTTGCCCGCGTGAGCGCCGTCGTCCTTGCCGTCGTCCTCTCCGCCTCAGCGGTGACGATCGCAGGTCCCATCGGATTCGTGGGATTGTGCGCACCGGCCATCGTGCGCCTGCTTGCATCCCGCGTCCGCGGCCTGGGGCGGCACCGGGCGCTACTGCCCATGTCCGGCCTCGCCGGTGCGGTGGTGGTCATTGGAGCCGACGTCCTGGTCCGAGTGGTCCTGGGCGCACAGGCCGGCGTGGAGGTGCCGACAGGAGCGGTGACCACCGTCTTCGGTGCCGTGTTCTTGGTGATCCTGGCACTGCGGATGTCCGATTCCGGCCTGAGCGTCGCCGGGGACGCTCTGGCGCGCGTGCGCTCGCGCAGGTTCTTCCTCGCAGTGTTGCTTGGCCTGATGGTGCTCCTGGTCGGGTTGCTGGTGGCCGGTTCGTTGCTGGGTGATGCGAAACTGCTGCTCGGGGACCTGACCAACTGGCTCACCGGCCGGTCCGGCAACCGCGTCAGCGCCGTTCTGGATACCCGGATGCCGCGCGTGATGGCTGCAGTGCTCGCCGGAGCGGCGCTCGCGGTCGCCGGCGCCTTGATCCAAGCAGTCTCCCGGAATTCCTTGGCGGAGCCCAGCATCCTCGGCGTTTCCGGAGGCGGTGGCCTCGCGGCGATCCTCGTCATCACTACGGTCCCCCTGGCCGGTTCATGGTTGATCACCGGGTCGGCGCTCGCGGGATCGGCGGTTGCGGCGCTGCTGGTTTTCGGACTGGCGTTCCGCGCCGGGCTGCAGCAGAACCGCCTGGTGTTGATCGGCATTGGGGTCTCCGCCGGGCTCGCGGCGATCATCACCGTCCTTCTGGTGAGCACCGACCCCTTCAACCAGACGAAGGCCCTGACCTGGCTCTCCGGCTCCACCTACGGGCGGACCTTCGGATCCATCCTGCCTCCGATTGTGGCGCTCGTTGTGGCACTGCCCGTGCTGGCAGGCCTGCGGCGTGATCTCGACCTGATCGCGGTCGACGATGACTCTCCGCGCGTGCTGGGCGTCCGGCTCTCCGGCTCCCGGCTGCTGCTGCTCGCCACAGCGGTCCTGCTCACGGCCGGGGCGGTCTCGTCGGTGGGCGTGATCGCCTTCGTGGGACTGGTTGCACCGCATGCCGCCCGCAGTCTGGTGGGCGCGCGGCACGTCCGCGTGCTCCCCGCTGCAGCGCTGATCGGAGCCTGCACCGTGCTCCTCGCGGATGTGATTGGCCGGACGGCTATCGCCCCCGCACAGATCCCTGCCGGCATCATGACAGCGCTCGTGGGCGCCCCGTACTTCGTGTACCTCCTACGGCGCTCACGCGTGGACCGAGCCGCCTGAGGATTCACTCAAGCGTTGTGCGGGTCGGGTCCGCCGGACCCTCCAGGTGGCTTATCTCTTTGCCACTTCAGGATGCCATTGCCGTAGCTATTGGCGTGGCCCGAACGGCACCCGCAGGGAGGGCGGGTGTCTGTATGCTGTGCGCATGACGGCGCCGCAGATCTATGTCAACTTCCCCGGCAGCGCGCGTGAGGCGCTCGGCTTCTATGCTGAGGTTTTCGGCGGAGAGCTTTCCTTGTATACGTACGAAGACTTCGGGCGCAGCGATGGCCCCCGGGATGCCATAGCTCACGGAGTACTCAACGGCGTTGTCGCTCTGGCTGGTTCGGATGCGGCAGCGGGCGAAAAGAGCGTCCGGGTCGAAGGCATGATGCTCTCATTGCTGGGGGCCGCCGAACCGGCGGTTCTCCATGAGTGGTTCGACAAACTCGCTGCCGGCGGCTCGGTCGTCGACCCCCTCGGCCCGAAGCCCTGGGGAGCTTCCGATGGGCAGGTCATCGACCGCCACGGACTCCACTGGCTCATCGGTTACGAACCCGACCTGTGAGCACTGCGGTGTTGGCTGATCGAGTCGATGCCCGCAGGACCTACCGCAGAGGGCTCCCATGTCCGAGTATGTCCGTTCGGCCGATGGCACCGGCACCGCGTTTGATCTCCACTGCTCGGGGCCGGGACTGATCCTGATCGGGGAACGCTATTCCGGCGTGTTCGGGCCGGCCCGATGGAGCAGGTCGCGGATTGCCCGCACCACGGCCGCTGGGTCCTCGTGGGGGCTGATGTGCCCCCCGCTGCTGATGGTGACCGTCGCACGGGGCGCAGCGGTGCGGAGATTCTCCCGGAGGCGGGGAGGCAGAACGTAATCATGAGCGCCGGCAAGGATCGACACGGGTATTTGGAGGCCTGCGAGTTCACCGACCAAGGCTGGAGGTTGAAGAATCACCGCGTCGAGTGAGCGCGCAAGATCACGACCTCGACGGCTGGTGAGACGGTCAACCATTGAGTCAACCAAGTCCGGCTGTGCCGTCAACATCGCCGGCTCGTAGAGCGTGGCAGCTGCCCGTCGCGCGAAGAACCGGGTTGATCCTGTCGCAAGCAGCAGGGCCCGCTGCAGGTGGAAACCGGCCCTCGCAATGCCCTGGGCGCGCGTCAGGGGCGTGTTGATGAGGGCGAGGGCGGCAACCCGGTCCGGATGATGTAATGCAAGGCGGGCCGACACCATTCCACCCCAGGAATGACCAGCCAGGACCACGCGGTCGAGCCCATAGGCGTCAAGGACCGCGAGGACGCTCTCGACGTGCTCGTGGAGGGACCACGCATGCGTGGGCGCGTTGCTCCGGCCGTGTGCAGGGCCGTCGATGAGGATCACATTGCAATCCCGAAACCCTGGCACCACATCGTTCCACAGGGTCGAGTCCATGAAGATGCCGTGAGTCAGGACGAGGGTGGGGGCGTCGGCGTGTGCCCTGTGAATTTCAGTCACCAGCTCCGCGAGCGCGGTGCTCACCACCCGCTGTTCGTGGGCGGCCATCATGAGGCTGCCCGGTCAGTGGACTCCGCAGCGGCCGGAGCCCGATTGGGTCCATGGTGGGTCAGATACTGCTCGAATGTGGTCAGCGCCGGTATTTCAGCAGGCGGAGGGTCGTCGAACGAGAAGTTGACCTGCTCGTGCCATTGCAACTGGGTGGTGAATTCCCGATTCAGCCGCCGTGCCACGACGGTCGGGATCCGACACCGCGGCAGGCGTCGTCCCGTGCTGCGGCTGTATCTCGCCCGTATTTGCCCGACCGTCAGTTCGTCGCCGGCGAGATTCAGTTTCCCGCCGACGAAGCGATTCGGATGCAGGAAGGCAAGCGTTGCAATCCTACCAATGTCATCGACGGCGAGCAGATGAAGTTTGGTGGTCGACGAGAGCGTCCCGGCCAGCATCGGGATCAACAGGGAGCCGCCGGAACGACGGTCGCCGAAGTTGTCCATGAAGAAGACGGTCCCGAGGAACGTACGCTGCAGCCCCATGTCGTCAATGATCTTCTCGATCTCCCGCTTGCTCGTGAAGTGGTCGGGAAGCCATGAGCCGGCGGGTGCGTCCGCCATCGTCGACTGCACCACGTGCTCCACGCCCGCTTCGCGGGCAGCCCTTGCAACTGTTAGGCCCTGGGCCACCTCGCCGGACCGTCCGACGCCGGCGCCCCAATAGTCCTGCACCGAGAACACGCCGGAGGCTCCATCAAATGCGCTGCGGAGGCCTCCCGGGCGGGTGAGGTCGGCCTGAAACAGCTCAACGCCGGCGCGCTGCAGGGCTTGAGCCGCCCCGGAATGAGGATCGCGGGTCACCACACGGACCGACGCCCGGGCCCGCAGCAGGTGCCTCACCACGGCACCTCCCTGACGGCCCGTGCCACCTGTGACCGCCACCACCAATCTCGATGCGTCGGGAGGAGTGCCATCGACGCTTGGATAAGGAAAAGTGTCCATACATGAGTGTAGAGAGTGACCAGTCACTCTTTCAAGTAGTATTAGGTCATGACTTCACCACGCTCTCTCTCAACCGCAGATGCACGGCGCACGGCCGTCCTCGCCGCTGCCACCGGTGAGTTCGCGCGCCACGGATTCGCCGGCGCGTCGACCGCACGCATCGCGGCAGCGTCCGGAATAGCGCACTCATATCTGTTCAAGCTGTTCGGCAGCAAGAAGGCCCTGTTCGTGGATGTCTCACAACTCGTCTATGAACGTATCGAACGACGGTTCGATGTGGCGGCCAAGGCAAACGTGGAAGACCCGCTCACGGCAATGGGCGAGGCCTACAGCGAGCTCCTCCGCGAGAGGGAGCAACTCCTCGTGCTGACTCACGGGTTCGCCGCCGCCGACGTCCCCGAACTGGGTTCTGTGATCCGCGGCTACTACTTGGGGCTCTATCGCGCGGTTCTCGACATGTCCGGCGCCGACGCGCAGCGCGTGCAAGGCTTCTGGGCCCACGGGATGCTCATGACTATCGCGGCGGCGCTGGATCTTCCGGACGCCTCCAGCGACGACCCATGCGTCAGTCAGATGCTCGCGGGGCCTCGGGCCGGAACCTGAGTCGCCGAGCCGCCTTGTCAGCAATCAATGAACCGCGGCATGAGGCCGGCGGCGGTCATGCGACTGAGGTTCCTCCGCGGGTTGCGCACGCGATCACGCCTTTGGGGAGACTTTCCTGACCGAGCTGTCTCACAGTTTGTTGCACCACGGCGTAAAAAGGACTCCAATGGTGCGATGGCGACTGAAACCAGCACGACCGAACCGGGTGCACACGGCGGACTGAAGCGGGCGGTCGGGGCGCCGTTGCTGTTCGCGTTCATCGTGGGCGACACCCTTGGGGCGGGTATCTATACCCTTGTGGGCTCCATGTCCGCCGACGTCGGGGGCGTGATCTGGCTGCCGCTGCTCATCGCACTGGTGGTTGCGCTCCTCACCGCGGGGACCTACGCGGAGCTGATCACCAAGTATCCGCACGCAGGTGGAGCCGCGCGGTACGCCGAGCGCGCCTTCAAGGTTCCCTATGTGTCGTTCCTCGTCGGATTCCTGATGATGGCCTCGGGCATCACCACGGCTGCGGCTCTGGCGAATGCCTTCGCCGGCGACTACCTGGCAGCGCTCATCGACGTGCCGGCCGCCCCGGCGGCGGTGGTCTTCATCATCCTGCTGACGCTGATCAACCTCCGCGGCGTCCGGGAATCTCTCGGCGCAAACCTCGTCGCGTCGATCATCGAGGTGACCGGCCTTGTGCTCGTCATCGTGGTCGCCGCCATCGTGCTCGGCAGCGGTAACGGGGAACCAGCCAGGCTTCTCGAATTCGCCCCGGACGTGTCGCCACTGGGCGGTGCCTTCGCGGCATCCGTTATTGCGTTCTTCTCCTTCCTTGGCTTCGAGGCAGCCGCCAACATGGCCGAGGAGGTGCGCGATCCCTCCAGGGCATACCCCCGTGCCCTTTTCGGAGCCATCGGCACCGCGGCGGTCGTCTACCTCCTGATCGCACTTGGCGCGGTCATCGTCCTGCCTCCGGCCGAACTGGCGGAATCCACCGGTCCGCTGCTCGACGTGGTGCGGGCCAGCGGAGTGGGAATCCCGCTTTGGCTGTTCAGCCTGATCGCGCTGGTGGCCATCGCCAACGGCACCCTGCTGTTCATGGTCATGGCCAGCCGCGTCGGCTACGGCCTCTCGGAAGCGAAGCTTCTTCCCGATGCGTTCTGCCGCGTGCTGCCGAACCGGCGCACGCCGTTTGTATCGATCATCGTCGTCGCCGTCCTGACGATCATTTTGACCCTCGCCGGAAACGTCAACTCACTGGCCGAGACCACCGTGCTGCTGCTGCTTCTGGTGTTCCTGTCGGCCAATGTCAGTGTGCTCGTCCTCAAGAAGGACAAGGTCGAGCACGACCACTTCTCGGTGCCCCGGATCGTGCCGATCCTCGCGACTATCGCAAGCATTGTGCTGCTGGCCCAGCAGTCCGGGATCATCTGGCTCGGTGCTATCGCCTACGTGGTGGTCGGGTCGCTGCTCTACCTCGCCGCCCGCGCCGGCCGGAAGCGGGAGGAGCGCGTCTCGGGCTAGCGTCAAGTGGTGGGAAACGTATTCAGAGGAAGGTCCGGCTGTGGCGGCTCTCCATTACTGGAGGGTTGAACCGGGTGTCTTCCAGGGTCCCGCCGTCGGGCTTCCATCCGCGGGTGGTGTAGAAACCGATGGCGCGGTGGTTGTTTTTCTCAACCCAGAGGAAAGCCCGCTCGTATCCGAGATCCTGCAGGTTTTGTTCGGCGGCGGCGAATAGCGCCGATCCGATTCCTTGGGCCCACCAGTTCGGGTGCACGTTGAGCGCATAGAGCTGTCCCGTCCCGGGTTCGTCGTCCGCGGCGGGCGGGCCCACGATCACGAAGCCGGCCACTTCACCTGAAACCTCGGCAAGCAGGGGTGCCATTCGCTGTGTCGAAACAATAATGCCGCGGCGCCAACCCTCGGTCATCCGCTCAACGTCCATTCCGTCGAGGTATTCATCGGTCATCACACCCCGGTAAGCCGCGCGCCACGCTGCTGCGTGCACCTCGGCCAAACTGCGGGCATCCCGCTCCAGCGGCGGCCTGATGACGACACGTAACCGATCCATCGCCCGAACCTATCAGGGACGAGGTGCGTCTCACGGCAAGACGGGCGGTGGCCGAGGAGCCGGAAGTTTTGGGCTCCTGTTCGTGAGTGGATTTTCGACGTCGGGCCGGGGTACCGCCGAGTCCCGGGCATGATGAAACCCGGAGGGTCTGCGTAACTGTCTCTCGTCAGGCAGGAGCGGCTTCGAGGCGGGTGATGATGGTGATCAGTCCTTTCCGCAGAATCTGGTCCGACAACCCCGATGATTGCGCGGAGGCCCTAGCCAGGTCATCGATGGCCCGTACGACCGTGTTTCCACGGTTCGTGATGCGGGTGCGCATTGAGCGCCCATCCCGTGTGTTGCGGGCCCTCAACACCAGTCCCTTGAGTTCGAGCTTCTCGAGAACCTTGCCCATGGTCTGGGCCTGAACATGAACGAGGGCGGCAAGATCGGTTTGGCTGACCGGGCCACTGTCTGCGAGTGCCTTCAACGTGGTTGCTCCAGCATGGCTAATGTCCAAGTCCGTCAAACGCCGGTTTTGGTGATGTTCGTTCAATCGGGCGGCGGTACTCAACAAGCGACTGGTTGTCCAGTGTGCTGTATTCACGTACACCTTCTTCCTTCCCCCTGTTGACTACCCTAACGGCCACTCATGGCCGTGCAGACCAATGGCCGGCGGCTGTCCTCCCTGCCCGGGGAATTATCTCCGGCCCCACCGGGTTGATACACATACAGGATGACATGATCCTAAATCAGGAGTACCGGGGAGATCCCCGGACCCCGCACAGCACGCCCCCCACCCCCCACCCTGTAAGGAATGAAAGTGGACTACAAGTTCGAACTGGCCGTCCTCCCGGTCTCCGACGTCGCACGCGCCAAGGCGTTCTACGACAAGCTCGACTGGCGCCTCGACGTCGACATCCAGGGCGAGGGCGGCTTCCGGGCCGTGCACTACACCCCCACCGGATCCCCGGCCTCCTTCATCATCAGCAACGGCCTCACCGACGCCGCCCCCGGCTCCACCCGCGGCACCTACCTTGTCGTTGACGACGTCGAGGCGGCCCGCGCCGACATCGCCGCCCGCGGCATCGAGATCACCGAGGTCTTCCACGAGGCCCAGGGTGGGATCCCCAGCGTCAACAAGGAAGGGCGCACCCCGGGCCTGGCCCCCGAGCGCGCCAGCTACTTCTCCTTCGCGATATTCAACGACCCCGACGGCAACGAATTCATCCTCCAGGAAATCACCACCCGCTTCCCCGGACGCATCTAACCCCACCCGGCTCGGGGGCTAGGACCGTTGCCGCCTCCTGCCTCCTAGCCTCCGCAGCGGCCGATGCCCGGCGCACCAGCGCCGGGCATTGGTTCAAGTCATCTCCTCACTCTTCCGCCGGCAGGGAGCGAATCTTCCCGGCGACAACCTCCATAACCTTCGGTGAGTCTCAAGAAAGGGGCCTCTATGCCCAACCCTGCTTCCGATTCAGATCAGGAAAATCTCCACGCAACGTCGCAGCGTCCCGCCCGGCGTGCACGACGCAGGTGGATCGGCGCCGCAGCGGCGATCGCCGCCGCGCTCGTGGTCGGCTCGGTGTCGACCGGGGCCTCAGCTTCCAAACCGGGGCCGGAGAGCTGGGTGACCAGCGGGCCGAAGCTGCCTGCAGGCTTCAGCGACACCTTCGAGAGCCGCTTCGTCGAGGCCAACGGCATCCGCCAGCACGCGGTTGTCGGTGGTGAGGGTCCGGCGGTGCTGCTGGTGCATGGATGGCCGGAGGACTCGTACGCGTGGCGTTCGGTGATGCAGCCGCTGGCCGAGAGCCACACCGTGATCGCCGTCGACCAGCGCGGCATCGGTCTGACCGAAAAGCCCGCCGACGGATACGACACGGCCACCCTGGCCGATGACCTTGCCGCGCTCATGACCGAACTGGGCCATGAGAGGTTCTCCGTGGTCGGCCACGACACCGGATACTTCATCGGCTATGCCCTGGCCGCGGACCACCGCGACCGGGTCGAGCGCTTCGCCGGGGTCGAGGTTCCAGGCCCTCCCGGGATCACCAAGGGCGGCCCGCCGCTGTTCACCGATGAGCCGACCAACAACCGGCTCTGGCACATCCCCTTCAATCGGGTGGACGACGAACTGATCGTGAACCTGGTCCGCAACAGTGCCGAGGAGTTTTACCGTTACGAGTACCGGATTCAGGGCGGCGGGTACACCCCGCCGGAGGACGCGATCAAGTACTACGTCAAGCAGTACAACCACGACAGGGACAGCCTCCGCGCCAGCTTCGAGCTCTACCGCGAGTGGGACGCCCTGGTCGCGCAGAACGCCGAACGGGCCAAGACCCCGCTGACCATCCCCGTCATCGGCATCGGTGGAGAGAAGAGCTGGGGGCCGGCAGCCGCGGCGGGCATCAAGGCCGCCGCCCCGCAGGTGCAGACCGCCGTCATCCCCGGCGCCGGCCACTGGGTCGCCGAACAGACACCCGAGGAACTGGTCAAGGTACTGCGCACCTTCCTGGCTCCCACGGGAACCGCCCAGTAGCCACCGCCCGACCGCGGCAAGCCCATTGAAGCCCATCACCGTCCCGGTGGTGGGCTTCAATGGTGCCGGACTGCAGGATTTCTGCAACGGCTCACTCCAGCAGCACCGGACGCTTGCCGCCCGTAAGCCGATTCATCACCGGACGAAGCTAGTGGACCGAGAATCCGCCATCGACGATGACTAACTGTCCAACGACGTACGCCGAGGCGGTGCTGGCCAGGAATACGGCTGCTCCGGCAAAGTCCTCCGGCACGCCGTTCCGTCCGATGAGTGTGCGTGCAGCCAATGTCCGGACGGTGCCCGGGTCTGAACTGAGTCGCTGATTCAAGCGGGTCTGCACGAAACCCGGCACCAGCACATTCGCGGTAACGCCACATGGTGCCCATGCTTCAGACTGCGACCTGGCGAGGGCCTCGATTGCTGCTTTCGACACCCCGTAGGCGCCACTTGAAGCGAACGGACGGTGTGCCTGCTGGGAGCTGATGTGGATGATTCGCCCGAAACCGCGTTCCGCCATGCCCGGGGCGAGTCGCTGGCCGAGGATGAATGGTGCCTCGAGGTTTACCTGCATGGTTGCGTCCCAGGTGGCCTCATCGAGCTCGGGCATAGACGGGCGAAGATTGATACCGGCCGAATTCACCAGGATGTCGACATCTCCGGCAGCACCGGCAAGAGCGTGCGCCCCCTGGCGGGTCGAGAGGTCCGCGACGATGCCATCACCGGAGCCCCCGGCCGTACGTAATTCCCTGACCGCGGCATCGATCGTCACACGGGTCCGGGCAGCGACGAGCACATGGGCACCCGCTGCGCCGAGTGCCAGGGCGATGGCTTTGCCAATCCCTGAGCTTCCTCCTGTAACGAGTGCTACGCGCCCATTCAAGCCGAAAAGATCACGCAGGTATGTTGACTGGTCCATCGCCTGAGCTTAACAACACCCACCATGGCTGGCCTGCAGGTCCAGGTAGCTTCGATCCAGCCCGGGTTGACGGGTACGATTTCACCTTCTGGATTCGGAAGTCCTAGTGAATTCCGTCAGAAGCCGAAACCCCTGCCTGTCGACAGACCTGTGAGCCGCCGCAAGCACCACAACTCCGGTTCCGGCGTCTCGGTCGAGTCCGATCCAACTGCTGAACCCCCCGGTGGCGCCGTTGTGCCAGGTGATCTCGCGGCCCCGATGCTCGAGCGTGATCCACCCCGCACCGATACGGACCCGAGGGGTGAATTCCGCAACCGGCTCGAGGGCGGAAAGGCCCCGTGCTGTCCCGTCGAGGACCGAATGAAGGAAGCCGCGCATGGTGCCTATGGTCGCGCGGACGCCTCCCGCCGGCGCAACGGCTTCACCCACCCATGCGGACTGCGGGCGTCCGAATCGACTGAATCCCTTTAGATCCGCGCGCCCGAGGTCCTCCGCGTGCGCGGGAGTCGAGAACCCGGCACCCAAGACCTCCTGCAGGAGTCGTTCGTAGGTGCTCCCTGCGGCTGTCGCGACGGCGTGCCCGAGCAACTGAAAACCCAGGTTCGAGTATCTGGGCCGAGGGACGCCAAGGCGCAAGTTGCGCGTCTGGTCCAGGAGATCGGTCAGCGAATCACCGTAAGGGTTTTCACCTCGGATCAAGAACTTAAGGTTTCGGCGCAGTGGGTGCATCCCTGGCGGCAGGCTGGGGAGACCGGAGCGGTGAGTAGCCAGGGAACCCAGGGTCACGGAGCCAACCTCGCCGTGATCCTCAAGCGGAAGCACCTCGCGAAGGACTGTCGTCGGTGCCACGAGGCCGCGCTCGGTCACATCCCGGTACAACATGCCGGTGAGCGCCTTCGAGATCGACCCAATTTCGAAAGATGACTGATGGCCGGAACCCACCGTCGCTGTCATCTCACGCTGGGGAGTAACTACCGCCACTGCTGCCGCGGGCGCTTTCGACCGGAATGCGCGGTCGGCGGCGCGCACAAGTTCAGTGTCCCCGCTCCATTCGGTCTTCACTACGAGCTTTCCCTCCTGACCACAAGTTCGACATTCAACCGAATCCACTCCAACCCCGGTCCAGAACCCCAAAAGGTGGTGCTGCTTTTCACAGGCGGGCCTGCGCGTACTTGGTGATGGCCGTGACCAGGAATTCGACCATGTCCTCGTGGTAACCGTTATGGAATCTACGCATGTCCTCGTTCTCCTCGTAAAACAGTGCCATGCCAATGTAGGCCTCTCTGCTGGGCGTGTAGAACCGACGGGCAATCCGGTAGTGCTGCTCGATCCGTTCCTGGCCTCTCGGGGTGGGGCCGACATTTGTGCTTCGCGGCCTCGAGCACCTCCGAAGATCCGAAGAGCCGGATTGCCGCAGCCCTCACCGGACGGCCGAGGCGAGGCCGGAATCGTCGGCAGGGGTTGTGAGGATGTTCACCGGGCGGAAGCCCTTGACGATGAGCCACACGGCCAGGCTCAGCTCCCAGGCGAACACGGGGAGCGCGACGATCAGACCAACGGTGGAAAACTGCCCATAGGCACCGAACATGACGGCGACCGCGGAGAGGGAGATCAATGCCCCGCCGGCCAGCCCGAGCACGGCGATCGGACGGGGGACCAGGCGCGACGAGTACATCAGCGCGGCCAGCAGCAGCGAGGCGGCACCGAGGGCGAAGTTCGGCCCGAACAGGACCGTCCACTCGCGCAGGGCCACCAGCGAGGAGCCGATGGTGGAAAGTACGTCAGGGTCGGTATCCGCGTCTCCGGCGAACTGCCGGCGTAGCGTGACGATCGACAACAGGCTGAGGATCCCGATGAGAATTACCGCCGCCTCCAGCAGGCGCGCCGCGACGAACGCCAGCGCGAGACGCTCGCTCTGCCGCTTCAGGATCGGATACAGCGTCACGGCGGTGCCGACGGCGGCAACTACCAAGAGGAGTTCGAAAAGCGCGCCCAAGAGGATCCTGTCATCCACCCCTGCGCCGGTGATGTAGCCGGTGTCTGTCAGGATCGGGCGGTGAAGGGCGGCTCCCACAATCGCGCCCACCTCGGTGAGCAGGAAAAAAACTCCGGCGGTGACGGCGGTCGGTCTGGACAGGTTCATGATTCTTCCCTTGGCTGAAGGTGTACGACGTACACTCAATAGGAAGAACGCTAAGGTGTACACCGTACTCCTGTCAAGAGATGTCCTTCGCGACAGCTGAGTGGCGGCGGGGTACTCTCTGCCGGCGGGACGAGCTGTGCCGCTTCGTGCTTTTCACGTTGTCCACGTCATCGGCCCCGCCCAATATGGGAAGGCTGCCGGCCTAGGCGTGGAGGTCCTGCTCGATAACTCGTAGCCTGCCGGCGCATTCCCGTGCGAATTCCGGCCAGGTCGACCAGTAGTAGGGGACCCCCGCCAGCGCGATGGTCAGCGCCCACGCGCGGGCCCGCAGCCGCACTTCGGCATCCAGGCCCAGTTCCTCGGCGTACGCCTTCCTGGCTTCGAACGGCAGATCCCAACCTGCCGCATGTTCGCAAGTCGGATTCCCGACGGAGAGGCCGCCGAAGTCGACCACTCCCACCAGGACGCCGTGTCGGACGAGGAGGTTGGACGGCTTGAGGTCGGTGTGCATCCACGTATGCGGAACCAGCGGTTCCTCCAGGGTGACGGCCTCATCCCAGATGGACGTCAGGCGGTCCAGATCCAGCTCGAGTCCTTCCAGCGAACGGCATGCAGCGAGGTTCTCCAACGTCCCGCGGGACCGGTCCCGCAGACTGCCGCCGCGGTAGGAAAACAGAGAACCTTCCCGCCGAGCGCCCATCAACTCCGCGCTGTGGAGTGCTCGGACGAAACCCGCTAGGTCACGGCCGAGCCGGGGTAGATCCTCCACGAGTTCGGGATGCAACGCGGTGCCCTCGATCCACCGGTAGACCGACCACGCGAACGGATAGCCGACATCGGGGCTGCCTTGTGCAACCGGCTCGGGAATGCGCAGCGGCAGCCACGGTGCCAGACGCGGCAGCCATTCCTGTTCCTTAGCCACATCGACCGCGGTGCCGGAGGTGCGCGGCAATCGCACCACCAGGTCATCGCCCAGGCGGAACATGCGGTTGTCGGTGCCGTGCCCGGCCGGGGTGAGGGCCAGATGCTCCCAATCAGGGAACTGGCGATCGATGAGCCGGCGCACCGTCTCTTCACCGATCCCGACTTCGTCCGCGTGCAGGGGTGCCATGGCGTTAACTCAAACACAGGTCACCCGCACCAACGACATGCCCGTCTCTGGGTGCAGGTACACCGGCTGCGGAGGCAACAACGCCTGCCAACGGCCCGCCGGCTGATTGCTGTTCAAGGGGCTGGCCGTCACCGCGGGAATCGAATCCGGCCTTTCGGCACCCGCACCGCTGCAGCCGGACTAATCGGTGGCGGGCCGTCAGGCAGGGGAGTGGAGATATTCCAATTGGGCTGCCACCGAGCTCTCGGCCGCCCGCCGCACGGACGGGTCGGCTTCGGCGTAGACGATGTCGGTGACCTGCCGTACTCCCGCATCGGGCCCAAGCTGTGTCACGGCGGCGCGGATCTGGGCGAGGCGGTCCAGGCGGTGCGTGCGGTAGGTGCGGACAACGGCGTCCAGTGCCGGCAGGACGGGGCCATGGGCCGGCAGCACCGTGGCCGGTCCCAGCAATTCGAGCCGGTCCAGTGAAGACAGGTAGTCGCCGAGGCGGCCATCGGGGTGATCGAGCATCGTGGTTCCGCGGCCCAGGACGGTGTCCCCGGTGAGGACGGACCCTGCCGGGCCGTCGAGGGGAAGGTGGAAACAGATCGAATCCGAGGTGTGTCCCGGCGTGGCCACCACCCTGATTTCCGTTCCGGCAACGGACAGGACTTCGCCTCCCTGTATCGGTGGTCCTCCGATGCAGTATTCCGGGTCGGCGGCGCGGACGGGTGCACCCGTCAGTTCGTGGAGGCGCACGGATCCGGCCGTGTGATCGGCGTGGCGGTGCGTGATCAGGATCAGTTCCACGGGACCGGCGGCGAGCTCCTGAAGGTGCTTCTCGTCCAGTGGCCCTGGGTCCACCACGACCGACCCGGGGTGACTGTCCGCACCGATCAGGTACGAATTGGTGCCCTCGAGGCTCATCGGTCCGGAGTTCGGTGCGAGCCTGAAGCGTGTCAGGGCGGTGGAGCGGGCCTGGGTGGAATCTTCGGCAGTCACCGTTCCATCGTCGCACCACTGTCCGGGCGGTACCGGACTCGCTGATTCGCCGGCGTTCATTGAGCGAACCTACCTCATCCGGTATCCGCCTCCAGAGTGTACGCTGTACACTCTGGATCGTGAACGGTCATGCAGAACCACGAGGAGCTCACATGAGAACCGCCAAGAAGCCATCCCTGAATACCAACCGTCGCGCCCTGGTCTTCGGTGGGCGGACAGGAGCCCGGCTCGGTCCCCTGGTCGGAGCAGAAGCTCAGGAACGAGTACAAGCGCCTGGGCGCCTACGAAGCGTCAAAGGTCGAAAGCGACGCGGTCGTACAGGCAGCCGCGGAGGATCTCGGAGTGGCGCTGACCATCGCCAACCCGGCTTCGGTTATCGGCCACTCGGTCACCGGTGAGTCGGACCAGGTCCTGGGCCTGGCGACCACTGTCCGCGACCTGGTCACCGGCAGGCTGCCCGCCGTGCCGGGCAACTCGAAAACGTTCGTGCCCGTGGTCACCGTTGACTACCTTGCCCGGTTCCTGACGCTGTTGCCGATGCAGGAGGAGACCTGCGGAAAGTCCTACTGGATTCTCGATGACAGCACCCCGGTGCTCCCTGAGCTGCTGCGGCTGATCGGCCGGCACCATCACGTGCGGGTGCCGCGGCTGCGCATTCCCGTCGGGATCGTGAAGCGGCTGCCGCGTGCCATCACCGGCGCAGACCCCGAGACGCTAAGCTTCCTCGCCTCGGACAGATATCCCACCGGACCGGCCAACGGGTTGGCGGAGCAGCACGGACTCGCGCATCCGGAGGTCACCCAGGCCTTGAAGCGATGGAGCGACTATCTGATTGCCGGCGCGTCCGGGCGGGCCTCTGTCATCCCGGCGGTGTAGCCAAGTCAGTGCATTATTTACCCGGGGCACCCTCAGCAACTGCAGCAGCTATCAGCAAAACCACCCGTCATGCAGAGAGAAAGATGGAATGACCATAACCAAGAGCTCCCGATCAGGGTCCATCCCTGTCCATTTCGAAACACCCCGTCTGCGCGTCCGCCCGTTTGTTGCGGCGGACGCTGAGGCCTTCACGGCCTATCGAGCCCATCCCGACGTCGAGCGGTACCAAAGCTGGAGCAATTACACCATCGAACAGGGCCGAGCCCTCATCGACCCAATGCACGACGCCCTGCCGGGCGTACCGGGGCAGTGGTACCAGTTCGCCCTCGAGGAGCACGAGGGCGGCGCCCTCATTGGTGACCTCGCATTGAAGGTGGATGCCGCCGAACCGAGTATGGCCGAATTGGGGTTCACCCTCGCGCCCGAGCATTGGGGGAACGGCTATGGCCTTGAGGCAGTCCAGGGGCTGCTCCGCTACGCTTTTGGGACACTGCACCTCCGCCGCCTCACCGCGGTCACCGATGCCCTCAATCATTCCGCGGCCCTGCTTCTCGACCGGGTGGGGATGCGGAGGGAGGCGTATTTCCACGAGAACATCTTCTTCAAAGGAGCATGGGGAAGCGAGTACGCTTTCGCGATACTGGACCGGGAATGGGCAGCTGGGCGCGGGGTCGAACTGGATCCGCTGATGACCCGATCCGGGCTTGAGACCGGAAAGAAGCCCCCGTCTCGGGGTTAACTTCATAGGAGAACAAGCAGGATAGAACCACCATGGACTGACCCATCCCCGATCCAGTCGCAGGGTTACCACAGCCGGCGCCAACCCCAAGGTAAACATCGAGATAGTGCGATGGGAGCTGCAGCGGGTGGATGCACCCGCACTCCTGGCCTTTTCCGGGCACCGGGCCGAGGATCAAAGAGCAAGAGACGCTCATGGCCACGCCCCGGCAGCGGGTAGGTGGTTCCGGTGAGTTCTGCTGATGCTCTCCAACCGGCTCATGGTTCTGTACTGCCCGGTGCAGTCGGTGAGGGATCACCCCGGGGTGTAACTGAGGACCGTCCCGGCAAGGGCCTGTTCGATGGGGGTGGCCTTCAGTCCCAACCGGTGTGCGGCCTTGCTGCTGTCGACAATGAAGGGTTCATCGAACTGGTACTGCATTTCGATAAGTTCACGCACCGTGGGGTTGAACAGACCCAGCGCGCGCAGCATCAGGGGTGGAACGGTGCGCAGGCTGGTGTCGTCCTGCCCGGCCGCGCGGTAGATGTTGTCCACCAGCTGCCGGGTGGTGCGGGTATGCGGGTCGTTGGGCAGGTGCCACACCTCACCCGGGGTATCGGGGTGCTCACCCAGCACGGCCAGGCCCTCACCGATGTCGGGGATATAGGTGTAGGTGTGGGGCTGGTCCGGGTTGCCCAAAACGGTGGCCGGCTTCCCGGCGAGGGCTGCGGGAACCACCCGGTCCCCGAGGTTGGACTGGGCGCCTCCGCGGGGGCCGAAGTAGTCCGAGGCGCGGCCGATGGCCACCTGGACCCGGCCGGCGCGGTGGGCGGTGAGCAGTTCCTGCGCCATCTGTGCCCGGAGCTTTCCCTTGGAGGTGTGGGCGTTGTCCGGGCGGTCCTCGGTGAGCGGGCGCCCGTTGGGCCGCCCGTACATGTAGACGTTCTCCATGCTCACCATCCGCGCCCCGGTGGTTTCGGCGGCGGCGAGCACGCCGGCCTGCAGGGTGGGAAACAGCTCGGTCCACCGGGAGTAGGGCGGATTCAGGGTCTGATAGATGACCGCGGCTCCCCGGGCGGCGCGCACGGTGAAGCCCGGGTCGGCCGCGTCACCGCCGAGAACTTCGACGCCACCGGGGGCCGGTGCGTGGCCGGAGCGGTTGACGAGCCTGACCCGGCGTCCGCGGCGCAGCAGGGCATCGCAGGTTGCCAGGCCGATGGCTCCGGTGCCGAAGACGACGTGCAGTTCCGTACTCATGGCGCCCCCGCCGCTGCGCCTGAGGACCGGCGGATGAGCGCCGGGCGGTGGGGGAGGAGCCGGTGGAGCAGGAGTCCGGAGGCCGCCGAGAAGACCAGGGCGCCGCTGGAGCCAAAGACGATGAACTGCGCGTCCACCCCGACTCCGATCAGGGTGGTGACACTCCAGCCCAGTGCCCACAGTGCGGGCATGGCCGCGGCCCAGATCCAGCGGCTGCGGGCGCCGCGGGGCAGGGCCAGGGCCTGGGCGGCTCCGAGCACCAGCCCGTTGAGGACCCCCATCAGGATCAAATCGGCCAGTGACGTACGGTAGCCCGTCACCACTGATCCCACGGCCAGCCCGGCGCCCATGCCCAGAACGCTGGTCGGAATCCAGGTCTTGGCGTGCAGGCGGCGGCCGCTGAGCAGCACCTGAGCTGTGCCGATGAGCAGCCCCACGAGGGCTCCGCCGGCCAGGGCGGCGGCGGGGCTGTCGATACGGCCCACTGCCAAGGTGCCGGTGACTCCGGCCAGCGGCAGGGCGGGAAATCCGGCCGTCCACAGGAGCCAGCCGCGCAGGGTGCCGGGCCGGGATACTTGAGTGCTGTTCATGGGATCAGATCCTTGGTCCGGCTGCAGCCGGCCGGGTGGTGGAAGTTACTGCGGCGGTGGCGTCCTCTGAAAGATCGGCTGCCTGTTGGGGGCGGCGCAGGAGGCAGAAGCCCAGGGCGGCCACCCACAGTCCCCACCCGGTGCTGCCCAGCAGGCCGGCCGGTTCCCATACCGGGAAGCCGGGGACGGCGGTGGCGAGGATGTCGCCCTGATTGAGCAGGTAGAGGACGCTCACGACGACGCCTGCGCCGCCGAGCCAGCGCGGCAGGATCCGGGTGCGCAGGATGACCAGGCTGAGGGCGATCGACCACCCCACGACCAGCAGCTGGCCGAGATGTTCGCCGAGCAGTGCGCCGCCGAACTGGTGCTGGGCGGTGTATGCCGCCTCGACGGCGGCCCGGGTCTGCACATCGCCGTCGGCGTAGGGGCCGGCCAGCGGGGGGACAACGAACACCCAGCGCAGGAAGCCGATCAGCGACAGCAGCACCGAGGCCGCACCCGCGTACGTGGCCACCTGCACCACCGGATGGTTCCTCAGGCCCAGGGCCGCCGGCAGCAGCAGCACCGGGACGGCCAGCAGGCCGTAGGTCCAGGCCGTCGCGAACCAGGTCCACACCAGGACGGGGCCGCCGGCGGTGAAGGCCGGCAGGACGACGCCCGCGGGTTCGCGCAGCACGTCCGGCCAGTCGAAGGTCATCGACAGGATGGTGGCGGCCGCCGCAAAGGCGAGGGCACTTGCCACGAACAACCCTCCGGTCACCCGCCGGAGGCTCTTCTCTTCGCTGGGATTCATGGCCATGCCGCTCTCGTGTGAGTTTGTTGTACGATGTACAAATAATGTACGCTGTACAAAGCGAAAGTCAAGAGAAGGGAAGCGGACCATGACGAACCCCGCCACCACGTCCCGCCGGGGCCCGCGCCGAACCTTGTCGGGCGACGAGATCCTCGAGGCGGCTCTGAGCCTCCTCGATGAGGGAGGCCCGGCTGCGGCGTCCATCCGGGGGATCGCCGCCCGCGTCGGGGTCGCACCGAACGCTGTCTACACGTATTTCCCCGACAAGGCCGCCGTGACCCAGGCCGTTGTGGAACACCTGCTGGGACAGGTCAACCACGCCATCGCTGGGGACCGGAACCTAGCCTGGACTTCACGGATCGAACAACTCGCGCTTGAACTGCGGAAGCGGCTGTCGGCCCACCCGGGAGCTGTGAACCTGATGATCGGCGGACCCATGAACGGGCCACACGCCCTGGCCCTGAACGAGCGGCTGATGGAGATTCTCCAGAGCGCCGGGCTCGACTCCGCCGATGCGGCCAGAGCGTCCTACCTGCTCATCGTCTACGTCTTCGGCGCAATCGCCCTGGACGTGGCAGAACTGGGCGAAACACGCCAGGCGCCGCCTGAAGCGGAGCGCATCGCCACGCGCCGGGTCGGCTTCTCCGCCATCCCCGCCGACAGGTATCCGCTCTCAGCCGCGGCTGCCGGGACAATGGCTGCCTACGTCTCCACCGACCAGTACGTGTGGGGACTGCGCCGAGTCCTGGCAGGCCTAACCGGTCCGCCCGCACCCACCGGCTGATCCAGGGGCGCCGACAGCAGCGCATATGCCGCTCAGCGTGCCGCCCCGGGCCGCAGCGACACGGCCTGCCGGTGGTGCCGGAACCTGAACCGGATGATCCGGCAATGGTGGAAAGGGTGCTGTCCCGTGGAACCGGTTGCCACCGTGCCGCCCGGCGGATCCCACGACACGCACCGCCAGGGGCACCGTGGTCAGGGATACCGGAACGCTTCAACGGAGCGCACATGCCCGGCCGTGAGCCCGGTGACGGCTACGGGCTTCACCAGCAGTACAGGCATTGGATGTTCCCCTGCCCACGAACGGGCGTCGGGCCCCAGCACGTCATCATTCCAGACCACCGCATCCCAGTCAGCTTCTCCCGCGGCATCCATCCCGGCCAGCCACCGGCTGACCGGAAGCAGCTTGGGGGTGGCCGCATCGGGACGGTCCGCGGTGTGTGGGGCAGTGGAACCCGCAGCGGTTTGGTGTCGAGCCGCAGCTGGGCCTCCAGCTCGGCGGTCTGCGTCACCGGCCGGGTGGAGACCCAGGCGATGCGCCCTTGGGCGGCCAGCCCCCGAACCAGGGGCAGCGTTCGGCAGAGAGCACCAGCACCGGGGCCCCACCATCCCTATCGGGCCGGACGGCGGGGTTGAGTGCGCCGTCGACGTCAAGCAGAACCAGGGGCTTCAGGGTCACGACCCTAGACCAACCGCCGCTCGTGAGCGCCTGCCTAACCTGATCCATTCCGCCGCCCGGCCACCTCAGCGGCGGGGAGGATGTGCACCCCCGCGGTGGCGGAGCACCCGGTGTTCCACGGCGGGGCCGGGGCCGCCGAGAGACCGACGATCGCGGCGGAGCATTTCAATAGCGGCACGGCGCGCAGAAAATACAAGCAGACAGGTCTGTCTGGTCCTACGCTGGGGCGGGGGAGTGTCCGTTGAACGCGCATGCTTAGTGCGCCTGATGATGGGATCCGCCGACGTGTTGGATGAGTTTGTGCAGCAGTGGAGTGCCGTGTGCGCGGTGAACGAGGCCGGGCTGCGCCCGGACGAGGTGTGGCTGGGCTACCTGGGGGCGGGCGGGCACCATGATGAGCTGGAGATCGACGGCTACCTGCGGGGCCTGACGGGGCTGGACACGGGGGAGCGGAACCGCCTGGCCGAGGCGGTCAATGAGCTGCTCGAGGACCATGGGGTGTACATGGCCCGCGCCGCTTACAGCACGGAATTCCCCCTCGACAGGGAGTTCGCGGGGCTGCTGGATGACCCGGTGGGAGAGGACGGGGCGGAGGCGGAGATCCGCCGGTGCCATGCCCTGTCCGAATCCGGGTTGCTGGCCTCGGGCCCGGAGGAGCGCTTTGATGACTTCACGCGGCGGGTCCGGGAGCGTTTCGGGTTCGGTTCCGCATCCTTCGCCCTGATCACCGGGGACCGGCAGGTGATCAAGTCGGTGGCAGGTCCCATCGGTGAAGATCTGCCCCGCTGGAAGGCGCTGTGCTGGCAGGTGGTGCGTGCCGGCCGGACCCTGGTCCTCGAGGACGCCGCCAGGGATCCGGTCTTCGGCGGGCACCCCTTGGTGGCCGGGGAGCCGAGCATCCGGTTCTATGCCGGGCACCCGATCCGCAGCGCCGACGGGTGGAGGATCGGAACCCTGTGCCTGATCGATGACCGGCCGCGGGCATTCTCCAAGGAGGACGAGCGGGAGCTGCGGATCCTGGCGGCCCGGCTCGAGTACGAGGTGTGGGCAGGGGGCGGGTTCGCCCCCTGAGCCCGCCGCAGTCCACCGGCCGGCGCACGCCCGAGCACCCCCGCCGCCCCGGAAGGCTACGGGGAAATGCGGTGACCCGGGAGGCCCGCACCGGGACGGCCAAGCCAGGCGCGCACATCCTCCGGGTCGTAGCGGACGGTGCTGGGTCGGAGCGCGTACCAGGGCGGACCGGTGCCGTTGCGGCGCCACCGGGCGAGGTCCTGACCGACACGCTAAGGCGTTCGGCGATTTCGCTCGGAGTGAACAGCAGTTTCTCCCGCTCCATGGCGTCCTCCTGAAGGGGTGAGGGGTTTTGGTTTTTGCCACCGTTCCTTTCGGCACGACGTGCCCGATCTGCCTGGGGGGTGGATGGGCCAGCCAAAGTCCGGGGGTCCGTGGAATACCGGAGGGAGCGCAGCGAGTGAGGATATGCCGCGAAAGCCCCTGGCGCAGGCTTGCCCAGAGCGGAGCAGGCAGTAGGCTTACTTGCCGAAAGGAACGGCGCAGCCGGTCCAGAAGTCCAGACGCGCAGCGCCCATTCAGAAAGCATCTGCAGTAGTCCCGGCCGGACACTCCGACCCACCGGCAGGGAGCGGAGCAAGAGCCGAGCAACTTGGGAACTTAGATTCCCCAAGTTTTTCCTCGCCCTCGCCCTCGGCGCGGCGCGCCGCAGGAGCATGAAACAAGGGAGGACGGGGCTGACCGCGGCTCGTCGGTGTTCGCTGGTAACGGCCTATGACCGGCGACGGACCAGATGTGAGAATGCACCCGGTCCAATAAGAATCCTTCTTCCTGCAAAAAAGCGCTGCAACGTGTCGACCCGGGGAGTGGCTGTCCGGAAAGGCCTCTGATGGGAAGAGGTGCGGGTGTGGACATTGTCCACACTTCGGGTCTCGGACCAGGCCATACAGGTGCCGGACCGGGCCGGATTCGGGATGTCTTCGGGCGAGTGGCGGGTTTCCGGGGCCTGGAGTCCGGTTCGAGTCCCACTTCGGGCACATGTTTCCCCTAGTCAGAGGCCCTATTGCTCTCTGGCTGTGGACAATCCGGCGCATTTTGGGGTCCGGGTGCCGGATCTGGGGGCTGGGTTGGGGTTTTTCTGGGGCGGGGTGCCTCCTTTCTCTTGCGAAGCCCGGTTTGGGCTCTCTTCTACTTCATGGGGGAGCGGCCGTGTAGCTGCATGACTGTGGTGAGGGTCTTTTTGATCTGGTCATCCTCCTCGTCGATCAGCTCAGGCGGAGCAGTCTCCTAAAGTTCGCGACGCATGAACACCACCACGAGCGGAATCAAGCTGTGGCAAAGTGTCTGAGAGCGAAGAACAGCTAATGAGTAAACGCAAAGCTGGATGCTCCAGCCGGGCGTTTATGTGGTCTTCGTTCGTGGCTATCTAGCCACAGGTTTTGAGGTACCTCATGCCGACGGTGTCGTTAACAGGTTCTTTTCTTCGAGTTTCCAGCAACAGAAGAACCAGAAAAGGCAGCAGCAGACAACCAGCGGCTCCGCGATGCGCCTCGTCCCGGTCAGGCGGGGCCGTCAAAGCTCCTTTGCGGAGGCGGGCACGGAGACCGCGCTAGCCCAGCAGGGGCCTACAGGGATGCAGCTTCCCGTGCGAGCCCTCTCCTTCTTCGGCACGCAACTTGTTCCATCGGAGCGGCGTCCGTTCAGCTGGGTGCCCGGGCGATGGGGGTCCCGGACTGGTTCCCGGCATGAAAATCTCCTGGCAGCAGCACGAGTTTCCATATTTCCTTCAGCCGCGGTCTGTCCCGATAACTGACGCGGCGGTAAAGCTCGGGCAGATCGGCAAAGCCCTGGGACGCCACTGTCCCGCACCCGCCCCCTGAGGTGGAGGTAAGCTTTCGAAACTCCGGGCCCTTCGCCCTCGGGGTAGTGACCCTCGGCGAACGTCTCGAGCATCCACAGACATTCCTGGTCCTCTTACACCGCGGCCAGGGCCCAAAAGCCCGGTTCGCACAGAGTATAGCGGCGAATGATGTCGAAAAAACCCCTGTTGTGACTGTCGCGCGGGCCGATATCAGTGCGCTCGAGGATGCATCCTGCGACTCTCCACCAGCAGGTCCGAACGTCATCGGCCGCGGACGGCATCGCCTTGAGACCGGCGCGCAGCGACTCGAGGGCGAGAGCGCCGTTCTTCTTCTCTACCGCATTGAAGATCTTTTCCGTGGCGGTCCAGTAGTCGGTCTGGATCGTCATCCATTGTGTGTTAGTACCCATGGTGCACCGTCCCCACCGGCCGGCAGGGCGTGGCAGCCGTATCCGGGCGCCAGCATCCGTGGTGCGGCGGCAGCAGAGACCCAGGACAACGCGGGATTGTCCCGAGAGGGCCGTCTCCCCGTTCCTGCCGGCACGCCGGGGCTTCCGTCCGAAGTGCACGTTTAAACATTCAGGGCGCCCGGGGACCGGAACCCTGGCCGTCCAGAGCGTTGGGTGGAATGAGGAAGGGGCTTCCGGCGTCAAGCTCCAGGGGGGCCTGTCGTCGAACTTCATGGACACGTCTCCGCGGTTGATGCAGCCCACTTCGGGCCAGGGATGGCTGTGCCGTCCGGAGGCGACGCTTTCCGGGGTTTCCGCCAGGGTCTGGCGGATCCTCCATCCCCGGACCGGGCTGGACGCGTCCTGCGGGCCGACCCGGGTGAGGGCGGGCTTGGCCTCGTGTGATTCGGTCATATTCCTGATCCTTCGGACAGTGGCGGCCCGTGCCGGCCGGCCTGCCGGTGGTCTTGAAGGGCGGAGGGTTCGCGGGTGAGACCGACGACCTGACCCGTACCGGGAATCGCTGCCATGTGGGAGCCTCCCTTCAGCTCGATCGTCCTCCGCGAACCGGCGCACTCGGCCATGAGACCGTGGACGGAGGGCGGGTTGTTCCGGCCCTCCGCTCCTAACAGGAACCACGAGGGCTCTCATTCGAGCCTTCCACAGATCAAGTCTCGTCCGCCGTCCGCATTGCCGCGCCGGGGAGGCCCGGAGTAATTCTCTGGTAAACCCCCCTGCTGAGGAGCAGACGGAGTGGGAGTCTGAGGGAGGGCCGATCCGTACTCGTGCTCGATCATGAAAGGTTTCGGGACTTGACGAAAAGACTGCTCGGAAGATGCGGGTACGCGCCACGTAACGACGCCGGAAAGGTGGCCGATGCATCGCATAGCGTCGCGCCGGCTGCGGAACATTCTCACCCATGAACCACCCCTCGCAGGAGCTGCCACGATGACTACTTCCGTAACAAAATCGAACTCCAGCCCTGCTCTCGACCTCGTGTTTTGGACCGCCTCGGTCCGGACGCGCCCGTTCGAAGAGCAGGTGAGGGCCGCCGCCGCCGGCGGATTCACAAGTTTCGCTCTGTCGCCCGACGGTTACCAGGCGGCCCGGGCTTCTGGGCTGTCGGACCGGGACATGATGAGCATTGCCGCCGATGCCGGTGCTCCGCTGCGCCACCTCGACACGATTACCGACTGGGCCCCGGTGCGCTACCCCTCCTGGCTTGAGGGACCCCTGAAGGACCGCTTCGACGTCAGTTCCGATGACATTCTGGCGATGGTCGATACGTTCGGAATGGAAACGATCCTCGCCTTCCCCGGCTTCGACGGCACCGAGGGACTGGAACTGGAGGCACTGGCCGACGGGTTCGGCCGATTCGCCGACCGGGCCCAGGAGCGCGGAGCCCAGGTCCAGCTCGAATTCACGCCGGTGACCGGCGTCAAGACCCTCGCCGCCGCCTGGGACATCGTCCGCACCGCGGCCAGTCCAAACTCCGGACTCACCATCGACATCTGGCATTTCTACAAGGGCGGGCTGGATCTCGAACTCCTGCGGAAGATTCCCGCCGAATACCTGTGGAGCGTGCAGCTGACCGACGGCACCAAGGGGCCCAGCGCGGCGAACCTGCTCGAAGAGGGCCTGAACGGACGCATGTTCCCCGGCGACGGCGAACTTCCCATCCAGGATGTCCTGCAGATCCTGGGGGAGAAAGGCAACTTGCGCCAGGCCGGCCCGGAAACCTTCTCCGCGGCCGCCAATGCCATGGCACCGGAAGAGGCGGGCCGTCGCGACGGGGAAACAAGCAGGGCTGCATTGACTGCGGCCGGAATCGCGGTGCCCCCACACGACGGGGCACGACGGTCCTGAACCCGCTCAACACGCCGCCCGGCCCGCGGCAGAAGGACCCCGCACTCCTATGTTTCGACACGGTGCTCGATATGTACCTCACGACCAGGATGCGGGAGCTCCGCTCCGACATCGAGCAGGTCACGAAGATCCGCGAAGCCGCCGCCGACAGGGCGACTAAACTGACCACACCGCGGAACTGACAGCCCGGACGGGGGCTGGCCGCCAGCCAACGAGGGGAACAGCACCGGTCAAACCCGTTCGTTCACCGCCAGAGGCGGCCAGATCGAAGGCGGGAACCGACATCCCGGCGCGGAACACACCGCGCTGACTTGTCGCGTACACGATCCCTCAGGGCCGCTTTGGGATCGTTGGTGGCTTATTCTTCAGCAGCGAGTCGAGATAGCTTGCATGTTCGATGATCGAACCATGAAGAGAAAGCCCTGCCCTCTCTCCAGTGCGCGAGGAAGTTCAGGTAGCCGATGTGATAGCCATAATCGATACCGGAGAATGACTCGCCCGTCCGGTATGCAGGGGCTTCTAGCAACCCTACGAATGTGCTCATGTCTGTGCCAGCGCCTTCAGCGCGCATGAACCGAACCACACCAAGGTTGATCGCAGCATCGACGCATTCGCGGAGCCTTGGAGGAGAGTAGATGGGCGCCCCCTTTGACGGTCCCTCAGCGGACACTTTCTAGGGCGGGTGCTATGCGGCGTGCTGGGCATGAGCCCGGAAGTAGGGCGGACTGCTCGCTGTCACCAGCCCTGTTGGAGGAAAACCTTGAGCCCTCGGGCGGGTGAGCGCCGGGGCTTACGAGACGGCCCTCGTACGTGTTCCAACGTGGCTATCTAAAGACGGAGCACCACGCATTTCGGGGCATGGGAGCCGGTTGCGCGTTCCTCATGCGTTCCTCGGTCCAAAACTCAGCGTCCGATTCGGCACTCTCGTCAGGGGACCGGCCCTTCATCGCAGCACCGGAGTCGTCCGAGGACCGGAGATGAAAGGCTCCACAGCCCACGGGTTTAGGCAGCGCCACCACTGCAGCAAGAACAAGGACACTCAGGAGTAGGAGGGTGATTGTTTTCCGGCGTGTTTTCCCCATGACTTAGTGCACCATAGAAAGCCACTGTCGCCGCGGGCGTCCAGCTAACGATTCGATTTGAAGTGCAGACAAGTCATACAGGAAGTGGAAATGGTCCGTCGCTGAGCCGAGGTTGCGTCGGGTACACCCAGCGCATCATGGACTGTCTATAAGAGGATCCCTCAGAGGGCATGAGTGATGACGCTAGTTCCTCGACACCGTCGGCACGCCCGTGGACTGCAGCGTCCGCAGTTCGTTGCGCATGGACCACATGTCACCTCACGACGTATGGTGCACTGAACTAGGGATGGATCGCCTGGGAGGTGCTTGGGGGTGAAGGCTCGCTACTTCGTATTGGCCGTCGTCTTCGCTGGTGCTCAGTGCATGACCGCATGTGCTCCCGAGGTCGCGGGGGGCAAGTACGAGTCGACAGCGCTCAAGATTCTTATCTCGGACGAGCAGCGCGATGGGCGATCCGGGCCCGAAGCAGCATTCGATGGCGTCCTGCTCGCTAGCAGGGACGAGTGCCTGCTAGCTCACGCCTCCGACGGTACGATTTACAACATCCAGTTCCCCGCTGGCACCCACTTCAATGATGCAGGCGAACTCGACATCGGGTTCGATACGATCCCGCTGGGTCAGCAGGTGTCCCTAGGTGGCGGATATAGCGAGGGGTCCGAGCTCACGGAATCCCTTCCGCTCGCGTGCAGAACGGGCGTCACCTTCATGGTTTACACGTCCTGAGGGCTCGGACCAACGCCCGTTGCAGGATCCTTTGGCGTCCGCGTTTGGTTACTCTCACTTATATGGACGCTCCGTATCAACCGAGCGGGACAGGCTTCGATGCCTTGGATGAACTTGATCAGGTCGACTGGAGTCAGCTGGAGCACTGCTACGGAAAAGGCGCCGTTTCACTGGGCGTCGCCGGGAACATGTCACCCGCCATCGCAGGCGACGTGTCGCGATCCTTGGCTGCGCTTCGAGTTGATCCTTCCCTGGCAATCAGTGACGGACTCTACTCGAACATCTGTCATCAGGGCACGGTCTATCAAGCAACAGCCTTTGCGGTGCCGTTCATCGCAGCGGTCGCGGCCGGTGATGTTCCGGACGGGATCCGTGTTCCTCTGTAAGCGCTCCTGGGCGACATCTCGATCGAGGGAGCCAAATAGCCCCCGACGGATCTCACGCGGGCGCTCTCGGAATCCATGTGGACGCCCTCGTGACGGAAGCACTTGCCACTTCGATTGCACGCCTTTCATCGATCCAAACACCCAAGCTTGTCGCGCTGATCCAAACTATCCAGTCACTTCTTGTTCAATCGACCGACGCGCGCCGCGAGGCAGTCGAGTCCGCCATTGACTTTGTACTCACGCCGCTGGCCACACCCTAGGACCGACGTCCCTAGACCGATCCCCACCGCGACATCTGGTGAGGGCGGGGCCTCCTCCTTCGGCATCGTGTTGCAGCCCATGCGGCGGAGCGGTAACTGTTGCACCTCGATGGCGTGTCTGTTGAACCGGTGCCCTGCCGCTGAGAGCGTGCCGCTGTTAGGTTGGGCGGACAGGTCGATGACCGGCCGGGCGTTCGTGGTGGGCGTGACCATATGGGGGAACAAATGAACCGCAGAACCATCCAACTGGCGACCGTCGTTTTCACGGGTGCGGTGTTGACCGGCTGCTCGACGGCGGAGGAGCCGGTGGGGCCAAAGCCCTGGCAACCGGGGGAGGTGGTTAGCACCGAACAGCTCAGGAACCGGATCAACAACCTCACGGACCTGCAGGGCCGGGCCCTGTACACGGTGCCACAGGCACAGACAGAGCAGGTGATCAAGGAATCCCAAACGCGGGTCGCCCGCCGGGACGTCACTCCGGAGCAATGCGCGGCAGGCGATCCGCCGCAGCGCCCGGCGGAGATCCACACCGCGTACGGGCGCGGCAACCTCTCCACCGAGGACCTGAAGATGAGCGTGTGGCTGTACTCGGCCCCCGGGAAGGAACTGAGCAGGTATCTGCTGGGCCGCGACAAACCGGCCGAGGAATGCCGGACCTACAGCGTCGACACCGGTGCGGGGACCAGCACCTATGTCGTCACCCCGCTGGAGCCGGACACCGGCGGAGGATCCTACCAGGCCAGTCAGGTCGCGGTCACCGACGAGGCCACCGGGAAGACCGTGTATCTGCTCAGCGTCACAACAGTGAACGGCACCCTGGGTGCCACCGTGAGCACCCAGACCCCGGCCGCCCCGGAGCCCGACGCGGTCGAGGACCTGGCCAGGGTGGCACAGCGGGCCCTGAACAGCTGAAGGCCACGGATGCCTCGTACACCGCTGCTGCTGCCGGTCATCTCCACCAGCCTGGATCCGAAGAGCCGAAGCCGGGCTCTGGCCCTGCGCGCCGCGGAATTACTCCGGGATGCCGGGCACGAGGCGGTGTTTGTGGGATCTGGCCGAGGCGAACCTGCCGGCGTTCGACAACGGTGCGGCCTTTGACGGGGCCCGGTTCTGGGAAATCCATGACTTGATCACTTCGGCCGATGCCGTGGTGCTCGCGTCCCCGGTCTACCACTGGAGGCTGGGCAGCAACCTGAAAAACCTCATCGAATCTACCGGCGCCACCGGGGACGGGCAGCGCACCGCGGCGTGGTTCGACAAGGTCGTGACCTTCATCTGCGCCGGCGGTCTTCCGCACAGTTATATGGGCTACACCGCCCTGACCAGTGCGATGATGCTCGACTTCAAATGCGTTATCAATCCCTACGCCGTGCACTCGACGGGCAGGGACTGGGAGGCCCCGGACGCACCCTCTGGCCAGCTGCTGGGCCGGCTGGAGAAAACCCTGACAGTGCACACAGAGCTGACCACGCTGCTCACAGACAGGTCGTATTCCTCCGGGTGGGAAATATGAGCAGAAGATCCGTCCACCGGCATCGATAACGCACGGAAAGTAGTCAAGTCACCGCCAGCGTCCGATAACCAAGACAGGGTCCGTCTGGAACGGTTAAGGCGGTCGCGCAGGAGGATCCCTTGACGTGCGGGTTGCAGACGCGGGCCGAAAGCGTGGTGAGTCCATCTCTACGGCCCCTCGCAGCGGCGGTCGAACAACGACCACCCACACCTCAGCAGTCGGTACGAGGCCAGAAACGACTCCGCGACATGCTCCGGGCTTCCTGAGGCTGACCCCTCGCCAACGCCCGTGCGTCGGTCAGCCGGCCCGAAGGTTGTCCGTTGAAAGAGCGACCAGCCGAGAACGTGAGCGTCCGCACTCATCTCGCGCCACATTCGCCGGACCGCGTCGCGAGACGTAGTGTCCGCGAAAGCGTGATCAGCCGCGACGCCTGTGACCTCAGTGAGGTTCAGGGTCGCCTTGGTGCTCCTGAATGAGGCGACGTCATCACGGCGCTCGCTCAGCCACACTCGTTGATCTTCGAGGCTCGCGCGATCGACGGCTTTGAGCTGCGTGCTGTCGAGAAAGCCGTAGTACTTGTCCATTTGGACGTACATCTCTGTGAGGACGGTCAGACCTCGCTCCCGGCGCACATCGCGTTCCTGGGGTCCCAAGATCCAAATGGCTTGAGACGCGCCGACCAGGGCCCCTCGCAGCACCGTGAAATGTGACGAGGGGTACAGCTGCTTCGCCTGGATGGCGTCGAGCGCGAGGCGAAGGTGCTCGCGCGCGGCGATGAGAGATAGCCGTGCAAGCTGACTGATTGCCATGCGCTGGAAGATCTCATCGTCGACCGCGAGCTCGCTTCCACGCTCAGGTTCTTCCACTCGGCGAGCCCTGAGTCGCCAACGGTCGAGGTCGGCCGCTGTGTCGAGCATCTGGCTCAGAGCTGCGCGCTGTGTTTCGGTGATTCCCATGATTGGCACCATAGCAACGCTTGTCGATTCCCCGGATGGGCCCTCTAAATCACGCCGATGGTGTTGAAGCTGCTTCCCTCAGGCGAGGTTTCGCTAGAGGATCGGCTACAGAAACACTTGAGTTGCCCACTTCGGCCACGTTTCTGGGGCTGCATCCAAATCGATGCCCCGCAACCGGATAGCGGTCACTTCATTGAGACCTTTATCTACTACCCAGAGGCTATGAGATCTACCGTTGCTATGCTCCGGTATCCACTCCAAAACAGCGTCCAGATCGGTTTCGGATAGCTCCCACTCGTCCTTCTCGCTTCCGTCACCGGTCCAGAAGTAGACCCGAAAGGTAGGAGAATCGTTCTCATACTTCACATCACGAGGATCAATCGGCTGCACTTTCATGGTTCGACGATACGTGTCACTACTGCTGAGACGCGTCCGAAAACCGATCTCTGAGCGCGACAGCACACGAGGACCGCGTGGGTGAATGGCTCCTTGTCTTGCCGTGGCTCAGATGAGCGTCGTTGTGTTGCCGTTGACCATCAGTGCCTTGTCATCTCGCAGCGGCCAGTACGGCTGATTCGTCCGGTCGTATCGAGCGGCCAGCCTGGTGAGGGCTTCGTTTTCGGGGTGTTCCGGGGACTGAAGGTGGGGCACGACGGGGCGGTCGAGGATGCCCAGGCCGTCGAATCTGACGCTGCCGTACGTGGCCAGGCAGTCAGCCGTTGAGTCGCACTCTTGCAGACCCGAGAGTGTGGGGGAGAGGATGCAGGCGCCGGCGCTGAACCCGGCGTAGACGAACGCGTCCTCATGGAGACCGTTTACGATGAGCTCATCCATGCCCGACTGCGCCATGGCTGCGCGCAACACGAAGACGTTTCCGCCGCGGACCCATAGGAAGTCAGGGTCTCCGAGGTGCGCAGCGAGGGTTCCTGCGTCATGCTCACGGAGATCGAGCTCGCGGGCTGTTAGTCCCAGCGCCTCGAGACCCGCTATCTGCCGTTCGGCTTCCCGGTGCCGCCTCTCATCATCGCCTCCGTCGAGGGCGTTGAGGATCACCCAGCCGCGCCTTAAACCCCGCACTAGGTCCGAAAGTACTTCAGGATGGCTGCCCAACTGGTACGACGACAGATAAAGGCGCATACAAGTCATTGTCCCGGCTTCCAGCCGCCGCAAGAGTCAAGCGGTCCACAGTTCCGAAGATCCTCGTAAGCGGATCCATCAGCGGACACTTTTCCGGGCGGGTCCAAGGCGGCAGAAGAAGGCCGGAGTGTTCACCGTACGCCAGGTCCGGGGTTCGAAGAATCCGGCACGGCCGGTCCGGCGCCGGTACAGTGGCGGGCGGGGCGATGCCTTTGAGGCGTCGCTGCGGCGGCATATGAGGGGGGATAATGAGGTTTCTTATGATGCCGACGTCGACTGAGGATCGGTTCAGCAGGGGTTTGCTCAATGCGGTGCTTGTGCCTGTGTGCGTGGTTCTCGGTGCGATTTCCTTCAGCTACGCCGTAGAGTCTGTTGGATGGTTGACGGGAATTGTGGAGCCTCCGGCTGAGGTGCTTGTGCCGGGCCCTAGAAGAAGCGATTACCTGGTGGAGTATTCGGCCGGGGTGGCGTGGTTGCTGCTTCTGGGCGGCCTCTTCTTCGGTCTGTTCTCTGTCACCGCAATGGTGCTCGTGGCCCACCTCACGGTGGGGATCTTCCGGCGGGCCGGCAGGAAGACTCGTCTGGCGTGGCAGCGCAAACGGCAAGCCAGGCGGAACCCCGGCACGCAGGGCCGCCCCGGGGGCGGGCCGGAGCCACAGAACGATCCACCGAGTGCGCCGCACGGCTCGGGAACCCGGATTTGAAAAACTGAGACAGGAGGGGCAACGCCGGCTCAAAAGAAATCGATGTATCCGCTGCGGCCGGTCGACGCGCGGACCGCATCTCTTTCGAAAGGTTCATGCGCGCAGGGACGTGACCAGTTTCCTTTTCCAACGCGGGCATTGCCTTAAGCTGTTCCGCATGGGTATCACAGAGACCGACCTGAATCACTTGGGGCGATGCGTTGAGCTGGCGCGCGAAGCACTTGAGGCTGGGGACGAACCTTTCGGTTCCGTGCTTGCCTCGGCGGAGGGGACGGTGCTCTTCGAGGACCGAAACCAGGTGGCCGGTGGCGACCGGACCCGCCACCCGGAGTTCGAGATCGCCCGATGGTCCGCCGCTCACCTGACGCCCAAGGAACGGGCCGGGGCGACGGTCTATACCTCCGGGGAACATTGTCCCATGTGTGCTGCTGCCCATGCCTGGGTTGGGCTGGGCCGCATTGTTTATGTCTCGTCCTCGGAGCAGCTCGATCAATGGCTGCGCGAACTCGGTGAGGCGCCACCGCCGGTGGCCACACTGCCAATCAACCAGGTGGCCCCTGGTGTGCTCGTCGAGGGTCCCTGCCCGGAGCTGGTTCACAAGGTTCGTGACCTCCACCGGGCCCGAGTCGCACGGGACGAGAGCAACCCCCTCTAGGTCCGTGTACCCCAAAGCTGTCTTGCAACCCATGGGTTGCAAGACAGCAAGTCGCCGTCGGGCACTTCCACGTGTGTATGGATACTTCGGGATCCAGACTAGCCACAACACCTGTCAGCGATTCTCGGCTTCCGAAGCGTGACCGTCTTCGTTCTCGATG
Organism: Arthrobacter sp. TJ-217; assembly: GCF_058269255.1. Classification (NCBI taxonomy): domain Bacteria; kingdom Bacillati; phylum Actinomycetota; class Actinomycetes; order Micrococcales; family Micrococcaceae; genus Arthrobacter; species Arthrobacter sp. TJ-217. Next base: position 35,970 of record NZ_JBZCNJ010000013.1, read on the forward strand.
AGACCGTAGGGCGGGTCATCAGGGCTCTGCGAGTAGCGGGGCATGGAGCGGCTATCCTGTCCCGACAAAGCTGATGGAATCGCCGATTCGCTTCTATACGCGATGCCGCGTACAGTACGCCGGAAGTTCGCCCTCGCACCCACGGCCTTGACGGCCATCGAAGTCGAGGAGCGGCGTGCGCCCCGTGGACGGAGAGAACCGGCAGCGAGGCTGCATCAGAATCGGGTTCAGGGGGTGCGGCCTGAAACCTCTGCCACCTCAACAACCACACCGACGTCCCGAAACTTCCACAGCTGAGACGGCTCAGCTCCATCGTCTGTCACCAGCGTCCAAGGCAGCGGGAGCTGCGTCCAGGCATGGAACGGCCGGAGGCCGAGCTTGGTTGAATGAGCGAGGACGTAAATGCTGCCCCCGCGCCGGGCCATAAGTTCCTTAAGCCTGGTCTGGGCGTGGTCGGCCTCGCAGATCCCATCTTCGGCCGTGACGGCATCGGCGCCGAGGAAGACGCGGTCAAAGCTCATCCGTTCCAGCGCAGCTTCGGCCAAGGGTCCCACGAAGCTCTGGCTGAGGCTTCGCAGCCGGCCGCCCAGGCAGTCCACCTCAATGCCCTCGGAGTCGGCCAACTCCTGCAGGGTGTTGATGCCGGGAGTGGTGACAGAAAGGTTATCGAACCCGCGCAGTTCGTGGGCCAGTGCGCCCACCGTGGAGCCGGCGTCAAGCAGGAGGTTCTCGCCGGGACGGATGATGGACGCCGCCCAGCGGGCAATGGCATGGTCATATCGGGCGGCCATTCTGGTGAGGGCTTCGTTTTCGGGGTGCTCCGGGGACTGAAGGTGGGGCACGACGGGGCGGTCGAGGATGTTCAGGCCGTAGAACCGGATGCCGTATGTGGCCAGGCAGTCAGCCCTTGAGTCGCGCTCCTCCAGACCCGAGAGGGTGGGGGAGAGGATGCAGGCGCCGGCGCTGAACCCCGCGTAAACGAACTCGTCCTTCTGAAGACGATCCATGATGATTTCATCCATGCCTGATTGCGCCATGGCGGCGCGCAGCATGAAGACGTTTCCACCGCGGACCCACAGGAATTCAGGGTCACCGAGGTGCCCGGCGAGTGTTCGCCGGACGTGCTCACGGAGATCGAGCTCCCGGGCGGTGAGTCCCAATGCCTTTAGGTCCGCGATTTGTCGTTCAGCCTCCCGGTGCCGCTCACCAACACGGCTCCGGGAGAAGAAGCGCAAGCTGCCGGCAGTTTGCATCGGGACTCACGCGTCGGTGAGAACTCGGCCCGGCCTCATCCAGATGATGCCGAAGGGAGCGCCTCCGTCCGGGAGGCCCCGGGGTCGAGGCGGTGGGTTGAATGGATGGCCATTGCGGGACGCTCTTTCAGGCAGGAGGCAGGAGGCAGGAGGCAGGAGGCAGGAGGTAGGAGGCAGGGAGTGCCCGGGGCGGGCCTGGCGGGTGCCGGTTCCGCCCCGGGAGGGTGGGT
>NZ_JBZCNJ010000014.1:0-34170 GCF_058269255.1 Arthrobacter sp. TJ-217
GCCGACGTCGGAGCCCTCGTCGCCTGGATCGCCAGCGACGCAGCGAACTACCTCACCGGAGCCACCATCTCCAACGACGGCGGCTGGACCGCCTGACACCCACAAACCCGGACCAGGGCACCCCGCCGAGGACCTTCAACCCTCCGCCCACAACCACAAACACCAAACGGGCTGGCCGGCCATAGACGCCGTGCCGGCACCTGGACAATGGAGACCTATTTTGAATTCCCAGAACGCGCCTGTTGATCTCGGCACCGTCGGCATTTGGAGCGTCGAGCTGAGCGGGGTCGAACCTGCAGCAGGGGCAGAGGTTGCTGCCGAGCTCCACTCCCAGGGCTGGGGCGCCATCTGGCTCGTCGGCGCCGGCGGCCCGGGGATGTGGTCCGCCTCGGAGCGCATGCTCGGAGCCGGCGCTGAAGCGGCCGTCGCCTTCGGTGTCATGAGCATCTGGGGCACGGACGCCGATGCCGCACCGGCCGAGCACGACCGCCTGACCCGAAAGTTCGGGCCCCGGTTGATGAGCGGATTCGGGGTCAGCAACCCCCACTCGGCCGCCGCCGTCGGAAAGGACTTCACCACCCCCATCAGGGAGATGAACAAGTACCTGGACATGATTGACGGCGCGGTCCCGGCACTCCCCCGCCAGCAGCGCCTGCTCGGCGCGCTCGGGCCGCGGATGGTTGAGCTCGCCGGGCGCCGCACGGCAGGGATCCATCCCTTCCTCGTGACCGCTGAATCGAACGCCAGCTACCGTGAGGCCCTCGGCAGCGATGCCCTCATCGCACCACACCTCGGCGTCGTCCTTGAGAGCGATCCGGCGCGTGCTCGCGAAATCGCACGCCGCGGCGTCGGCATGTTCATCGGTTTCCCCGCCTACCAGGCAAACCTGCGCCGGCTGGGCTTCACCGACGAGGACCTCGTTCCCGGCGGCAGCGACCGCCTGATCGACGCGACCGTCGCCTGGGGCAGCGTCGACAAGGTCGCGGAGCGCATCGCCGAGCACCATGCTGCAGGAGCCGACCATGTGGCCCTGCACGTGATGTCCGGTGAACGCGGTCTCCCCACAGCCCAGTGGCGCGAGCTGTCACCGCTGGCCAGCCGGTAGAACCCGGACCCCCTGCGCAGCGCCCACCCCCGACGAAAAGGTGACCTGATGACCCCTCGATCGAACATCGGCTATGCCGCAATGCTCGAGCAGTTCCATCCAACCGAAGCGGTGGCTCTCGCGGCCTACGCCGAGGAAAGAGGGTTCAGCGGCGTGATGGCCGCAGACCACTTCCAGCCGTGGGTGCCGGCGCAGGGGCACTCCTCGTTTGTCTGGAACGTTCTTGCCGCCGTCGGCGAGCGCACCAGGGGAAGCTTCGGTCCCGGGGTCACCACTCCAACGTTCCGTTGGCATCCCGCCATGGTGGCCCAGGCCTCCGCCACCCTTGCCGCAATGTACCCGGGAAGGCACTGGCTCGGGCTGGGATCGGGCGAGGCGCTCAACGAACACATTGTCGGGGGGTACTGGCCGGAGGTTCCTGAGCGGATCAACCGGATGTTCGAGGCGATCGAGATCATCAACAAACTGTTCACCGCGTCCCTGGCGGGCAGGGACGTCCGGCATAACGGCCAGTACTACAAGATGGAATCGACGCGGCTGTGGACGATGCCCGATGTGCCTCCGGAAATCCATGTCGCGACGGCCGGACCCGTCACCGCAAAGCGTGCAGGCAAGCACGCCGACGGGCTCATCACCGTGGGGGCGCCGCTTGAGAAGATTGAGATGTTGTTCGAGCGGTTCCATTCGGGGGCGGTTGAGGCGGGAAAGGACCCGGGCAGCCTTCCCAAGGTGCTCCAGCTCCACCTCAGCTGGGCAGATATGGATGAGCAGGCCATGGCCAATGCACTGACTGAGTGGCCGAACGGCGGCATGAAGTTCCCCAAGGGGGACATCCGGTCGCCCTTCGAGCTTGAACAGATGGCGAAGCTGGTCCGGCCGGAGGACTTCGAAGGCCGCATGGTCATCTCCGCCGACCCCGACGTCCACCGGGCCCACATTCAGCGCTTCATCGACATCGGCTTCACCACCATCTACCTGCACAACGTCGGCCGAAACCAGCGGGAATGGATCGACGAGTTCTCCCGGAGCGTCCTTCCCGCCCTGAAGTGGTGAACATGCAGCCTCTGACGATCTTCCCGCTTGAGGGCATCGCGGAAATCACCGAAGGAACGGATCTGGCGGAGGTGATCCGCGTTGCCGCGGCCGGCGGTCTACTCGACGGCGACATCCTCGTGGTGTCCTCGAAGATCTTCTCGAAGGCCGAAGGACGCATCATCCCGGCCGCCGACCGCGAGGAGGCAATCACCCGGGAAACCGTCAGGGTGGTTGCCACAAGGCACCACCCGGGCGGCACTACGCGCATCGTCGAAAACCGCAACGGAATTGTCGCGGCCGCGGCAGGGGTCGATACAAGCAACACTGCGGCCGGAACGGTCCTGCTCCTGCCCATCGATCCTGACGCCTCGGCACTGCGGCTCTGCACCGAGCTGCGGCGCGCGCCGGGCGTGCGCGTGGGGGTCATCATGGCCGACACGCTTGGCCGGGCCTGGCGGCAGGGCCAGACCGATGCGGCGATTGGAGCGGCAGGAGTCGAGGTGCTTGAGGATCTTCGGGGCACCCGGGACAGCGCCGGCAACCTCCTCAAGGTGTCGATGCCCGCGGTGGCCGATGAGATCGCCGCGGCAGCCGACCTGGTCAAGGGCAAAGCAGCCGGGATCCCGGTGGCAGTGGTGCGCGGACTTTCCCACCTGGTGGTCGACGACGACGCCCTGACGCGGACCCCGGGGGCGCGGAGCCTGGTTCGGCCGCCCGCCGAGGACATGTTCCGGCAGGGATCCAATGAAGCCTACGCCGCCGGGTACGCCGCAGGTCTCGCGGCGGCCCTGAAGGAGGCTGCCCAATGAGCAAACTGACGATCCTCGCCGGCGGGGTAGGCGGCGCGCGCTTCGTCCGCGGCGCCCGGGCACTGGCGGCCACAACGGACCTGGACATCACGGTCGTCGCCAACACCGGGGACGATGCATGGCTGACCGGGCTGCGGGTTTGCCCCGACCTCGATTCGATCATGTACTCGCTCGGCGGGGCCAACGACGCCGAGCGCGGCTGGGGAAGGGCCGGGGAGTCCGAACGGGTCAGCGCCGAACTCACCGCCTATGGCGTGGGCTGGCCCTGGTTCACCCTGGGGGATCTCGACCTCGGCACCCACATAGCCCGCACCGCCCTGCTCCGGGAAGGACTCTCACTTACGCAGGTCACCGAACGGCTCGCCGCCCGCTGGAACCTCGGGATCCGGCTGCTTCCGGCCACCGACGACGAGGTTGAGACGCACGTCGAAGTCACGGACGAGGACGGGCGGACCCGGCTGATCCACTTCGAGGAGTGGTGGGTGCGCCACCGCGGCGCTCTTCCCACGCGGCGGTTCATTCAACGGGGACTTGAGTCCGCATCAGCCGCTCCTGCCGCCGTTGAGGCGATTGCCACGGCCGACGTGGTGCTGCTCGCGCCCTCAAATCCCGTTGTGTCGATCGGCACGATCCTCACCCTGCCCGGCATTGCCCAGGCCCTCCGGGATAGCCCGGCTCCGGTCGTCGGGGTTTCGCCCATCATCGGCGGCGCCGCAGTCCGCGGCATGGCCGAACTGTGCCTGCGCACTGTCGGGGTTGAGGTTTCGGCTGCAGCCGTCGGTCTCTCCTACGGTCCGCGCTCCGCCGGCGGGATCCTTGACGGGTGGCTGGTTGATACAACCGATGACGCCGCCCTGGCTCCGCTGAAGGATGCCGGCATCACCGCTCGGGCTGTCCCCCTGTGGATGAGCAGCGACGAAGCGTCCGCGGAGATGGTGGCTGCAGCGCTTTGCCTCGCCGCCGTTGCCCGCGAAGCCTAGGCGGCCCTTCCCTCGAGGGCCGCAATGACGCGCGTTGTCTCCGGACCAACACCACCGCGCAGCAGGTGGGCCAGGTCGCCCGGGGTGTCGACATCCCAGCGCAGCGGCGACGAAAGCGGAACGTCCAGCACCGTATGTCCGCGCCCTTCATGGCGCCGCCGCGACCCCGCACCGAACTGGGGATGCAGGTCCAGGGCGCGTCCAGCCAAAAGAGTGGTTCCCTGACCGGAGTGGTCGGTCACCATCGACCGCTCGAACCGGCAGGCCTCCGCCAAAGCGGCGTCGACATCGGCCCCCGTCAGTCCCGGCAGGTCGGCGGTCAATACTGCGGCCCACCCCGGTCCGAGGTACCTCAGGCCTGCGGATACCGCGGGGTTGAGTCCCCGGCCCGGGTCCGAAACCACCTGCACTCCCGCAGGGACCGCCGCCCGCACGCGGTCGTCGTTTGTCACGAGGACAACCCGGGCGACGGAGCGGCTCTGCTGGGCCGCCGCGACCGTATCCAGGGCGAACGCGAGGGCGAGATCCGCCACACCGTCGAGCCGGTCCCGGAGCCGGGACTTCGCGACATCGAGGGTCTTTACCGGGACCACAACGCTCCACGCCATGACCTCTCCTATCTGTTGCACTGAACCCTACGATTTCGCCGGGTCGGGCCTCCCCGTGGGGGCCGTTGCGGATCAAACCGGAGGACCCGCCCCGCCGGCCACACGCTTCGCCGATGCCGCCATCAAAATTTTTATACCGCTGGGAATATTATCCCACTTCCGCGGGTTTTGTATTTGTCAGTCAATAACTTGGGCGGCACCGCCCGGATCGGATTCACTCAACATGTCACAGGAATTTGCAGGCAAAGTAGTACTCGTCACCGGCGGAAGCCGCGGCATCGGCGGAGCGACGGCGCGGGCCTTCGCGAAGGCCGGAGCGGACGTGGCCATCAGCTACGCCGGAAACACCGAATCGGCCGAGAAGACCGTCGCCGAACTCCAGGCCGACGGCGTGCGCGCCGCCGCCTTCCAGGCCGACCAGTCCGACCAGGCCCAGGCTGTTGCACTGATCGAGCGCGTCGTCGAGCACTTCGGCAAGCTGGACATCCTCGTCAACAACGCCGGCATCACCGTGTGGGCTCCGGTGGCCAGCGAATTCGAGGACTTCGACGCCATCGAACGCCAGCATCGCATCAACTACACCAACATCGTCGCGGCTATCCGCGCAGCCATCCCGCACCTTCCCGAGGGCGGGCGCATCATCAGCATCGGCTCGGGCGTCGGCACGCGCGTCGGCTCGCCGGGACTGGCCGACTACGCCGGCGCCAAGTCCGCACTCGCCGGCTTCAGCAGGGGTGCCTCGCGCGACCTCGCGGCAAGGGGCATCAACATCAACGTCCTCCAGGCCGGCTACACCGACACCGAGATGAACCCGGAAACCGGCGACATGGCCGAGGTCTTCAACTCGTACACGGCCCTGGGCCGCTTCGCCCGTCCCGAGGAGATCGCCGCGGGCGTCCTCTTCCTCGCCAGCCCCGGGGCGTCCTACGTCACCGGCACCGTCCTGAACATCGACGGTGGCTACGGAGCCTGATCAACCCACGAACGGGGGGCTTCAGCCCGGACCGGCCACGCCGGTCCGGGCTGAGGAATCAGCGGGGGGTGGGGAACACGATCACGATCTTGCCGAAGTGCCCGCCCCCTTCGAGGTGGTGGAGCGCTTCCTGGACCCTGTGGACCGGGTAAGTGGAGTCGATCACGGGCCGAATTCCGCGCTCGTCGACGAAACGGGCCATCTCCACGTACATGTCGCGCGATCCGGTCTCGATCCCGTGAAGGTCAACGTTCTTCGTGACAAACTCGTACGTCTTCACCTGCGCAGCGAGGCCGGCGATGAGCCCCACGAAGCTGATTGTCCCCCCGATTTTGACGGCTTCGAGGGATTGGTTGAGGTTTTCGCCCCCCACCGTCTCAAGGACGTGGTCGGCCCCCTCCCCCGACGTGAACTCCAGCACTTCGGCGGGGACGTCTGGGGTCTTCTTGTAGTTGATCGCCCTGGCCGCACCATGCGCGAGCGCTTTGCTCAGCTTGTCGTCGCTGCTTGAGGTGATGATGGGGATGCCACCGCGCGCGACGACGAACTGCAGCGCAAACAAGGCAACACCCCCCCCGTGCCGTGGATGAGTACCGTCTGTCCTGGCTGGACGCGGCTGCGGCGTGCCACCGCATGCCAGGCGGTGAGGGCGGCGATCGGGAGTGCTGCGGCGGGCCCCGCGTCAAGGCTGCGCGGAGTGCGCACAGCCTCCTCCTGGTCGATGACCACATACTCGGCAAGCATTCCCCGGTTGACGGGCCCGCCGGTAGGCAACACATACGTTTCGCGGGTAAGCGGGCCGGATCGCCATCGGGGAAGGAACAGAGCCGACACGCTATCCCCAACGGCGAATCGAACCACCCCCTCACCCACTCCCACAACAGTGCCGACGGCATCGGAGATAGGCACCGTAGCCCCCGCAGGCTTCCAGCCGTCCACGCCGTTGACGACCAGCAGGTCCCGGTAGTTAAGTGACAGGGCCGCGATGTTGACCAGGACTTCCCCCGGACCCGGTTCCGGCAAGGGCACCCGGCCCTGCGAGAGCTTCTCGATGCCGTCACCGCTGGTGGTCCAAGCCGTCATGGTGCGGGCTGGATTGCCCGGCGGGGGTGAGGCGTTGGGTTTCATGAAAGTCATGGTCCCCCAGTAACCGGCACAGCAACAGGGCTGGGACGTATCCGCGTTGGCCGGCGGACACCGCCCGGACAGGCATCGGACGACGCCACCGGTCGGGCCGGCGCCGCAGAGATGCAGGCACGACGGTCCGGGGAATTTTCTTAGTGCCCTAACAGTTGGAGACTACGCAAATACAAATACACCAATGAAAGTGCGTTTCCTCCCGGATTCCACGTGTTTGGACGTGGGTTCTTTGGAGGAATAGACGGGGTGCTGCATCCCGTTGCGGGTAGGCGCTGGCAGTCCGCGCCCGTGAAGTGCCGACCGGCCGAGAGGCCGGGGGCGGCAAACAGAAGAATTTCGGGTCCGGGATACGGATCCAGGTGAGCCGGGTGCGCCCGGTTCAACATTGTGGAAGGTTATTGATAGTGACTGAAGTACAGACGACTGACGTTGTGATCATCGGCAGCGGTCCGGTCGGACAGAACGTCGCAGACCGCGCGGTCAAGGGCGGTCTGACCGCGGTGCTGGTCGAGTCCGAGTTGGTCGGTGGCGAGTGCTCATACTGGGCCTGCATGCCTTCCAAGGCGCTCATCCGATCCGGCGTGGCCCTTTCCACGGCCCAGTCCCTGCCGGGAGCGCGCGAAGCCATCACCGGATCCCTCAATGCGGAGCAGGTGTTCGCCCGGCGCGACGCCTTCGCGGCCAACTGGGACGACTCGGGTCAGGCGCAGTGGGTGGCACAGCAGGGAATCACCCTGGCCCGCGGTTACGGGCGCATTTCCGGTGAGCGTGAGGTTGAGGTGACGGCCCAGGACGGGACGGTCACGACGTTCCAGGCCCGTCAGGCTGTGGTGATCGCCACAGGATCCGTTCCCGTGGTTCCCCCCATTGAAGGGCTCGATGAGACCCCGTTCTGGGGTACCCGCGAGCTTGTGGCAGTTGATGATGTCCCGGAGTCGATCACCGTCATCGGAGCAGGCGTGGCCGGCACGGAGCTGGCCCAGGCCTTCTCCCGGCTCGGCACGAAGGTAACGATCATCGCCCGCTCGGAAATCCTCGGCGGGTTCCCGGCACCGGCGACCGAAATCGTGAAGAACGCCCTTGAAAAGGAAGGGATCCGTGTCCTGACCCGCACCGGCGTCCGGAACGTCGCCAAGAACGGCGAGAATGCCGTCACCGTCACCCTCGACAGCGGTGAGACGATCCAGTCCGAGAAGCTGCTCGTGGCAACCGGCCGCCGGCCGGCGCTGGACGGGCTCGGCCTTGAGGATCTCGGGCTCAGCCCAAAGGGACTTCCCTCCGATGACACGGGGCGGGTCCGCAGCGCCGGCGATTGGCTGTATGTCCTCGGTGACGCGGCCGACAAGGTGATGCTGACCCATCAGGGCAAGTACGAGGCCCGTGCCACCGGTGACGCAATCGCCGCCCGCGCGGCCGGTACGCTCGGTGACGATGTTGAGCGGTGGAGCAAGTACGCTTCGACGGCCAACTCCTACGCCGTGCCGCAGGTGGTCTTCACCGATCCGGAAATCGCCATGGCGGGACGGACGCTCGAGCAGGCGCAGAAGGACGGCGTCAACGCCTCGGAGATCTCGTTGCCGATCGCGGTCGCCGGTTCCGCACTCCACTCCGAGGGATACAAGGGCTGGGCGCAGATGGTCGTCGATGAGGACCGCAAGGTCATCATCGGTGCGACCTTCGCCGGACCGGAGGTGGCCGAAATGCTTCACGCGGCCACGATCGCTATTGCCGGCGAGGTCCCCCTCGATCGGCTCTGGCACGCGGTTCCGTCGTTCCCGACGGTCAGTGAAGTCTGGCTGCGGCTCCTTGAGAAGTACGGCCTCTGAGCCGTAGGCACCAACTGAACGAACAGCACAGTAGATCACAGTAGATGAGGGGCGCTCCCGGCGGATCAACCACCGGGAGCGCCCCTTCTGCATTCGCGGCGGAACGCGCGGGGCTTCGCATTCCGCCGTTTCCGCCAGCGGTTCCTGCCCTGGTAGGTGGCGGCGTCCGGTGCCGCCGCGCAGCCGGCGACACACGTCGTCGCCGCCGGGTTGGCCGTATTCCCCTCCGCACGCCTCTGACGCCCGGCCGGCACACGGAAAGAGCGGCCCGGAACCCACGCTGAAGGCGGGTTCCGGGCCGCTCCTGTCGGAAGTGGCGTTGGCGGCGGCGCTACCCGGCCAGGCCGGCGAGCCCGAAGATTGCCGCGGCAATGATGAAGCCCATCACGCCGATGAGCGTCTCCATCACGGTCCAGGTCATCAGGGTTGTCTTGACGTCCATGCCGAAGAAACGTCCAACAAGCCAGAATCCCGAGTCGTTGACGTGGGAGACAACAACGGAGCCTGCGGCCACCGCGATCACCAGCGCCGCCACCTGCATGCCGTTGAAGCCCGCTTGCGCGACTGCCGGAGCGATGAGGCCGGCGGTCGTCGTCAGCGCGACCGTTGCCGAACCCTGCGCGATGCGCAGGATCGCGGAGATCATGAAGCCCGCGACGATCAGGGGGATGCCGACCCCGCCCAGCACGTCCGCCAGCGCCGCACCGATGCCCGAGGTGCGAAGGACCCCGCCGAACATTCCGCCGGCGCCGGTGATGAGGATGACCGAGCAGACCGGGCCCAGTGAGGACTCAAGGAGCTTTTCCAGGGTGGTTCCGCTGGTGCCCCGGCGCTTGCCCAGGACGAACATTGCCACGAGGACGGAGATCAGCAGGGCCACGGGAGTCTCACCAATCGCGCGGAGCACCTGGAACCAGGACGCATCCTCGGCGGAGGCGGGCAGCAGGCCGGAGGCTGCTGCGGTGTTAAGCCCGGTGTTGAGGAAGATGAGGACAAGCGGCAACAACAGCACCCCGACGACTGTCCCGAAACGCGGCGGACGGGCCTCGGCTTCGGCATCGGCGTGGCCGAGCAGCTCGGGTACGGGCAGGACAAGTTTCCTGCCCGTCCTCAGGCCGTACAGGTAGGCGGCGACGTACCAGGTGGGCAGCGCGGCAATCAGGCCGGCGATGACGACGAGGCCGACGTTGGCTTCGAAGAAGGTTGATGCCGCCACCGGGCCCGGGTGGGGCGGCAGGAAGATGTGCATGACCGAGAAGGCGCCGGCTGCGGGAAGACCGTACCGGAGGACGCCTCCACCGAGGCGGTGCGCAACGGCGAAGACAACCGGCAGCATCACCACCAGCCCGGCGTCGAAGAAGATGGGGAACCCGAAGATCAGTGATGCAAGGCCCAGCGCGAAGGGCGCCCGGTGCTCCCCGAACTTGCCGATCAGGTAGTCGGCAAGTGCCTTGGCGCCGCCGCTGGTCTCGACGATGCGTCCAAGCATCGCCCCAAGGCCCACAAGCAGCGCGACGGTTCCGAGCGTGGTGCCGAAGCCGTTGATGAGGACCGGAACCACCTGGTTCGCCGGAATGCCGGTGGCGAAGGCCGTGCCGAGGCTGACAAGGATCAGCGCAAGCAGGGCGTGGAGGCGCAGCTTGATGATGAGGAAGAGCAGCACGGCTATTGCCGCGGCGGCGATCAGCAGCAGCGGGCCCGCGCTGAGCGTTTGAGTCCATCCTTCGATGGTCATGTATCTCCTTCAGACAATGGAATGTGATTAGCGGATTGGGGATTACAGCGCCGAGGGAGGCAGCGGTCCCCCGCCGTTGCGGCGCTTAAGTGCCGCAAGGATCTCCTCGACCAGCTGCTCGGGAGTGTGGCTGATGTCCAGTTCCATGCTGCCGGCGGCGAGTTCGCCGTCGTCGAGCGGTTCAAGGGCCGCCAGCTGGCTCGGCAGCAGGGTCGGCGGCATGAAGTGGCCGGAGCGTCCGAGCATGCGTTCGGCAAGCAGTGCCGGATCACCGGTGAGGTGGAGGAAGAGGACTGAGCCGTCAGCCGTTGCCAGCAGGTCCCTGTAGCTTCGCTTGAGCGCTGAGCAGGTGAGCACGGTGCTGTGTCCCGCCTGGGCCTGGCCGGTCATCCAATCGCGGATGCTCCGCAGCCAGGGCCAGCGGTCTTCGTCGTCCAACGCAATGCCGTGGCTCATCTTTTCGATGTTGGCCTGCGGGTGGAACTCGTCGGCTTCGGCCATGGACCAGCCGAGGCGTTGCGAGAGTGCGGTGGCGATCGTGGTCTTGCCGGAACCGGCAACACCCATCACTACAAGGTGGACTGGAGGATGCTCCATGCTCTGCTCCGAAAGGCGTCGTTGACTTGGCAGGACCGCGGGCGGTGGCCGCGATCAACAAGATAGCACTTCACGGCTGATTGGTACTACCTTTCCTCGAACTGGTCATACCTTTGACGAAATATGTCGGTATTCTCGTTGGGTGCGATGCGTAGCACAGAGAGGCAGGCCATGGCGGAGACACCGCACACCGGACCCCTGACGGGCGTCAACGCGCCCGCCCTCCATCACCAGGTCCTTGAGGCCCTTGGAGAAGCCATCGTCGCCGGCGAACTCGCCCCGGGCCGCCGGCTGACCCTTGAGGAGATCCAGCAGCAGTTCGGCGTCTCCCGGACACTGGCCCGCGATGCAATGCGCGTCCTCGAGTCGATCAACCTCGTCTATTCACGGCGCCGGGTGGGCATCGTCGTGCAGGACCGGAAGCTGTGGAACGTTTTCGATCCCAAGCTTGTCCGGTGGCGGTTGGCGTCCGCGCGCCGGGCCGAGCAGTTCAGGAGCCTGACCGAACTGCGCCTGGCCGTCGAACCGATCGCGGCGGCGGGAGCCGCCCGGCACGCCGGTCCGGCCGAGCGCGAGCAGCTGACCGAGCTGGCCGCCGAGCTGAGGCGTTTAGGGGAGGCAGGCGACCTTGACGCGTTCCTTGAAGCCGACATCTCCTTTCACCGCCTCCTGCTTCACAGCAGCGGCAACGAAATGTTCGCGGCACTCGACGCAATTGTCGAAGAGGTGCTTACGGGCCGCACCCGGCAGGGCCTCATGCCCTTCCATCCAAGCCCTGAGGCGCTCGATGCGCATGAAGGGGTCGCGAAGGCAGTGGCTGCGGGAAACGCGAATTCGGCCGAGGCATTCATGCTTCACATCCTCACGGAGGTCCGGAGCGCCATGGGGCTGGATTGAACCGGCCGTTAACCCATTTCCTACCGCACTGATTTCCCTCCGGCCGACCGGGAGGGCGATGCCGGCGATCCGGACACGCCAAGAAACCCGTGAAGGAGCGAGGCCGTTCCCTGCAGGTGGTCCTGGGTTCTTCGGTAGGCTTCCTCGTCATCGCCGCGGAGGATCGCATCGACGATCTGCTGGTGCTGGCGGTTGGAATGCTCAAGGTTGGGTTCAAGAAAGGGTATGCGGTCAAGGAGGTCGCTGACCCGGGCGCGGACGTCGGCCACCGCGGCGGCAAGGCTGGGAGAACCGGCGATTTCAGCAATAGCCACGTGGAACCTCGCGTCCTTCGGCCGGTAGGCATCGGCCGTCGCGTTGGCCACCTCGGCCAGCGTATCCAGCAGGTGCCTGCGTTGTGCGGGCGAAAGCCGGGCCTTGGCGGCCAGGGACGCCGCAGCCGGTTCGAGGACGTTGCGGAACACAAGCACATCCTCAACCTCAACGGGGTCGAGCTCGGCCTGCTCCCCCGGTTCCACCGGTCCCCGCTTGGAGATGTAGGTACCGCCATACCGGCCGCGGTGCACCTCGACGTATCCGGCCTTCTGGAGCGCTGACAGGGCCTCGCGCAGGGTCGCCCGCGACACACCCAGCAGCTCAGCCAATTCCCGCTCGGCGGGGAGTTTATCCCCTGCCGCAAATAATCCCAGCTTGATACTCCGAAGAAGCCGTTCAATGGTTTCCTCGAAGGCGTTTCCGTGCCGAACGGGGCGGAGAAACAGGGCGGGAGCCTCAAACGATTCCTTCTCCATTCCCCCATCCTATTCCGGCCGGCGGCGGCAACGATGCGATATTCCGCTCACTACGGCGGGCATCTGCGAAGTGGCCCTATTGACGCAGAGGGTGATGTACACCACACTGAAGTCAAATTTATGGACTAATAACAGACCATTAGCCCCTTGGAAGAAGGGATCTCCATGTCATCCTCCAACCCGCCCTCGGGCGACGAAGGGTACCTTGAGCACCGTCAACTGAAGCGCGGAGCAGCTGGGTGGGTACTGCTGGCAGGCCTCGGGGTCGCGTACGTCATCTCCGGGGACTTCGCGGGGTGGAACCTCGGGCTCGCGGAGGGCGGCTGGGGAGGGCTCCTCATCGCGTTCGTGCTGATGGGCATCATGTACACGTGCATGGTCTTCGCCCTGGCCGAACTGTCCTCCACGCTTCCCGCCGCCGGTGCGGGGTACGGGTTCGCGCGGCGGGCGCTGGGCCCGCTGGGCGGGTTCGCCACGGGCATGGCGGTGCTCATCGAGTACGCCGTGGCGCCCGCCGCCATCGCGATCTTCATCGGCGGCTACATCGAGGCCCTCGGCCTTTTCGGGCTCACGAACTCCTGGCCGGTCTACCTGGTGACCTACGCGATCTTCGTGGGGATCCATCTGCGCGGTGTGGGTGAAGCACTCCGGTTGATCTTCGGGATCACGGTCATCGCTGTCGTGGCCCTTGCCGCTGTCGTCGTCGGCCTGATCCCCCACTTCAACGCAGCGAATCTCTTCGACATCGTGCCCGATGGCTCCCCTGCCTCAAGCGCCTTCCTGCCGATGGGCATCAGCGGCGCCGTCGGTGCCCTCGTCTACGGGATCTGGTTCTTCCTCGCCGTCGAGGGCGTGCCGCTGGCCGCCGAAGAAACAGCAGACCCGAAGAAGGACATGCCGCGCGGCATCATCGCTGCCATCGTGATCCTCGTGGTCTTCGGGGCCCTGATGCTCGTCCTGGTTCCGGGCGCGGCCGGATCCTCGGCGATGAGCGGCTCCGACAACCCCCTCCCCGAGGCGCTGCGCGTCGCCTACGGAGGAAACACGGCCCTGGCTGACTTCGTCAACTACGCGGGCCTGGCAGGGCTCGTGGCCAGCTTCTTCTCGATCATCTACGCCTACTCCCGGCAGCTGTTCGCGCTTTCGCGGGCCGGCTACCTCCCCAAGTGGTTGTCGCTGACGGGCAGGCGGCGCACCCCTTATTGGGCGCTCATCGTCCCGGGCACCATCGGCTTCATCCTTGCCGCCGTGACCGGCAACGGCGGCCTGCTCATCAACATCGCCGTGTTCGGCGCAACCGTCTCCTACGTCCTGCTCAACCTCTCCCATATCGTGCTGCGGAGGAAAGAACCGGATCTTCCCCGGGGATACCGGACGCCCGGGGGCGTCGTAACGAGCTCGGTCGCACTGATCCTCGCCGCGATCGCCGTCGTCGCGACCTTCGTCGTCGACGTGCTTGCGGCATCCATCACAGCGGCGATCTTTGGTGCCGCACTGCTCTACTACTGGTTCTACAGCCGCCACCGCATCGTCGCCGGCGCCCCCGAAGAGGAATTCGCCCGCCTTGCTGCTGCGGAGGCGGAACTCAAGAGCTGAAGGCAATCCCGGCCGGCCGCCGCGTGCCGGCCGGCTCCCCTCGAAACCGAAACGGAAGTCACGGGAATCAGATGACAAACCAGATGCCAGGAAATGCCCAACAAGCCCAGCTGAGCGTTGAAGAACTCAGGGACAAGGTGGCTGCGGGCGAAATCGACACCGTTGTTGTGGCAATCACCGACTCCCTGGGCCGCCTCCAGGGCAAGCGGTGCGGAGCCAGGTCCTTCCTCGAGGACGTCCTGGAGCACGGGGCGGAAGGATGCAACTACCTCCTCTCCGTTGACGTGGAAATGAACACCGTGGACGGCTACGCAATGTCCTCCTGGGCGAACGGCTACGGGGACATGGTCATGCGGCCGGATCTCTCAACGCTGCGGCTCGTCCCCTGGCTGCAGGGCACCGCCATGATCCAATGCGACATCCTGTGGCTCGACGGGCGGCCGGTCAGCCAGTCGCCCCGGCAGATCCTCCGCGCCCAGATCGAACGGCTTGAGACGCTGGGCTACCGCGCCCACATCGGCACCGAACTGGAGTTCATCATGTTCGACGACAGCTACGAGGAGGCCTGGCACAAGAACTATGAAGGACTGACCCCCTCGACCCGCTACAACATCGACTATTCGCTGCTTGCCACGGCACGCCTGGAGCCGGTGATCCGCAGGATCCGCACCGAGATGGAAGCGGCCGGGCTCATTGTTGAATCGTCAAAGGGTGAATGCAACCTCGGGCAGCAGGAAATCACCTTCCGGTACGCCGAAGCGCTGAGGGCCTGCGACAACCACGCCTTCTACAAGAACGGGGCCAAGGAGATCGCAGCCCAGCAGGGGAAAAGCATCACGTTCATGGCCAAGTACAACGAGCGCGAGGGAAGCTCCTGCCACATCCACTTCAGCCTCACCGACCTTGAGGGAAACCCGGTGCTCGCCGGCGACGGCGAGCACGGCTTCAGCCCGGTCATGGAGCACTTCGTGGCCGGCCAGCTGGCCTCCCTCAAGGAACTGGCCTACCTCGTTGCGCCAAACATCAACTCCTACAAACGGTTTGTTGAGGGCAGCTTCGCGCCCACCGCGATCGCGTGGGGCCTCGACAACCGCAGCTGCGCGCTGCGGGTTGTCGGGCACGGGGCGGGCCTCCGGGTTGAAAACCGGGTGGGCGGCGGGGACGTCAACCCGTACCTTGCGGCTGCCGCGCTCATTGCCGCAGCCGTCCACGGCATCGAAAACGAACTTCCCCTTGAGCCGATCACCACCGGCAACGCGTACGAGTCGGACGCCGACCGGATTCCGTCAAACCTGCGCGACTCGCGGGCGCTGCTGGCCGACAGCGAGATCGCCCGCAAGGCCTTCGGGGACGAGGTGGTCGGCCACTACGTGCATGCGGCCGATGTGGAACTGAAGGCCTTCGACAGCGCCGTGACGGACTGGGAGCGCAAGCGTGTCTTCGAACGTCTCTGACACCTACCGCCCCCGGATTGGGCTGACCACCTATTACCAGGAGGCAGCATGGAGCGCCTGGAGGACGGACGCCGTTATCCTTCCCGGAACCTATGTGGAGGCCGTGGTTGCCGCCGGCGGCACGCCGGTGCTCCTTCCGCCCCTTGGCACCGACCCTTCGATCGTTGAGCTGCTCGACGGCCTCATCATCTCCGGAGGTCCCGACGTCGGAGCCGAACACTACGGGGCCGAACCGCACGACCTGACGCAGTCCCAGCCGGCCCGAGACGTTCACGACATTTCACTGACCCGCGCAGCGCTGGCCGCGGAGGTCCCCCTTTTCTCAATCTGCCGCGGAGCCCAGGTCCTCAATGTGGCCCTGGGCGGCTCGCTGATCCAGCACCTTCCGGACGTCAACCCCGCAGCCCGCTACCAGCCCGCACCCGGCGTCTTCGGCAGCGTCGACTTCACGACGGAACCGGGAAGCATCAGCGGAAAGCTGTTGGGACCGCGGGCCAGCGCCCCCTGCTACCACCACCAGGCCATCGACCGCATCGGTGACGGGCTCCGCGTGACGGCGGCAGCGGCGGACGGAACCGTCGAGGCCCTCGAAGCGTCGTCGGGCGGTTGGGTGCTGGGGGTGCAGTTCCACCCCGAACAGAATCCGGGCGACCTGCGGCTCTTTGAAGGGTTCATCGAGGCGGCACGCACCTACCGGAAGGAACGAGCAGGGAGGTCAATGGATGTCCGGCACCATGTATGACGTACTGAATCCGGCCACCGAAGAGGTGATCGAAACGGTGGCCCTCGCCACCCTGGAGGACACCGACCGCGCCATCTCGAAAGCCGCAACGGCCTTCGAGACGTGGCGCCACGTTGCACCCGCCGACCGGGCACTGCTGCTGCGCCGGTTCGCCGCCGCCGTTGACGCCGACCTCGAAAACCTCGCCCAGCTTGAAGTACGCAACGCCGGCCACACCATCGGCAACGCCCGGTGGGAGGCCGGAAATGTCCGCGACGTGCTTTCCTACTATTCCGCCGCACCGGAACGCCACCTCGGCCAGCAGATCCCCGTGGCAGGAGGGATCAACGTCACCTTCCACGAACCCCTTGGTGTTGTCGGGGTCATCGTCCCGTGGAACTTCCCGATGCCCATTGCGGCCTGGGGGTTCGCTCCCGCCCTCGCCGCGGGAAACACCGTCGTCCTGAAGCCCGCCGAACTGACGCCGCTGACCGCGGTGCGGATCGGCCGGCTGGCACGGGAGGCGGGACTCCCCGACGGGGTGCTTCAGATCATCCCGGGCAAGGGCTCGGTCGTCGGAGAGCGGTTCGTCACCCACCCGGCCGTGCGGAAGGTGGTTTTCACCGGCTCCACCGCCGTGGGCAAGCGCATCATGGCCGGCTGCGCCGATCAGGTGAAGCCCGTCACCCTTGAGCTCGGCGGCAAGAGCGCCAACATCATCTTCGACGACGCCGACCTCGAAGCAGCGGCAGCCGCCGCGCCCGGGGGTGCCTTCGACAACGCCGGCCAGGACTGCTGCGCGCGGTCCCGGATCCTCGTCCAGCGCACCGTTTACGAAAAGTTCCTTGGGCTGCTCGAACCCGCAGTGAAGTCCCTGCGGGTCGGCGATCCCCGCGACGAGGCATCATTCATGGGTCCGCTGATCTCCGCCGCCCAACACCGCACCGTCTCCGGCTTTGTTCCACAGGGCTCCCCCGTCGCGTTCCAGGGCACCGCGCCGACCGGCAAGGGGTTCTGGTTCCCGCCAACGGTGCTGACCCCGGATCCCGCCGACAGGGTGATGCGCGAGGAGATTTTCGGCCCCGTTGTGGCAGTTGTCCCCTTCACTGATGAAGCCGACGCCCTCCGCCTGGCCAACGATTCGATCTACGGGCTTTCCGGATCCATCTGGACCAGCGACGTCGGCCGGGCGCTGCGGATGGCCCGGGGACTGGAATCCGGAAACCTCTCGGTCAACTCCCATTCCTCGGTGCGGTATTCGACGCCGTTCGGCGGCTTCAAGCAGTCGGGGCTGGGGCGCGAGCTTGGCCCCGACGCCCTTGACGCCTTCACCGAAACAAAGAACGTCTTCATCTCCACCCGCTCGTAACGCCGATGCAGCAGAAGGAAAGCAGAACCATGGAAGTTATCTCCAACCGCCTCAAGGACCGCAGCGCCGTCATCACCGGTGGTGCAAGCGGCATCGGCCTGGCGACGGCCCGCCGCTTCGCCGCCGAAGGAGCGCGCGTTGTCATCGCCGACGTCGACCCCACGGCCGGCCTCCGGGCGGCCGAGCAGGTCGGCGGGCTCTTCGTGAAGGTCGACGTGACGAGCGAAGAGGACGTGAAAAACCTTTACGCGGTGACCCACGAGGCCTACGGACGCGTTGACGTCTCCTTCAACAACGCCGGCATCGCCCCCGCCGACGACGCCTCGATCCTCGAGACCGGCATTGACGCGTGGCGCAGGGTCCAGGAGGTCAACCTCACCTCGGTGTTCTACTGCTGCAAGTACGCCATCCCCTACATGCAGGCGCAGGGCAAGGGATCCATCATCAATACCGCGTCCTTCGTTGCGGTCCTGGGTGCGGCCACCTCGCAGATCTCCTACAGCGCCTCGAAGGGGGGCGTCCTCGCCATGAGCCGGGAACTCGGCGTCGAATTTGCCCGCCAGGGGATCCGGATCAACGCCCTCTGCCCCGGCCCCGTGAACACACCCCTGCTGAAGGAGCTTTTCGCCAAGGATCCGGTGAAGGCCGCCCGGCGCCTTATCCATGTTCCGCTCGGCCGTTTCGCGGAACCGGAGGAGCTTGCGGCCGCCGTCGCCTTCCTGGCCAGCGACGATTCCTCGTTCATCACCGCCTCGACCTTCCTCGTTGACGGCGGTATTTCCGGCGCCTATGTCACGCCCGAGTAGGCGCGCGGCGGGACGCGCCCGCTCAAGGGAAAAGATCCGAAGGGTGCTGCCCAAAAACCTTTACAACCCCGCCCCTGCGCCGCAAAATATTCGCATCGCGGCCTCCGCTGCCGAGCAGCGCGCTGCCAATGACACCAGCGGAGGGGTGCAAAATGAGTGAGAAGACTGATGAGATCGAGGCGGACCGTGCGCTTAAGCAACGGCACCGCGCTATGTGGGCACAGGGCGACTACCCTACCCTGGCCAGTGAGCTGATTTCGGACCTCGGGGCGATCCTCGTTGAGGCGTGCGGCGTCCGGCCCGGCCAGCGGGTCCTTGATGTGGCCGCCGGTGCGGGCAATGCGGCGATTCCTGCGGCAATGATGGGCGCGGAGGTGGTGGCCAGCGACCTCACGCCGGAACTGTTCGACGCCGGCCGCGAGCAGGCGGCCTCCCGCGGCGCTTCCCTCGACTGGAGGGAAGGTGACGCTGAGGCCCTGCCCTTCGCGGACGGTGAATTCGATGTGGTGATGTCGTGCGTGGGGGTGATGTTCGCCCCGCACCATCAGGCGGCGGCGGACGAACTGGTGCGGGTCTGCAAGCCGGGCGGAACGATCGGGCTGTTGAGCTGGACGCCCGAGGGATTCATCGGGAAGATGTTCGCCGCCATGAAACCGTATGCGCCTCCGCCTCCGCCCGGTGCGCAGCCGCCGCCGCTGTGGGGCAGCGAGGACCACGTGCGCGAGCTCATCGGCGGGCGGGTCACCGATGTCCAGACGCGGAAGCAGACTGTGTCGATCGATATTTTCCACCGGCCGGAGGACTTCCTTCACTACTTCAAGACCCACTACGGTCCGACGATATCGGTCTATAAATTCCTCGCCGACGACGAAACGAAGGTCACCGCGCTCGATACGGCCCTCACCGCCCTGGCTGCCGGGTTCAACGCCGCCGAGGGAAATTCGGGGTTGACGATGCACTGGGAATGCCTGCTGTTCACTGCCCGGAAGGTGGACGCCGGGGCCGGCGCCGGGGCGGGGCAGTAGCGGAGGGCGTGGTCCGCGCCAGTGACGGGCCCTGAACGCGCAGCGCCCTGCGCTTTCGCTCAGGGCTCGTCGCTGCGTGCCCGGTCGAGCAGTTGGGCCAGATGGATCCCCCGGCGGGTGCTGAGGTCCTCGAGCTGGGTACGGCAGGAAAACCCGTCCGCCAGCACCACGGCGTCCGATTCCGCCGCCCGGACCGCGGGCAGCAGCTGCTGTTCGGCGACCAGCACCGACACCTCGTAGTGGCCCCGCTCAACCCCCCAGTTCCCGGCCAGGCCGCAGCACCCGCCCAGTTTCTGCAGGGAAGCACCGGCACCCTCGAGCAGTGCGGCATCGGCACTCCAGCCCATCACCGCATGGTGGTGGCAGTGTGGCTGGGCGATAACAGTGGCTCCGGAAAGCGGGGGCGGGCTGTAGCCGGGGGTCTTCGTGAGGATCTCGGCCAGGGTGAAGGTGGACTCCGCCACGCGGTCCGCGGCCCCGGGACCCAGCAGCTCGGCCGCATCAGCCCGCAGGACCCCCGTGCACGAGGGTTCAAGGCCAACGATGGGAACCCCGCGGTCGGCCGCACCGGCGAGCGCCGAGACGGTTGCACCAAGGGTCTTGCGGGCGGAGTCGAGCTGGCCGGTGGAAATGAGGGTGAGGCCGCAGCACAGCGGCTCATCGGGTAGCTGGACGGCGTAGCCTGCGGATTCAAGCACCCGCACCGCGGCCTTGCCGACCTCCGGGGAGAAGTGGTTGGTGAACGTGTCGGCCCACAGCAGGACGGGCCCGGCGTTCCGCGCTGCGGCGGGCGCCCCGGGGGTGCGGGAACGAAACCAGGCGGAGAAGGTCTGCGGCGCGAACGCGGGAATGCCGCGCCGCGGGTCGACGCCGGCGGCGCGGAGGCCCAGGTGCCGGAAGCCGGGCACCCGCATCAGGGCGTTGGCGGCGCCCGGCGCCTTCGCCGCGATCCGGGCCCACCGTGGAAGCCAGCCCAGCGAATAGTGGGAGGCCGGCCGGATCCGCCCCTTGTAGCTTTGGTGGAGCATCTCGGCCTTGTAGGTTGCCATGTCGATCCCCGTGGGGCAGTCCGAAGCGCACCCCTTGCAGGAGAGGCAGAGGTCGAGGGCCTCGTGCACCTCGGGGGTGCGCCAGTCGGGCCTGCCGGGGCGTCCCCGGGCCGTTGATCCATTGATCATTTCCTGGAGCGCCCGGGCCCGGCCCCGCGTGGAATCCTTTTCCTCGAGGGTGGCGATGTAGGACGGGCACATCACCTGCCGGTTGTCGGTGTGCGCGGCCCGGCACAGTCCCACCCCGGTGCAGCGGTGCACCGCCTGGCTGAAGTCGCCGCCGTCGGAGAGGTAGCGGAACCCGAGGCCCGTCCGCAGCGGGCCCGCTTCGGCCACCCTCAGGTTCGCGTCGAGGGGTTCGGGGTCGACCACGACGCCCGGGTTGAGGATGTTGTCGGGATCGAGGAGGCCCTTCACCCTGGCGAAGAGGGACAGCGCGGCCGGGGAGTACATGAACGGGAGGAGTTCGCTGCGGGCCCGCCCGTCGCCGTGTTCCCCCGACAGGGAGCCGCCGTACGCTGCGACGAGGCGCGCCGCGTCGGTGAGGAAGGAACGGAAAACGGCTTTGCCGTCGCCGCGGGTGAACGGGAAGTCAAGGCGGACGTGGAGGCAGCCGTCTCCGAAGTGACCGTAGGGGAACCCTTGGAGGTTGTGGTCAACCAGCAGGTCGTCGAACTCGCGCAGGTAGTCGCCGAGCCGTTCCGGTGGAACCGCCGAGTCCTCCCATCCGGCGTGGGCGGGCACTCCGGCCGGCGACCTGCCCGCCAGCCCCCCGCCGTCCTCCCGGATCCTCCACAGCGCCGTGGCCTGGCGGGGGTCGGTGATGATGCGGGAATGCCGTGCGGCGTCGAGCCTGCTGACCCTGAGTGCGCGGTCCGCCACTTCGGCGGCGTCGCCTCCGGAAAGCTCAACGAAAAGCCAGGCGGCCCCGCCGGGAAGTTCGGGGACCGCGCCCGGGCCCTTGCGGGTGCGGACCACCTGGACGATGCGCGAGTCAAGGCCCTCGCAGGCCGTGGGGTGGAACGGCAGGACCGACGTCACCGCGTCGCCTGCCGCTCCGATGGTGTCGAACCCGAGGACCACCAGCGTCTTGTGCGGAGCGTCGTCGACGAGGCGCACCCCGGCCTGGAGGATGACGGCGAGGGTGCCTTCGCTGCCGGTCAGGGCACGCCGCAGGTCGAACCCGTGTTCGGGCAGCAGGTGCTCAAGGGAGTACCCCGAGACCTGCCGCCCGAAACGGCCCAGCTCGGTGCGGATGGTGCCCAGTTCACTGCCGACAAGGGAGCGCAGCCGGTCGGTCACCGGTGTTGAGGGCGTTCCGTCCTCCCCGAGGAAAAGCCGCTGCCCCGAACCGGTCATCACGTCGAGGTGGGTCACGTTGTCGGCCGTGCGCCCGTAGGCGAGTGCGCGGGACCCGCACGCATTGTTGCCGATCATCCCGCCAACGGTGCAGCGCGAGTGGCTCGAGGGGTCCGGGCCGAACCGCAGACCCTCGGCGAGCGCCACCTTCTGGAGCGTGGCGTGGACCGCTCCGGGCTCGACGACGGCGGTGCGGGCGGCGGGGTCGAATTCAAGCACCCGCGTGAGGTGCCTGCTGCAGTCCATCACCACGCCGGTGCCGATCGCGTTGCCGGCGATCGACGTTCCGGCGCCCCGGGCTGTCAGCGGAACGCCGCGCTCCCGGCACACCTCGATTGTGGCAAGGACGTCGTCGGTGGTGCGGGGGAAGACAACCGCCGACGGCGTCGCCCGGTACAGGGAGGCATCGGAGGAGTAGACGGCCCGCGAGGTGGCGTCGTCGCGCGCGTCGGCGACGCCGGCGGCGGCAAGCGCCCCGACCAGTGAACGCGGTGCGGAAAGCAGCCTCGCCATCGCAGCATCCTACCCCCAAGCGGCCGCCGGGATGCCGTTTCCCGCTCACTTGACCGGCTGAGGATACTCAGGTTCCTGCAGGCGCCAACACGATGTCGAAGCGGGCCCGGGCCCAGGCGCCGTCGAGGGTCCGGCCCGTGGGATTGGGGGTTCCGGGCTGCTGCTCGAGGAAGTCCTTCACGAGGGAATCCTTGACGCCGAATACGCTGTCGGAGGCCAGCAGCTCATCGCCCCGAACGAAGATGTGCGTCACCAGGGTGCGCTGGTTGGGGGCGGTCACCAGGAAGTGGAGGTGGGAGGCGCGCATGGGCGAGCGTCCGGCGGCTTCAAGCATCTTCCCCACCGGCCCGTCGTGGGGAATCGGGTAGGGGGTGGGCGTCAAACCCCAGAACCCGTAGTTCCCCTCGGCATCGGAGTAAAGGTGGGCGCGTCCGCTGACCCGCTGGTCTCCGTACTGGACATCGTAGAAACCGTCTTCGTCGGCCTCCCAGACCTCGATCCGGGCACCCGGCACGGGGTTGCCTTCGGTGTCGGAAACCCTGCCTTCGACCCAGCAGGGCTGGCCCGGTGCCCCGCCGGCGAGGTCGCCGCCGATCGGGATCTCCGGGGAGTCATCGGCGAAGAACGGCCCGAAAACCGTGGCTTCGGTTGCTCCCTTGTAGGCCTCGTTGTTGATCGCCACCGTCTGCATCGAGGCGCCGAGGACATCCGAGAGCAGGATGAACTCCTGGCGCTTGTCATCGGTGATGGCTCCGGCCGCGGTGAGGAACCCGATTCCGGCCGCCCACTCCTCCTCGGTCAGGCGCACGTCGCGGATGAATGAATGAAGGTGGAGCGTCAGTGACTCGAGGAGCTGCTTCAGCCGCGGGTTCTCCGTCCCGGCGAAGGAGGCGAGCACCTTCTCGACGAGCTGTTCCTCAACGGCCTGCTGCTCCGGCGGGATTCCGGGGCCGGTTCCGGTGGTGGGGTTCGAGATCATTGTGGTTCTCCAAGAAGTTCCTCGGCGGGGGATCCGGCCCAGGCGGCCCGCAGCAGCCGCGCGACATTGTCCCGGGTGGGGGTGCGCGGGTTCGATTCGGGGATCACCGGCAGGATCAGGTCGAGGGCTTCGTCGAGGTTCTCTTCGGCCAGGCCGTAGTCCTTGAGCGCTCTGGGTGCCCCGATCGCCCGGCGCAGTCCGGCGAGCCCGGAGGAAGCGCCTGGGGAGCCGAACGCCGCAGCGATGCGGTCCGCCGCATCGGGGGCGGAGTCCGCGTTGAAGGCGAGGACGTAGGGAAGCACGACGGCGTGGGTCTGGGCGTGCGGGAGGTTGTAGGCGCCGCCGAGCACGTGGCAGATCTTGTGGTGCATTCCCGATCCGGCGGAGGCGAACGCCACGGCGGAAAGGTAAGCACCGTAGAGCGCCTCTTCGCGTCCTTCGAGCCCTGCCGGGTCTTCGTTGATCCTGGGCAGTCCGGAGTTGAGCGCGCGGATGCCTTCGGCCGCCAGGGCCCGGTTGATCGGATCGGCGCGCGGCGCCCACATGCTGTCGACGCAGTGTGCGAGCGCGTTGAGCCCCGACGCCACCGACAGCTCGCGGGGCAGGGAAAGCGTCAGTTCGGCGTCGTACACCACCGTTGCCGGAAGCACCGCGTCGTCGACGCCCGTCGTCTTGCGGGACTCCTCGGTGATGCCCCACACGTTCGTCGCCTCGGAGCCGGCATAGGTTGTGGGGATCGCGATGATGGGAAGGCCCGTCGTCAGCGCAACCGCCTTGGCCAGCCCCACGGTTGAGCCTCCGCCGAGGCTCACGATCAGGTCGATCCCGGCCGCCGCTGCGGCGGCCCGCGCCTTTTCGGCCTTCTCACGCGGCACGTGGGGGGCGACGTCGTTGTAGGTGAGAGCGACGTCGATGCGTCCCGCAATGCGCCGGGTGGTCTGTGCGTCGGAAGCCGAGGAGATGAGCATCACCCGTTGGGCGCCCCACCGGGCGACCTCGGCCTCGAGGTTTTCAGCTGCCGCTCCGTAGCCGAAGATCACCCGCTGCCCGAGGGTTGTGTGGTCGAACGTGAGGCGGGCGGGGCCGCCGGTGGCGTGCTGTGTCATGAGCCGTTGCTCCTGCTGAGAATGCCCTGCAGTGCGCTGCGGAGCGAGTCTTCGGGGTCATTGGTGAGCCGGTGGGAACGCCAGGCGACGTGCTTGTCGGGGCGGACGAGGACGGCGCCGTCTTCCTCGACGCCGCGGAGCCGGGACCAGTCGAAGTAGAGGTCGGTGATCTCCTGCCCCGGTCCGATCACCACGGGGGTGATGTCGACGCCGAGCTGGTCCGAGACCTTGCGTGCGGCTTCGGCCCAGTCTCCCCCGGTGATGCCGGTCAGGAGGGTGAACCTGCCGTAGGGGGCGAGGTCGTGGGTTGAATACTTGGTGCGGCTGTCGCCGACCCAGGCGTGTGGCAGGCGGGCGCCGGGGCAGGTGCTTGCCTCGTAGTAGAGCTCCGGGTTGCGCGGGTTGACCGGCGAGGTTCCGTCGCCGACGACGGCACTCGATTCGTAGTGCTGGCCCATCTCCACGCCGTGCGCGTTGAACTCGTAGTTCTTGATTTCCATCGCCGACTGGATGGCCGCCCGCATTGCGGCCCCCTCGGGGGTGTTGTCCTTGCGTGATTCGATCAGCGCGTTCATCTCCTGCTGGGACCCGGCCTTGTCGATCCCCAGTGCCTCGAAGAGCTGGGCGAATTCCCGGCCCGACTTGTTGGCCCGCTTGACGATCTGCCGGGCCACCGGGGCGCGTTCGGCCGAGTAGGTGTCGAGCAGTTCCTCGCCGGCCTGGCCCTTAAGCACCGCGGCGATCTTCCAGGCGAGGTTGTAGGAGTCCTGGATTGACGTGTTGGAGCCGAGTCCGTTGCTCGGCGGATGCTTGTGGATCGCGTCGCCCGCGCAGAAGACGCGGCCGGACTGCAGGTGCGTCGCATACTGCTCGTTGTTTCCCCACAGGGAAGTGCCGGTGATCTCAACCTCGAGGTCCTCGACCCCCACGAGGTTCCGCACGATCTCGATCGCGGATTCCTCGGTGACGGTGGGTGGTTCCTTGGTGATGTCGAACCCCCAGACGATCAGCCATTCGTTCCAGGGCCGGACCATGCGGACAAGCCCCGCGCCGATGCCACCGATGTTCGAGCCGGGCTGGACCACCCAGTACAGCACCGAGGGCCGGTGGCCGACGAGTTCGGAAATGTCGGCCTTGAAGGTGATGTTCATCGACCCGGCGATGTCCATGCGGCCCTCGTAGGGAAGCCCGACGTCGGCGGCCACCTTCGAGCGCGAACCGTCGGCCCCGATGAGGTACTTGGCCCTGATTGTGTATTCGGTTCCGGTGAGCCGGTCCAGGACCTGCACGTCAACACCGTCGGCGTCCTGCCGGTGGGAGAGGTACTCGGTGGAAAACCGCGCCTGCGCGCCGCGCTCGGCAGCATTCCGGACGAGGATCGGTTCGAGGTAGGTCTGGGGGATGTCGCAGTTCAGCGAGGGCGAGGCAAGTTCATAGTCGGCGTGCCGGGCGGGGTGGTTGCCCCAGGTGAGGATGCGGCCCAGTTCCTCGCCTGCCAGGGAGGTGCAGAAGACCGTGTCGCCTATCATCTCGTGGGGCGTCGCGTCGGCGAGGACCTGCTCTTCGATGCCCAGGTCCCGGAAGATCTCCATGGTGCGCTGATTGGTGATGTGGGCCCGCGGGGTGTTGGCGGTCCACCGGTACTTGGTGATCATGATGTTCCCGACGCCCAGCGAGGAAAGGAAAAGGGAAGCTGCCGAGCCTGCGGGTCCGGAACCGACAACGAGCACGTCTGTTGTCACGACGGCGGAGTCGGGGACGGGCGTTTCGGGGCGTCCGTCGTTGAAAATCACCATGGGTTCTACCTTCCGGAGGGCTGCTTCACACGGGGGCGGGGCTGCGGGGAGCAGGCGGGGCCCAGGGGCGCCTGCCCGGGAGAGAGGCCGGCCCGCCGTCTGTGACCTGGTTCATACAGAGTGTTCACCATCAGAACACATGTTTGCAAAGCGTACAAGCGGAGGTGAACCCCGCCGCGGCTAGGATGTTGCAATGACAGAGACCCCTGACCCGCCCTTTCCCAGCGGGCAGTACGTCCAGTCCCTGGCCCGCGGGCTTTCGGTGATCCGGGCCTTCGACGCCGACCATCCCGAGATGACGCTCAGCGATGTTGCCCGCAAGACCGGGCTCACGCGTGCGACGGCGCGGCGGTTCCTGCTGACCCTCGTGGAGATCGGCTATGTCCGCACGGACGGACGCCTGTTCGCGCTGACGGCCCGGGTGCTTGAACTGGGCTACAGCTACCTTTCCGGGCTCTCCCTTCCGGAGATCGCGCAGCCCCACCTCGAACGGCTCTCAGCGGAGCTCTCGGAGTCGACGTCCGCCTCGGTCCTTGACGGCCACGACATTGTCTACGTGGCCCGCGTTCCCACCCGGCGCATCATGACAGTGGGAATCAACCTGGGAACCCGCTTCCCTGCCTACGCCACGTCGATGGGGCGGGTCCTGCTTGCCGGGCTGCCGCCGGAAGAGCTTGAGGACTACCTCGGCTCGGCCCGGCTCGAGCCGATCACCCACCGCACCGTCCACCGCCCCGGCGACCTCCGCGACGTCATCGACAAGGTCCGGTCCTCCGGATACTCCTTCGTCGACGAGGAGCTCGAGAGCGGCCTGCGCTCGATCGCGGTTCCCGTGCGGGACGGCGCCGGACGGACAGTGGCCGCCATCAATGTCTCGGCCCAGGCCTCGGGTGAAAGGGCCGAGGACATCGAGTCCCGCGCGCTTCCCTTCCTCCGCGCGGCCGCGGCGCGGATCGAGGAGGATCTCCGCACGGGCAGGCCGCTGGCTTCCCTCATGATCGGTGGCAAAACCTCAACTGCAACAGGTGTAACGGATGTAACAATGGTTCGGTGATGCTTCGGAGCCTTTCAACCCCTGACCCAGCGCCCGGTTTCCTTCGGTGACGGACCTCAGGGAGCGCTGGGCGGGCACCGACTGGAGGCGGGAAGCCGAGCAGTGGATCAGCCTCGTGCTCGAAACCTTCTCCATCCGGCAGACCGGGCCCGTTGAGCAGCCGAGGATCCGCTTCTGGTCGACCCAGCTCACGGTCCCCACCGACCACGGGCTCCTGTGGTTCAAGGAGAACAACCCCGGCCAGCTCGCCGAGGCGTCGATCCTTGCGGCACTGGCGGACCTGGCGCCCAACCATGTTGCCGCGCCGCTCGCCATCGAGCCGTCCCGCGGCTGGGTGATCACCCCCGACCACGGCGCAACCCTTTCCTCCCTGAAGTCCGACGACTACCAGCTGTGGGCGCGCATCGTCACCGATTTCGCCGACCTTCAGAAAACGCTGCTCCCGCACGGGGAGCGCCTTACCGGTGCCGGCCTTGTGCTGATGAACCCCGAGGTCGCAGCCAATTTCGTTGAGAACCAACTGTTGCTTCACACCGGGCTGCCGGCTGAACACCCGCTCTATCTTTCGGCCCTTGACGCCGACGCCGTTGTCGCCCAACTGCCCGCGGTCGCCGACGCCGTGGAGCAGCTGAGGTCGCTCGGGGTTCCCCTGTCACTCGACCACAACGACCTGCACGCGAAGAACGCCTTCCTGCCCGGAGCGAGCACCGATCCGCTGCGCTTCTTCGACTTTGCCGACGCGTACTGGGCGCACCCCTTCAGCTGCCTGCTGGTTCCGGTGACCCAGATGTGCGAGCAGTGGCGGACAACCCCTGATGATCCCCGCGTGCGCAGGGTGCTTTCGGCCTATGTGGAGCAGTGGGCCGATTACGCACCCCTTCCTGACCTCCAGGCGGCGCTCGAGCCGGCCCTGCGCCTGGCACGCGTTCACCGTTACGGGTCCTGGCTTCGGCTGCTGATCTACGCCGACGACGAATCGATGCAGACCTACGGACCGGCGGCCCTTGAGTATCTCCAGACCTTGTCGCAGCCGGTGCTGCGCAGCTGAACCGGCAGCAGCCCCCTTTCGCGGGCCTGCACCGCCCGCTGAGGGAAACCTGTGACAAACCCGCACCTCCCGGATAGATTCGAGGCGGGCACGTTAACTTCGGAAAGGGGAAGCATTGTGAAAAACAAACTCGTCTTCGCTTCAGGAATGGCAGTCGGCTACGTTCTCGGCACAAGGGCCGGCCGGGAAAGCTACGAAAAGCTCAAGGTGAAAGCCGACGAGCTGTGGAACAGCCCCAAGGTCCAGGGAACGGTGTCCGAGGCCACGGGGGTGCTCAAGGAAAAGATGCCTGCGGTGCAGGAGCAGACCTCCGGCGCCGTGAAAAAGGCCCAGGACCGCCTCAGCGGTGTCCTGCACCGCGACAAGGAAAACGGGGGTGGTTCCGGGGAAACTCCGACGGCGAGCGGGACCGGGCCGACCGGCGGCAATCCGGCCATCGTCGAAGAGCCTCCGTTCACGGGACAGTCCGAGGAAACCCGTCCCAACCTGGGGAGCTGACTCCGGCTCCGGAACCGCCGGGTTCAGCCGGGGGCAGCGGACCGATGGCAAGGGCAGCTGAAGGAAACGGTGCCCGGGCGAGGGCCCGGGCAC
Organism: Arthrobacter sp. TJ-217; assembly: GCF_058269255.1. Lineage (NCBI taxonomy): Bacteria > Bacillati > Actinomycetota > Actinomycetes > Micrococcales > Micrococcaceae > Arthrobacter > Arthrobacter sp. TJ-217. Next base: position 28,963 of record NZ_JBZCNJ010000014.1, read on the forward strand.
CACACAGCGGCGGCGTCATCGAAGACGGCCGCGGGGAGAGCCGCAACCAGCGGCTCGACCGCAACTGGCTCGAGATGCTGCAGGAACTGCGCGTCATGCAGACCGGCATCCAGATCCTCACCGGCTTCCTGCTGACCCTGCCGTTCCAGTCCCGGTTCGAGGAGCTGGACCGCTTCCAGCTCGTGGTCTACCTCTGCCTTGTGTCATTGTCGGCGGTGATCACCGCGGTCGTGCTGAGCGCAGTGAACATGCACCGGATTCTTTTCGGGCTCCAGGTCAAGGATGCCCTGGTGCGCAGCGGCAACCGGATCATCCGGATCGCCATCGCCCTGAGCGGCCTCGTGCTGGCCGGCACCGCCGGGTTCATCTTCGATATCGTCGTGGGCCGTTCCGCAGGGATCCTCGTTGCGGCCGGGCTGCTCGCCACCGTTGCGGCGCTGTGGATCGTCTATCCCCTCCTGGTGCGTGCACGTGCCGTGAGCGGGCGGGTGCGCTAACCCGGCCGGCCGGGAGAAGCCGGCGGACCGGGCGGGAGCTGGGGCCAGCAGCCGCGCTGCTTCAGCGTCTCGGCGAGAAGGTCTCCCCGGTCCGACACGAGGCCGTCAACGCCCTGGTCCAGGAGCCTTTCCATCGTCGGCTTGTCATTGACGGTCCACACGTGCACCTGCAGCCCGGCGCGCCTGCACCGGCGGATAAAGCCGGCCGTTGCCACTGGAATGCCCCGGTAATTCAGCGGCACCTGTACCGCATCGATCCGTGCGGCACGGCGGATTGCCGCGGTGAGTCCGAGCGGGCCGAGGACGCGGATGAGCCCGTTCACCAGCATTCCCGCCGACGATGCGGTGCGCTCCTCGAGCAGGCCCAGGATCCTCAGGCGTCTCCTGTCGGAAAAGGAAGCAACAAGCACGCGGTCGAAGGCGCCCATGCGGTTGATGAGGTCTGCGAACGGTTTGACCGTTGCGTCGTCCTTGACATCGATGTTCAGGCGCAGCAGTGGCCATCGGCGCAGCACCTCCTCGAGGGTCGGGATGGGTTCGGAGCCCCGGATCCTCACTCCTCGAAGCTCATCGAGCGTCCTGGCGCCGAGGGGACCCGTCGCGTCGGTGACGCGGTCGATGCGGTCGTCGTGGAAGACCATCACCACGCCGTCCCGTGAGGCACGCACGTCGATCTCCAGCCAGCCGAAACCGAGTCCGGCTGCCCTGGCGAAAGCGGCAAGCGAATTCTCGGTGCCGCCCTCGGGGAACCCGCGGTGGGCAAGCCCGAGCGGCCGCTGCACTCCGTCGGGCCCGGTGTTCCGGAAATAAGGCAGCGTCACAGGTCACACCCTAGTGCCACGGCGGCGCCTAGGCGGTCTTCAGCGCTGCCAGTCGCTCCTCGAGGACCTGCGCGACGCCGTCGTCCTCAAAGGCCGGGGCGCGGCGGTTCGCCGCTGCCAGCGCCGCCGGGTGGCCCGAGGCCATCGCGTACCCGCTGCCGGCCCAGCGCAGCATCTGGATGTCGTTGGGCATGTCGCCGAAGGCAACGACGTCGGCGGCCTCGATGTCGAGCCCTTCGGCGTAACGGGCGAGCGTCACGGCTTTGTTGATGTGCGGCACCGCCATCTCAAGCAGTGCCATGCTCGGAGCCGAATGGGTTGTCGAGACAAGGTGTTCGACCGCCGGCCGGACCTTCTCAAGGAACTCGTCGGGGCTGATTTCCCGCTCCCTGGCAAGGAACTTAATGACCTTTTCCCCCGGGAGCGACTCCTCGAAAGGCCGGGCCCGCTCCCCGCCGAGCAGCTCGGAGGTTCCCGCATCGGCGAAACCGGATTCGATCTTGAAGCCGTCGATGGTTTCCGCTGCGAAGGTCGCCGCCGGGTAAAGGCTGCGGATGATGTCGCGGGCTTCGAGGAGGTTCTCGAGGTTGAGGAGTTGGGCATCAAGCACCCGCTCCGCCCCGAGGTCGTAGGTCACCGCGCCGTTCGAGCAGATGACGGTTCCGCGGTGCTGCAGCTGGGTCCGCAGGGGATCGAGCCAGCGCGGCGGGCGCCCGGTCACGAAGACGATGTCGATCCCCGCGGCCGCGCAGTCCTGGAATGCCGTGACGGTACGTGCGCTGATCCTGCCGTTGTGACCGACAATCGTTCCGTCCATGTCACTCGCCACCAGGCGCATTCGGTACTCCTTCATAGGCTGAACGATCAAGCCTACCCGCGCTTCTGTTCAAAGGTGGCGATGAGACGGGCGCGGGCGATCGAGTGCCCTGACAGGTTGAAGCCGAGGACAGCGGCACCCGCCTCCCCGGGCACGTCGAGCTTCTCGACGTCGACGGCGTGAACCACAACATGGTAGGAGTGCGGTCCGTGGCCCGGAGGAGGTGCCGCACCGACGTAGCCGGCGAATCCGGCGTCATTGCGAAGCTGGACGGCGCCCCGCGGCAGCCCGGAGCCGTCCCGGGATCCCGCACCGGCGGGGAGCGACGTCGTCGGTGCCGGAAGATTGACCACGGCCCAGTGCCAGAACCCGCCTGCGGTTGGCGCGTCGGGGTCGAAGACGGTCACGGCGAAGCTTCTCGTCCCTTTGGGGAAGCCGCGCCACGCAAGCTGCGGGGACCGGTCCTGGCCCCCGGCACCCATCACTCCGCTGGCCTGGGCCGCATTGAGGGGCTCGAGGTGGCGGATATCCTCGCTCGTGAGTTCGAAGCCGGGAACGCTTGGCAGATCTGTGTAGGGATCGCGGGTCACAGGTGTTCCCCCAGCTCCTCACGGAAGGGTGGATTGGCTCCGGCCCGGGACACCGTGACAGCTGCGGCCCGGGCGGCGTACTCGAGCACCCGGGCCAGCTGCTCGACGTTGATCCGGCGCAGTTCGGTGCGCCGCTGGGCTCCGTCGAGTTCGAGGTCAACGAGCGCTCCAAGCAGCGCGGCCATGAAGGAGTCGCCGGCGCCGACGGTGTCGACGACGCTCGCCACTGGGGCGGGGACCTCGGTGGCTCCGTCGGCACAGATGCCCCAGGGCCCCTTCGAACCGCGCGTGACGATCATCACGGCCGGCCCAAGGGCGAGCCACTCCCGGGCAGTATCAACGGCTGGCCTGCCGGGGTAGAGCCATTCGAGGTCCTCGTCGGAGGCCTTCACCACGTCTGCCAGTGCCACGAAGCGCTCGGCCTGCTGGCGGGCGAGATCGACGTCGACGATGATGCTGGGGCGGCAGTTGGGGTCGTAGGAAATCGTGGCCAGGGGGTGGGCCGTCTGGACAAGGGTGAGGACCTCGTCGGCTCCCGGGGCGAGCATTGTCGCGATCGAGCCGGTGTGGAGCAGCGTTGTTCCGTTCAGCAGGGCGGGGGCGCGGTCGGCCAGGCCGGGCAGCTCCCACATCAGCCTGAACTGGTAGGCCGCACCACCGGCCGGGTCGAGGCGCGCGGTTGCCACGCTGGTGGGGTTCTTGTCGGGCCCAAGGGGGGAGAGCACCGAGTTGTTGCTCAGGTGCTCCTGGATCATCCTGCCGTACTCGTCATCACCGTACCGGCCGAGGAACTGTGCGGGATGCCCGAGCCGGGCCAGTCCCACAGCGACATTCATCGGGCTCCCACCCACGTGCGCGCGGGGCGCGGCGGTATCGCTGACAACTTCGTCGATGAGGGTTTCCCCGATTACGGTGAGCACCTTTTCAAGCTACCAGCACGGGCCGAAAACACGCCGGTATTTCTAGCCGGGCTCCCCTTGGGGTTCCCCGTGAGTTTCCCCGTGGGAATGGCCGTTCAGCGAGGTCTGTCCGGGCTCGGGCTTCCCGCGGAAACGCCGAACGCTGTAGACAATCAGCGCCAGGGCGATGAAGGAGGAGAGGATGAGGCTGACTCCGGTGGCCGAGCCGCCAAAAAGCCACCACTTGTCCTCAAGCGGCCACCACTCCGGCACCGGAACCTGAAGCGTCCACAGCACCCCGAACCCCATCACGACCAGGGCAACGCAGCAGCTCAGGGCAATGCGGAGCCGGGTCTTCACGCCTGTGGCTGCAGCCTGGAACGCCCGGGCCTTCAACGGGGAGAGCCGCCGGTGCGCCCAGTCGTACTGCCGGGCGAGGACGGCCAGGCCTCCGACGACCATCAACAGGCCGGGCCCGGGCAGAACCAGCGCCGCAATTCCGAGAATCACGAGCGTCCACCCGAGCAGTTCGATGCCGAAGCGAAGCACCAACCTTCGCATCCTGCCTTTCGCTGCCATGCACAAAGGATGACACACGGTGGAGGGTGGATTCGACGCTCAGCCCCCTGCCTATGTCGTAGAGGGTGAACTTTCGGCGGCCGGGGAGGGAATAGAATCCAAATTACATGCATTTGCATATACAACGCCGGCTGAGCCGTCGGCGGCCCTACTGAGGAGGCTTGCTTTGACTGCTGCTACTTCTGGCCTGCACCATGTGACTGCCATTGCGGGGGACCCGCAGCGCAATATCGATTTCTACATCCGCGGACTGGGCCTGCGCCTGGTGAAGCGGACAGTGAATTTCGATGATCCGGGAACCTACCACCTGTACTACGGCGATGAATCGGGAAAGCCGGGCTCGCTGCTGACCTTCTTTCCGTGGAAAGGCGTTGCTTCAGGGCGAATCGGTGCCGGGCAGTCGACGACGACGGCCTTCTCGGTGCCCCAGGGCACCCTGGGCTGGTGGCAGGGGCACTTCAAGGACCTTGGCATCGATTCGGCGCTGACCGGAGTGTCCTCCGAGGAGGAGCGCCTTTCGCTGCGGGATCCGGACGGGCTGCAGATCGACCTGGTGGCCTCCTCCCTTGAGGATCCGCGGGATCCGTGGGATTCGGCCTCGGTTCCGGCGCAGTACGCGGTGCGCGGGCAGCATTCCTCGGTCCTGACCGTCGGTGATCCGGCGGGGACCCTCCGGACCCTCACCCAGGATCTCGGCCTCACCCTCCTCTCGGAAACCGGTGGCCGCTACCGGCTCTCCACGGGCTCGGGAGAGCCCGGCACGGTCGTCGATGTGATCGCCGATCCGCGCGCCGAGCGGGGCCTGGTGGCCGGTGGGACCGTGCACCACGTTGCCTTCCGCGTCCCGGACCAGGCCACGCAGGACATCTGGCGGCAGGAGCTTGCCTCCCGCGGGCACGCCGTCACCGAGATCCTTGACCGGCAGTACTTCACCTCGATCTACTTCCGCGAACCCGGCGGAACCCTGTTCGAGATCGCCACCGACACCCCGGGCTTCGACATCGA
>NZ_JBZCNJ010000015.1:0-13939 GCF_058269255.1 Arthrobacter sp. TJ-217
GGAAATCAAAAAGCACGCCCGCCGCCACGAACTGAACCGGGAACAGGTCGCGGCCCAGTTCCAGCGCTTCCGTCGGACCCCCGCCAGCGAACGGGTGCAAGTTGAGTCAAAGCGCGGTGAGAAGTAAGAACCAGTTTCAACCGCCATTTGAGGCATTCCATGGCAGTATTGCGTGGTCCGCGGCCGCCGGATTGGCGAGGTGGTACAGCACGAGGGCCATGACAAGGCCGACGCTGCCCGCGTGCTCCGGAGTGCGCAGCGAGGGTTCTGCAGGCCCGCACGGGTGATGAGGGTTTCAAGGGAGCCCTGCGGTCAGGTAGCCGATTTTCGCCCTGCGGGGTGCGTATTGGAGGACGGGGCGATCGAAACCTCAGGCCGGGGGAGGGCCCGGAATGCGCTCATACTTGGGAGAGCGGGCGCCGCTTTGCACTTCGAGAGGTCTGGGAGTGCTGGTGGTAGTGCCTTGGGGCGGACCTGTTGATGATGTTTTTCGCTTCAAGGAGCCGGGCCCGCCGTGTGAGGCTGCGCAGCGCTTCCCGGGTGTCGGATCCATCCCACCAGTCCACCGCCATTCCGTCGGTGAAGTGCAGGATGTGAAAAGACTCGAACTCCAGGTACGAGTATGTTGCCGGGGTGCCGGGCAGATCGCCGGTGTGGGTGCCCGCCCAGCGGACGCGCGCTGCGATTTTGTCTGTCCCGGTCACGGTGTCCTGCACCGTGGCGGTCAGGTCCGGCATGGCGCTGCGGAGGGTTTTTGCCCAGTACTTGATGCCTCGCAGCCCACCGCTCTGGCCGAGAATGAAGCTGTGGTCGGTGATGTCATACCTGATGAGCGGGTCGAGGGCGGTGAGGTCACCGGCGGTGATGGCGGCAATGATTGCCTCGAATCTGCCTTCCAGTTCAGAGCGTGGCACGGTCATCCTCCTTTTCGGCATGGGCGGGGCTGCCCTCCTGGTCCAGGGACCGGTGTTGGGCGAGTTGATCAGCGAACCGGACCATCAGGGATCCGAGGGCTTCCCTGTCCTCCATTGACCAGTTGGAGAGGACGTCATCCAAGACGGCCGCCCCGGCCGCACCGATGCGCTGTTGGACCTCCAGGCCGGCGGGGGAGGTGCTCAGCAGCGTGGCCCGTCGATCCGTGGGGTCGGGCTCCCGGACGATGAACCCCCTGTCCTCAAGACGGCGGACCTGCGGGGTCATCGTCGATTTATCCACCCCCTGGGTGGCCGCGAGGTCAGAGATCCGCGTCGGTCCGTTCTTGGTGAGGAATTCGAGCAGTCCGGCATCCGCCGGGGACAGCCTGACGCCAGCGGACCCGTACAAATAGCGGCGCACATCGGGCCGGCTCGCCCAATGGGCCAGCTGCGCAAATCCGCGCCGCACCTGCACCCCGGGAGTCTGCTCCTCCGCGTCTGCGCTCGTGCTCATCTGCTCAGGTTCCATGAAACCAGCATACCCGATATTTGGTATTGCAAACCAAACTAGACGCGGATAGTATGGTTTTACCAACCACATCAATTATTCGAATAGAAAGGCACCGCCATGTCCCACTTTTCCTCCCCGGCCCCGGCCTCCAATACCTCCACTTTCCCTACATCCAGTGCTGGAATCCAGGACCAGCCCGTCAATGGAGCATCGGCCGTGCTGCGCGAGTTCACGGACTACGCGCAGGCCCAGCGGCTCGTCGACAGCCTTTCGGACAGCAAGTTTCCGGTCGAGCACGTGCGCATCGTCGGCCTGGACATCCGCACCGAGGAACAGGTCACCGGGCGCGTGACCAAGGGCAGGGCAGCCCTGGTCGGAGCCGCGGGAGGCGCCTGGTTCGGCCTACTCTTCGGCCTGCTCCTGGGCATCTTCGCCCCCGGAGTGATCTGGCTGACCGTCATTCTCGGCAGCACCGTCTTCGCCGCGTTCTGGGGGGCGGTCTTCGGCTTCGTAACCCACTGGGCCACCCGCGGCGGACGGGACTTCAGCAGCGTCAAGAGCATTAAAGCCGCCCGGTACGCCGTCATGGTCGACACCCCGTACTACGCCGACGCCCTCGCAGTGGCCACCAAAAGCTGATCATTGAGCGGGTCCGCCCGGGAAACCCGCGCCACGATCCCTGGGCGGAGTCGCCTGAACAATAAGGGAGGTGCCTGCCGGTGTTCCCAGCATGGTCAGTCAGTCGGCGAGCCAGGCCATGGCGGCGACCACGAGCGCCTGGGTTCCGGTGTCAAGGGTCGGCTGGATGACCGGGGCGAAGTTGGACGAGTGATTTACCGGAACGTCCTGGGCGATGCGACGGGCGTCAGCGGCCCGCCGGTAAAGCTCCGGGTCGATGCCGCCGATGCCCCAGTAGGTGTAGGGCACCCCCAGTGCGGTGGGTATGTCGCTGAAGTCCTCGCTGGCGGTCTGCTGGCCCATCGAGGCGGCCCGGTCGCCGAAGAATCCAGCGAACGCCTTAACCACCCGCGCGGTGGTAGCAGCATCATTATCGGTGAGCGGGAAACGGTCGAAGAGTTCTATCTCGGGTTCGCGCGGTGAGCCCGATGCGTCGCACTCGCCTCTCACAATCCGCCGTATTGCTTCCAGGACCGTCCGGCGGGTCTCATCACTGTAGGTACGGATATTGAGCTGAAGAACGGCGTGGTCGGGGATAACGTTGCTCTTCGTGCCTGCCTGAATGCTGCCGACAGTAAGCACCGCGGTATCTCCCGGGGGAGTCTCGCGGGACACGATGGTCTGCAGGCGGACCACGATCATCGCCGCGAGCACCACCGGATCGATGGTGGCCTGCGGCATGGACCCGTGGCCGCCGCGCCCGTACACGGTGATCCGCAGGCTGTCCGCCGCAGAAAGCACCGGTCCGGTACGGGTACCGACCGTCCCGGCCGGTGCCGGCAGAACATGCTGGGCCAGTGCCACATCGGGGGCGGGAACAACTGAGGCAAGCTTGTCCTCGACCATGCCGCGGGCGCCGTCACCGGTCTCCTCGGCCGGCTGGAAAAGCGCCACCACGGTTCCCGCCCACTGGCCCACGCCATTCGCCAGCAGCTGCGCGGCACCAAGCAGGCAGGCCACATGCACGTCATGGCCGCAGGCATGGGAGACCGGGACCTGCGCCCCCTCGCCGTCGGTTGCCCTGGCGGTGCTGGCGTACGGCAGGCCGGTCGTCTCCTTTACCGGCAGCGCATCCATGTCGGCCCGCAGCAGCACCGTCGGGCCGCTTCCACTGCGCAACACCCCCACGACACCCGTGCCGCCCACCTCCGTGTGCACCTCGAATCCGGATTGCTTGAGCCGCTCGGCGACCTTCCTAGCCGTTATGTGCTCCTGGTGGGAGAGTTCGGGGTGCTGGTGCAGGTCCCGGTAGAAGTCCTCCTGCCAGGAGCGGACCTCCTCCAGACCGGCCAGCACGGACGAAACAGCAGCCATGACGCCTCCTCAGGGAACCCACACTCGTTCCGGAAACCCTACTTCCCTGAGGTTGTGGCACGGAACATCACCCCAGGGAAGGCGAAGGCCTTGACTGGTGCCGGCGGCCGGTTCACGACAGCACTTCGATCCCGGCAGCAGATCAGGGAAGTAATTTCCGGCACCCGGGACAGAATCACCCACGGGCTGAACCACCCGGGCGGAAGGTGGGAGGGAGGTTGCCAACCGGGGCAGGGGCCCGCGGAATGGTGCATGGAGGTGTCCGACCGGAAGGCCGCCCACTGCCTCTGTCCTCCCGGGATGTCCCCAAGCGGGTACCCGAATTGAGGAGCCCTGTGACGGCGCAGACCTTCCATCCGCACGCTGCCCCGCAGTCCGCAAGGCAGCTTGTGGAAGCGGGCGCCCTGCACCGCTTGATCCAGATCGCCTTGCTCTGAATCCCATTCGCTGCGACACCTTGCAGCGACCATCCAGCCGCTGGCCGACGCCATCACGCGCACCGAAACCGAAAGCCGCTGTGAGCCGGACACGGCAGCCTTCATCGAAGGCTTTATTAGCGCGTGCGCACGCCAGCCCGACATTGCGCGGCTCCTCGTGCACGAGGGCTCAGTCCCTAGCGATCGCCTCGACTACCTCCTCGGCAGTCTCAACAGCACACGGGCCGCCGTGGCCCCTGTCGCAGCACGCTTACGGGCCTGCGGTGCCCTGCCCGACGTAGACGACGACGAGTTCCTGCTACTACTTCTGCTCGCCGGCATGCTGCCCTTCGGCGTCCCGGCGCTTGCGCAGGGAGTACTCGGTCAGCCTCTCGCCCCGGACCGTCACGCGCGCGTTCTCCTCGCAACGCTGTTGAGCGGCACCAGCGACCGCTAGCTACAGGCGCTGGCAGCATCACGTCCGGACATAAGCCATCTGATTCATCGGTACATTCCACGCCGGGCTACGCCCAGCATGCCGGGAGCCTGCCGGGGCACCCACAGCATTGACTGCTATCAAGGTTGAGGAGTGGTGTGCGCCGCCGGCTTCTTGTGACCTGAGCGTCGCATGGTGGAACCTGATTCCCGGCTTTCTTCTCCGCCGTTGTCCTTCTATCACTATCCCGGGGTGTGCGCCTCGAAGGTACGATCGCGCGCAGGAACGGAAGCGAGGATGCCTTGAGGATCAACATCGACCTTGTCCATCATGGTCTGGACGTGACGCAGGATTGGACGCAGTTCACTCTGACGTATCTCCCGTAACGAGGTGATAGAGCGGCCGGTGCATACCTCAATTACCCTGGCAAGTTCGGGAAGGGTGCGAACGCGCGCGTTGTAAAGGCTCTGCTGCAGCATGAGTATCTGACGTTCACGCAGCGGACTATCCGCACGACGAACAGACAGTGCGTGTACCTCACTCAGGTCGATATCCGGATTCATTGTCCGAGCCTAAGCTCCCGCGGTGTCCGACCGATTGGCGCAGCATGAAAGTCCCGTGAACATCCCGGTCAATTTTCACGTAATGGAGGGTGCTGTGAAGCGCGACCGGGAACGGACCCGCCCCAACCCTGACATCTGAAGGCCTCCCGTCACCGAATCCGGGTGCCGCGCGGAACACCCGCAACCGTCCGGCAGCTTCGTACCTATCTGTCACCCAGGGATTACTGTCATGCACCTTTTGGGCCGCTTGGGGCCCGCTGCCCAGACACCCCGCATCCGCAGGTCGAGGTCATTTTCGAGGAGGAGTGCGACTCCCTGGACGGAGGACGGGTGCGCACCTACATCCCGATCCGAGTCGAGCGCAGTGCCCGAAACCTGACCTGCCGCAGGCTCACCGTACGACGACGGCCCGCCGGACCTCTAGTAACGGGTCCGCGGTCGCCAAGCAAGCTTTGATGCCCCAGGCAGCCGATCCGCCACGGGGCATATCGTGTTTCTGAAGTTTCCGCCGTGGCGGGGATAAGCTCCGGCTATGGATTCCACGTCGGTGGTGGAAATTGAGCAAAAGTACGTCGTCGGGGGCGGGACCGCGGTCCCGCCTTTGCTGAACCTGCCCGGTGTTGCCCGGGTGGACCCGCTGGTGGAGTACCGGCTTGAGGCCACGTACTTCGGCACCGAGGATCTGGTCCTGGCCTCGGGGCGCGTCACGTTGCGGCGCCGGACCGGCGGCGGCGACGCAGGCTGGCATTTGAAGCTTCCCCTGGCCGCGGATGAACGGCGTGAGTACCGCGAGCCGTTGGGAGAGGAGACCGACGGCGTCCCAGAACCGCTGCTGCGATTGATCCGCGTCCATATCAGGGACACAGCACTGGTTCCGGTGGTGCGGCTGCTGACCCGGCGCACCGTGTACCGCCTCCGAGGCGAAGACGACGGCGTCCTGGCCGAGTTCAGTGATGACCGGGTTGAGGCGCAGACGCTCGCCCCGAAAGGTTCAGCACAGCACTGGCGGGAGTGGGAGTTCGAACTCGTCGACGGATCCCGGGAACTGCTCGACGCCGGGCAGGAGCTCCTTACGGCCGCCGGCGTCCGGCCGGCCGGTCACGGTTCCAAGCTGGCACGTGCCCTTGGCCCGCGCCTCAACCCCGGTACAAAGGCTCCGCCGGCCCCCACACCCGAGGCTCCCGCGGCCGACGTCCTTCTCGCATACCTTCGGGAGCAGGTGCAGGCGCTGAAGGATCAGGATCCCCGTGTGCGGCTGGACGCCCACGACGCGATCCACCAGATGAGGGTCGCCACCCGGCGCATGCGCTCGGTGCTGGCGACCTACGGTGGACTGCTGGAGGACACCGATGCGGTGAGTCGCCTGCGCCAGGAGCTGAAGTGGCTGGCCGGCCTGCTCATCGGCCCCAACGTAAGCGTCAACCCCCGCCGGTTCAACACGCTGCCCATGCAGGAGCCTCACCGACCACGTGGAAGACCTCAATCTGAGCTGGCCAAGAAACCGAGGGCGGAGCAGGGACACCGGTGAGCATCGATCCCGGACGGCCCGAACCTGGATCCGGGCGCGGGTCGAGGGTTTTGGCTTTGGTCACCGTTCCTTTCGGCACGAAGTGCCTCGTCTGGCTGCGGGGTGAATGGGCCAGCCGAAGTCCGGGGGTCCGTGGAATACCGGAGGGAGCACAGCGAGTGAGGATATGCCGCGAAAGCCCCCGGCGCAGACTTGCCCAGAGAGGAGCAGGCAGTAGGCTGGTCTGCCGAAAGGAACGGCGCAGCCGTCAAGGAATCCAGGCGCGCAGCGCCCATCCGAAGAGCGTCTGCCCTAGACCCAACACCGCCCTAGAGAGCACGCACAGAGACAAATCCGGAAGCGGAGCAAGCTGGGAACTCAGGTGCCCTAAGTTGTTCCGCCGCCTCGACGCGGTGCGCCACTCCATAGGAGCATGTAACAAGGGAGGACGGGAGGCTGATCGAGGCTCGTCGGCGTTCGCTGGTGACGACCGATGCCCGATGGTGCACTGGATATGAAAATGCGCCCGGTCCGTTAAGTTTGCTTCCTCCTGCGGAGGAGGTCCGCACCCTGTCCATGCAGGGTGCGGCCGATCCGATGCACGTCTCCTGGACGGAATACGGGCGGACCTTGTCGAAATTCTCCGCCCACGCCCGATATGTGAGAAACACGCCAGGCAGCCCCACGGTTCCTGCCCCGAGGTAACAGGGGCAGCCTCAGATCCGACGCGGTGTGCTCCCGTACCGGTGCCGCGGATTCTGCCGGTGCCGGTGCACAAATCCGCGACCGCACTCCAAAGAATCAGAAGTTGCGTTTGACTGCCACTGCGGTCAGAGTAGTAAGCACGCTGATAATCAGTTGTTCGTGACAGTCAAGCGATCGGCCGGCGTACCAATAGCGGCCCCGGCACCACGGTAATAAGCCCCGGCGAGTCAGGGCTGCAATGAGTTTCTTAGCTCTTGAGGTACCCGTTGTTCCACCGATCCACCTTCATTACAATCACAATGTAAGGAAAAACCATGATCACCCAGCAGAATCTCGACACCATCCTGTCTAAGGGCGGCAACGTTGTTGACGTTCAGGGCACCAAGATCGGTTCCATCGGCCAGATCTACCTGGATGACCAGACCGGGGATCCAAATTGGGTCACGGCGAAGACGGGGCTCTTTGGCACCTCCGAGTCCTTCGTTCCCCTTGAGGGCGCCAACGCCGACGGCAAAGATGTCAAGGTCCGCTACAGCAAGGACCAGGTCAAGGGTGCACCGCGCATTGAAGCGGACGGTGCGCTCAGCCCCGAGGAAGAAGACACCCTGTACCGGCACTACGGTCTGGCCGGCGGACATCAGAACACCACCCCGAACACCACAACGGCGCCCCCCGTCTCGGGAACCGGCAAGAACACCACCGGCTACAAGCCCGGTTTCCAGCACGGCGATGAGCGGGTCGACCGCTCGGCTGACGGCAGCACGGTGGGTTATGACACCTCCGGACCGACCACCGATGAAGCGATGACCCGCTCCGAGGAACGGCTCCGGGTCGGAACCGAAACCCGGGAAGCCGGCAGGGTGCGCCTGCGCAAGTACGTGGTGACCGAAAACGTCACCAAGACGGTTCCGGTCCGGCGCGAAGAGGTCCGCATTGAGCGCGAACCCATCACCGATGCCAACCGGGGCGACGCCATGGACGGGCCCGCGATCAGCGAGGAGGAGCACGAAGTCATCCTCCATGAGGAGAAAGTCATCATCGACAAGGAAGCCGTTCCCGTTGAGCGGGTGCGCCTGGACAAGGAAACTGTCCAGGCCCAGGAAACCGTGTCCGGTGAAGTCCGTAAGGAAAAGATCGAAATGCTGGACGCAGACAAGCCAGGCAAGGCCGACCGCCGCTAGTTGACCGAACCCCCCGGGAGTTGTCACCGGCTCCCGGGGAAGTTCCCTTTACGCACCGGCGTACGGTCTTTCGAAGGGCGCGACACAAACATGTCCGTCACCCGGCTTGCGAGCGTGGTGACGGACAAGAATGCGAAACACCATTCCAAGGAGAGTCATGGCACAGGACCACAACGCAGGAGCAAGCACACCCAAGGGCCGGCGCAACGATGTCGTCAATGCCCAGAAAGAGAAGTTCGGCGGCATCAAGTTCGGGTCTGCCTTTTTTGGTTGGCTCACCGCGATCGGCATGACGGTCATCCTGAGCGCCTTGGCCACCGCGATCGGCGCGGGCGTCGGAGCCGCCAACAACACAGATGCCGGCGAAGCCGCCAACCAGGCAACGCAGAACGCGGAAACCGTAGGTGTTGTCAGTGGCATCGTGCTGGCACTCATCTTGTTCCTCGCCTACTACTGTGGTGGCTACGTCGCCGGCCGTATGGCTCGTTTCGACGGAGTCAAGCAGGGCCTCGCGGTCTGGCTGTGGGGCATCATCATCGCCATCGTTGTTGCCATCCTCGCCGCAATTGCCGGAGACCAGTTCAACGTCCTCTCACGCATCGGCGGAGCGCCCAGCATTCCCGTCGACGGTAGTCTCCTGAGCGCCAGCGGTCTCATCGCCCTGGCCATCGCCGTCCTCGTTCCCCTCATTGGGGCGATCCTTGGCGGCAAAGCCGGGATGCATTTCCACCGCAAAGTCGACCAGGCCGGCATCGACCACCAGGCCGGGCTGACCTCCTAACCTGACACACCAAGCCGGGCCAGGCGCGTCATCAGCACCGCGCGCCTGGCCCGGCCATCTTCCATCACTCCACCAGATTGTTGAGGTAAGGCACCATGCCAAACGAAACCACCACAGGCCCGCGAGACAGCTCCACACCCCCCGCCGGACAGGACACAGCCGACCAGGACGTTCTTGATGAACTTTCCGCAGGGGAGTCCGGGCAGGCAGAAGCCTTTCTCGAAGAGCTCTCCGAAGCTCCCGCCCTCGAAGAGGACGCAGACAGCCTGGTGAAACCCGAGAACAGCTGATCCCGAGGGTCGTCTTAGCATCATGGGTCGCGGAGGTCAGCCCTGTAGGAGGAGCTGGACGAACCCGCGCACCAGAGGACGCCTTCATCGTTACGTCGACGCCTGGTCAGCTTCATCCGGATCCTCACCAGCCGGTAACCACCACGCGTCCTATAAGCCGTTCCACCGCGACACTATTTCCGAGCGCGACTGCCCCAAAAAAATTCCATATGACTTCTGATCTTGCCGAGTCGCGTATACCCCGCCCGCAGAATTGTCCCGCCGGGCCGCTCAACTAAACCACCAAGATCTGCCTGAACCGAGGGGTAGCTCTTCGTCGTCGCCTACTGTTCGCAGGGGGAGGCGATCGCAATGAGGAGGGCGCCCGCGAAGATGCCAATGATGATGACCAGGGTGGTTCGTTCCCCGAACAGCGTCGCAGCGGCTCCTCCGATCACAGCGCAGACGGCACCCATGGTGCGGTTCACGGATCGCATCGTGCCGTTCACCCGACCCATGAGCGCGTCGGGTGTCAGTCCTTGGCGGAAGCTCATTTCGTTCGCGTTTTCCAACCCGCCCGCGAAACCCTGGAGCTCGAACGCGGTGAAGACCAAGGCGGTGGCAATGGTGTCTGCCTGGGCCGCGCCGCTGGCCGGCGCGAGAGCGACCAGTGTCCAGGCGAGAGGGTAGATGGCCCTGCCTCCAGTGATCGTGGCTCCTGGGCCGAAGCGTTCACCGGCGCGCGAGGCGACAGTGGCGCCGGCCAAGGCCGCGATTCCTCCCACCGCAAACAATTAAGCCAAAGAGGAATGCCGTGAAGCCCAGGGTGCGGAGGGTGAAGACCGCCAGAACGGTGAGGGCTGCGGCGTTTCCGATGAACCATACATGCGTGGACCAGGCCAGCGGTCCCAGAATGCGGTGGCGGTAGGTCCACCGCAGGCCCTCGGCAATCTCACGCCGGACCGACCGCGGGCCTGATTCCCGGCGGACGGATGGTTTGAGGCGGAGCCCGGCGATCAACACGGCATCGCGGATGTACGTCACGGCGTCCACAGCGATGGCCAATGGCGCGCCAATGGTACCGACGAGGAAACCTCCCAGTGCCGGACCGACGGTCTGCGCGCCCGCTTCGGCCTGGTCGAGCCGGGCGTTGGCGGCGCGCAGCGCGCGCCGTTCCACGATCTGCGGTAACAGTGACTGGGTGGCGGCGAACCCGAAGACGGAGAAGATGCCGAACAGGAGGAGCAGCACGATGAGCACCCACAGGTGCAGCACCCCGAAAGCCCAACAGGTCGGGATCAGGGCAAAGCTCGTGGCGCGCCCGAGGCTAGCCCACTGGATGCCTCCCGCCAAGCACTGCTGCTACATCATCCAGTGGGTCACGGTGAAAGCCCGCTGGGGCATGACCGTCGACTCTCGCGAAGAGACAGCCCTAGTTAATAAGGCGGACAGGTGCCCGGTCCGCCAACTCACCATCACTAGGTACTAGGCTGGCCCAGACCTGTAAATGAGCCCCCACGCTTCACCGTGTGGGGGCTTCTTCATATGCGGCCGAGTTGGCCTATCCCTTGGGGAGTCCAAAGTATGCTCGATGGCACCGCGGTTCCCAGGAAAGGCAATGATGAACGACGACAGCAAACTCGACCCGAGCGAGGATTTCCCTGCCAACTTGGACGGCCTGCCGACCGACGACGTGAGCGTGCTCAACAGCAAGGTTCACCGCCAGATGGACGCCGAGTACGTCGAGGAGGGATCGCTCGACCCGGAAACCGAGGGACGAAATGAGGAACTGCGTCTTGAGCTGGATGACCGGGACGAGGAAGCGGGCAAGGCTGAACGACGCCCGGACCGCCGCGAGCACGAAGCCTGAACGAAAACAAGAGCTCAACCCGCAAAGAGGGCAACGGATCTTCGTCGAGATCAAGCCCTACGCTGTCTCGCATGGAGTCGCTGCGTCTTCAGTCAGCAATCAGGGGTATGCGCCACCTGCCAACGTGCGACACACCACCTCGTGATGTTTGCGGACAACCACTCAGAGGCTGGGACGCAACGCCGAGAACTGTCGAGTGAATGCTCGCGATGCCACGCAAAGTCCGAATGTACATGATCCCGGGGACCCCGGATTCCAGTTGACCCGCCCTAGGCCGACGCGAGGTAATAGAGGTGGTTACCTTGGTCAAGCAGTTGGACATGGTGCTGGCCCCCTCATGCCACGTGGCAGCAAGGCCGGATGCCAGGGCGCTGCGGGCGAGTTCTTGCAGGGCCGTATCTGGTCTCGGGGCGGAAGGCTTCCTCCCTTTGAGGCGGAGGGAGGAAGCCTTCGTTCGATACAAGGACCCATACCTCAAGTGCGGCGCTAGCCAGGTTGGGGCCTCCTCGAAGGCTCTGGTGTTACTGCGTTCCGCCACACCCAGCCTTCGCGCATGGTTTGGGTGGCCGGCTCAAGGAACCGAATCTTCACGGCTTTGCTGTTCCACGCAGTCGCGCGAGCCTCTAGTTGGACGGCCTTGGTTGGGTAAGCAGTCAAGGTTGTCCACCCCGGACAGGTCGGGCAGGCCCCTGGCGGGATGCCCTGTGGATTGATGGACCCGACAAGGAGCTGAATGTTGCCCAGTTTTTGATGCGCCTCACGAATCCACCCCGGATGCCAATAAGCCGGCTGTCTTTCTGCCGCGATCCAGCCTAAACTCCAGCACGGGGCTCCGGTGGGGGATCGGAGGAAATTGAACGTGGGGGCTGATCGTGACTGAACCGGCGCAGACTTGCACAGTTTCTGATACCGGAAATTCCGCGCAGGACCCGGAATCGGGGTCCACTGAGCCGTCACGTGCCGAAACTCCGGGACGGGATGCGGAAGGGGTGGCGGCCCGGTTGGAGGACCGGCAGCTGCTTGAGCTGTGCGATCGAACCTACGAACTCCTCGAGGGCGATTATCCGCCCCGCCAGGCCCGAGCACAGTACGAGGCTCTCCTGGATGAACTGGAACGAAGGGCAGCCGCTGCGAAGGCCCTCCGGCCCGTGACGCCGTCGCCCTTCGCGTTCCGGGACAACCCCCCGCTGTACCGGTTCGAGCTGCATTACGGCGGTGCTTTGGCCGCATATGTGACGTACGACCTCCCCGCAGGTCAACTGGTGCTGATGAAGACCGTTGTGCAGCCGCCCTTCAAAACGCTGACCACCACGGTGCAGGCGGCACTGCATCGGCACGTTGCCCTCAACCTGCACCGCCGCCGCCTGCCACTCACCGTGCGCTGCCCCAAGGCCAGGGCATTCCTTACCGAATACCCCCAGTATGGGAGCGTGATTGCCCAGCGCTGACCGCAGCCCGGCCCGGGATGGTTGGTCAGCCACGCTCCACAGAGGAGCACCAGGCCGATCACCTCACCCGGAGGTGTTCTCCTAGGGAGGCGGCCGCAATGCTTCCTTTCCGGCGAGAGGCACAGGCTATGGAACGGGCAGTGCACGATCGCCGGTCCGCCGTCCACCCGTCGAACTCAAGGAACAAACCGCAATGAAAGGGAATGGAAGGAAATGGGTTCAGCCGGCGGGGTAGGGGATGGGCTTGAGCAAACGGGCGAGGTGGACGGCGTTGCGGGCAGCCCCTGCCGTGGTGTCGGCGATCTTCTCCGGGACAGAGCCGAGGTCCTTGAAGTCGATGGTCTGCATTGCTTCACCGACCCAGTAGGTGCTGCCTTGGGCGGGGAGAGTGAAGCCGATGTCGTTGAGTCCCTGCTGCATATCCGCCACCGTCTTGTGGGCGCCGTCCTCGTTGCCCACGACGGCCACGATCCCCACTTTCCCGTACATAACAGGCCGCCCGTCTTCGTCGGTTTCTGCTAGGTCGGCGTCGAGGCGCTCGAGGACCCTTTGGGCGATGCTGCAGGGGTGGCCCATCCAGATCGGGGTGGATAGGACAAGGATGTCCGCGGCGAGGATCCGCTCGCGGATCCCTGGCCAGTCATCGCCTTCTCCCATGTCCTTTTCCACGCCGGGCAGGACATTGTGATCGACCACCCGGATCGAGGAGGTGGTGACACCGTGCAGGGCCAGCTGGTCAAGAACGCGGCGTGCCATCAGGTCACTGCTCGAAGGTCCCGGGGAGGGGGTGAGGGAACAGATCAGGGCAATGGCGGCAAGGTCGGTCATGGTGATCCTTTGTCTAGCGGCGATTCGAAGGAAGAGGAAGCTGAGGGGTTTCATAATGCCGTAGAAGTGATTCGGTCGGCGGGGTCCGCAATGGTGTCGAACGCCGGCCCGGCCGGCAAGAGGCTGCCGTGCAGACGAAACACCGCGTCGGTGTGGCACGAGAGGCACTGTTGAACGGGGAAACCCGTCTGCTCGACGCAATCATTGTCGACCCCCCGTTCCTGAGCATGTTCACCCTCCACACGTGCGGCTGTGCCGCGATACTCCACCACGAGTGGTGGGGGCTCCGTCCGGCCGGGGCGGGTGTGGAACCGCGGTCCGGTGATCCCCGGGCGGGAACGGGTGGGCCACCGCGGGAGCCGAAGAGCTCCTGCGGTGGCCTGTGGCGTCGGTTAGCGGATCAGGGTGATCCGGCCCGGCGCCGGGACGGGCGGTCTGAACTTGGAAATGGTCGACCACGAATACCTGCCAGCGCCGCTCAAAGAACGCCAGGATCAGGTCCTGTTTGGAGGGAAAAT
>NZ_JBZCNJ010000016.1:0-13921 GCF_058269255.1 Arthrobacter sp. TJ-217
GCATAGGGAACGCCAGCACGGATCGGCGCCGGGCCGGATCACCCTGATCCGGCCCGGCGCCACAGGCCACCGCATGAGCTTTTCGGCTCCTGCGGTGGCCTGTTGTTTTCCACCCCTCTTTCGATACCAGCAACTCGATGCCTCACCGCGTTCTCACTTCACTGGCCCTGCGGGGAATCAGCTCCGCCGGGCCCGCCGACATCGACGTCCGCCGCGATCGTGGAGTTCTTCAGCGGCCAGGACGCGGCATCCGGCTCGTGAGGTTTGCCGCGGCCGTCGTAGCCGCAAGCTGCAAATCGCCCCACCTCGAAGATTGGTGAGACGCAGTGACTTCATCAGCGGTCAACAAGCCGCATGCCGTGCTCCAGGGACGCATCGTCAGGACTCGATGTGCCTGCGGGGGTGCCCGCCGACCTCCGGAGCCCACCCATCGGAGGTCGATTCCGGCCGGTCCACCCGGACGGAATGATCGTACGTGTGGAATTTGAACCGGTCTGCCGCGGGTACTCGTGCGGCAGATCTTGCGTACTCCCCGTACATGCACCCTGGGGCTGGGTACCACGCTTTCCTTCGGATAATCCGCCGGAACCGATCTTGCCCGCTAAACAGCCACGCACGCCTGCCCGAGGAAGCGGGGCGGGCTGAGCTGCCTAAACACCACGGCGAGGCCGCGCCGACCCACGATGACATCCTGACGACCCAGCACCGGCCCAGTGGGCGGCAGGGGTTGTTGCGCGGCGTTTCAGGGCTGCGCCCTGCGGGGGCCACTTAGCAGTAGAGCAGCCCGACGGCAATGGCGGCCCACCGGCTCGGAGGGCAACGGGAAAGGGCCTTGGTGCGGGAGGATAAGCACCGTGAACACGATCGGTGAGCCGCAACCCGGCCCTCGGGCTTGGATGATCCGCGGTATTTCGATGGAGGAGGGGATCTGATGTCCGTATCGGCGGCCGGACGGGTGCTGGTGGTCGATGACGAGGGGGATCTGGCGCGTCTCATCGAGGGGTATCTGCGCCGGGCCGGGCTGGAGGTCGCGGTGCGCCACGACGGGATCGAGGCCGTGGCGGCGGTGCGCGGCTTCGCTCCGGACGTGCTGGTACTGGATCTGGGGTTGCCTGGGATCGACGGGATCGAAGTATGCCGCCAGGTGCGGACCTTTTCCGACTGCCATGTGTTGATGCTCACCGCCCGTGATGATGAGGTCGACAAGATTGTCGGCTTGTCGGTGGGTGCCGATGATTACGTGACCAAGCCCTTCAGCCCGCGCGAACTGGTGGCCCGGGTCCAGGCCATGCTTCGCCGTGCCCGCACGCCCACCGCAGAGGGGCCCGAGGGCCGGGGTGATCAGGGGCAGGTCGTGCAGGTTGGGGATCTGGAGGTCAGTACGTCCGCCCGGGAAGTCCGCCTTGCCGGAATTCCGGTGGTGCTGACACGGATCGAATTCGATCTGCTGGCCGCCCTGATCACCCACCCGCAGTTGGTGCTGTCCCGCCGGCAGCTGGTGGAGATGGTCTGGAACACCCGGTGGACCGGGGACGAGCATCTGGTCGATGTGCATGTGGGGAGGATCCGCAGGAAGCTCGGTGATGAGGCCGCCCGTCCACGCTTCATTCACACAATTCGCGGGATCGGCTATCGGATGGGGGCCGGGCGATGAGCACCACCACTATCCCAGTCCGGACCCGGCCGTGGAGCTCGTTGACCGTGCGGCTGATGCTGGCTCAGACTGTGGTGCTGCTGGTCGGGCTGATCATTGTGCTAGTCACCGCGGTACTCGTGGGGCCGTCCATGTTCTACCACGAGCTCATCGAGGCCGGTCACGCCAATGAAGCCGGCGGGCTGGTCCACCTGGGGGACGCTTTCCGCTCAGTGAGTCTGACGGCCCTGACCCTCGGCGGCCTCCCGGCGCTTTATATCGCCGGTTTGCTCAGCTTTTACCTCTACCGCACCATCGGACGGTCCCTGGCTTCCTTCACAGCCGCCGCCGGGGAAGTGGCCGCGGGCAATTACGACGTGCGCGTCAACCCCACCCTGCTGGGCCCGGAGTTCGACTCCCTCGCCAATTCCTTCAACGAGATGTCCGCCCGACTCGGCGCGGTGGACACCACCCGGCGCCAGATGCTGGCCGATCTGGCGCACGAGATGCGCACCCCGTTGGCCAGCCTCAAAGGCCACCTCGAGGGTCTCGAGGACGGGATCGTGGCCTTGGACGAGCGGACCACCGGTATTCTCTCCGCCCAGATCACCCGGCTGGAACGGCTTGCCAGGGACATCCGGCAGCTGACCGCCGCCGAGGAGGGAATGACCCACCTCCAGCTGACCATTGAGGATCCCCAGCACGTGGCGGCCCAGGCGGTCGCAGCTTTGGAGCCCGGCGCTATCAGCAAGGGGGTGTCGATCACCTCCACGAGCACCGGCAGGAACGCCTCACCTGTGCTGCTGGATCGAGAGAGGATGGGCCAGGTATTGGGCAACCTGCTGGAAAACGCGTTGAGCCACACCCCGCCCGGAGGATCGATCACCGTGCACACCGATCACGCCCGGGAGGCGGTCACGGTCACGGTCACCGACACAGGGGAAGGCATCAGTGCCGAAAATCTCCCGCACGTCTTCGAGCGCTTCTACCGGGCCAACCCCGGGCGGGAGTCCCGCCGTGGGGGTTCGGGCCTGGGTCTGGCCATCAGCAAAGCCCTGGTTGAGGCCCAGGGCGGAATCCTGGAGGCGACCAGCCCCGGGCCCGGGCAGGGGGCCAGCTTCCGGATCCGCCTGCCCCGCCGCAAGCCCACCCGTTGACCGGCATACCGGGCCGGGCATTCCCTCGACGATTGCGCGATGCACCCGTGGCAGGCCCCTTCTGCCTTGGAGGGGAAACTTTTTGTAGTGGTGCCATGGCGGTTACCTGCCCCTGTCACCTCGGGCTCGACCGAGCACCAGCCGGCGGGTGCCCTTCACGCTGGTGCCGACCACCCGCTCCAGGGGCCCCTGTCCCAGGGTTCCTCGCCAGATCACCGCGAACAGGGCCGCTGCGGCGACATTGACCGTGAACCACAGGTAGGGCTGGTCGTAGTGGATTTCAAGGGACAACCCCACCAGGTGCACCGTGTACAGGGTCAGGGTCATCACGCCCATCGCCGACAACGGCAGCAGCCACGGCCCGGCCTTCGAGCCCACCAGCAGGAAGACACCCAGGACCATCAGGCCCACACCCAGGCTTGCCGCGATCGCCAGCGGGGTGTTGGTATGCGGGGTGGTGATCACCAGCCACCACCCGGTGGGAGCCGGCACCTCATCCGGCCCCCAGATGAGGGCCTCCTGCAGGTCGTGCTCGCTCAGCGAGGAGGCGTCCAGCAACCGCTCATAGCCGCCGAAGGCGTAGAGCAGAAGGTGGGAGGCGGTGTGGGCGAAAATCGCCACGCCGGCACCGATGACCAGCATCCGGATCTGCACCTCGGTCCTGCGCAGGTCCAGCCTCCCGATCCCCAGCCCGGCCAGTACATAGGTCATGTAGGCCAGAGCCGGGTAGGTGCCACTCAGCACCAGCTGAGCGGTTATCGCCCCCGGCTCGGTCACCAGATCGCTGAACGTGGGGTTCTGGGACACGAAGTCGGGCAGCACTTCCCCTAACCGTTGGATCAGGATCGGGGCGAGGATCCCGAAGCCCGCCGCGGAGGCGAACAACGCCTTCGGGCCCAGGTGCAGAAACGGAAGGGCCAGAAGGAAGAACACCCCGTAGTAGATCAGGATGTTGTCCGTTGGCGCGTCCTCGGGCATCACGGTCCCGATCCACAACCCCACGGCGCCAATCAGCACAGCCCGCACCACCAGGCCCAGACGATCGGCGGTCATCGCCCTGCCCTCGTGCCGGTGACGGCCCCCGGAGGCCAGCGCCAGCCCCACCCCTGCCAGCAGGGCGAACAGCGCCGCCGAGTCTCCCGAGAACAGGATCCACGCCCAGCTCGGCTCCCCCGCCTCCTCGCTGCCATCCGGCAGCAGGTGGACGGCCATCAACCCGATCAGCGCCAGTCCCCGGGCCGCGTCGATGCCGGCCAACCGGCGAATCGGCCGCACCGATGCCTCATCCGATCCCGCCTGGCCGGCTTTCCCTGCCCGTGACATCCCACCCATAACGTCCCCTGCTCGTGCCGGCCCCGTCAGGGACCTCGTGGCGTGCGGCCGGCGGCCTTATCCGGGGTATCTGAAGCCGGACCCTGCTGCATCCAGCTTCCCGGCGGCACGTCGCGCCCAGGTTACGGGTTTCTCAAGATTCCATGAAGAATGAGCAGCGGCCTGAGGCCTGCCGTGCAACGGCGGGGCCGGACAGCAGCGTCCTGAGTACGCTGGAGGAAGGCGCGGACATGGAAAGGAACCCGGTGGTGATCAGGCATCGAATCCGGTACTTTTCTTTCCCTGACCCAGTTCTGTACCTGCAGTACATCAAGATACGCGCCCTTCCGCCTCCCACGGCGCACACCGGTCCCGACCGGGACCCACCTCCGAAGCGTCGGTACGCCCCGCCCTGCGGGCTATCCCACAGCTGTAAATTCGAGCATTGAAGGATTCGACACCATGAAGACTCCCAGGCGTTATCTTTCCCTTTCCGCACTTGCCACCATCGCCCTTTCCGGATGCGGCGCCACCGGCGGAGCGGACACCACTTCCACCATGCCTCCCAGCCCAGACCAAAGCGCCTACGCCTCGGCGCGGGCGGGGCAGGAAGCAGCAACCGAACACAACGATGCGGATGTGATGTTCGCCCAGTCGATGATCCCCCACCACCGGCAGGCGGTGGGGATGAGCGAGATGTTGCTTGCCAAAGACGGCATTAACACCGGGGTCACCGATCTGGCCACCCGCATCAAGGACGCCCAGAGCCCCGAAATCGAGACCATGACCGGGTGGCTTGAAGCCTGGGGCGCACCCGTAGAGCCCGGCCACGGTGGCGGACACGGAGGCGGTGACTCCGGGATTATGGGCGGGATGATGAGCGGGGACCAGATGGCCGACCTTGAATCCGCCCAAGGCGATGAGGCATCGCGCCTGTTCCTAAAATTCATGACCGTCCACCACGAGGGCGCGGTGGACGCGGCCCAGGACGAAATCGACAACGGGCAGAATGCTGAGGCGGTCGCCCTGGCCGAAATCATCGTAGAAACCCAGCAGGCCGAGATTAGGGAAATGGAAACCCTGCTCGCCGGCCTCTAACCGGCGGCAGACCCCTACCACGCCCGGGGGACTGGCGCACCGCAGGCCCGGCCCGGGCCTTCTCCCCCAATCTGGGTACCGGATCTGCATTATCCGTGCCCTTTCAGATGCGTGCCCCCGGAACCTCCCGGAGGTGGAGCCGCCGCGGCCGGTTCTCCTCGTCCTCGGATCCGCCCTGCCACCACCTGCTGGGCGTCACTGGCCGGCATGGAACCAACGGCTTTTCGATGGTGGCTCTTGCCCAGCAGGTGGCCGGCCTGCTGCCGGGCCCCCTTCCGGGAATAGCCATCGAGAAGGCCGGCGTGGACCGGCTGAGCGTCCCGCACTCCACCATTGATGCTGTGCGCCGTGGCGGCACTGTCTCCATCAGCAGCGTCCATGGCGGCATGGCGGATCCGATGCCCATGTTGACGCTGTTCGATGAGCAGATTCGGCTGCGCATGGGCCACTGCAACGTCAAAGGGTGGATTGATGATCTCCTGCCGCTGGTGGAGGATCCGGCCGACCCGCTCGGTGTCACCGAATTGATCACTTATGAGGTGCCCGTCCATGAAGCGCCCAGGGCCTACGAGGTGTTGTAAAAGAAGCAGGACAACCGCATCAAGGTCGTCCTCAAGCCCTGACCGGCATCCCCGACCTCCCGGTGGCGGCCTTCGGCCGATCCGCGAAGGGAATCTCGCGCAGGCCACCCGGGAACGATCCAAGGCGGGCTCCTGCGCGTGGATCTCTCCGGAGTGGTTGAGGCGCCCACTTCCCGCCGTGCGGCAACGGCCGACCCGACCGGGCAGAACACCACATCAGGCTGCCGGCCCCGTCCTGCCGTTCCACAGCATGAATACCTTCCCGTTTTCAACAAGAATATGTTCGACTCGGTGCAGGGCACCGCGGTGTCCGTAGACTGTCCGTCATGGACGGGTGCGGGCGGTTGTCCGGGTGGGCTTTTGGTGATGCGCGACGTCAGGAGGAGCCCGGCTACCTCAACCGATTGAAGGATCTGGCCCGGCGCATCGTGCAGCAGGAAGCGGCCAATCGACGTATTCTCGTGCTGCCAGGCAGCGAGGAGTTCACGCTGTGCAATGAATCCGGTTTATCCCACGGCACCCGAACCGACCGGCACAGACTGGTGGTGCGCTGCGCGGTGCGGACCATCGGAGTGAAGGCGATGTGAGGTGTTGATTCCACCGCTCAGGCAACACCCATGTTCGGCTTCTACGCTGAGGTTCTCCTTAGGGAGTCGTGATGGGCCGGTTTGAGATGCTGCCCTGAGTGCCTCAGGCCGGTGCAACCCCAGATTCCACCGGCCTGAGGTTCTTTCTCCACCATGCCGGCCACACGTGTGGCACCGCCTCCGTCCCTGCGGTTCTGTCCTGAACTCCCTTGGGCGTGCATGACGGAATACCAGGGTCCCCACGGAGCACATGCACCGTCCAGTGCCTCCCCGTGGTTTAGTCGGGAACATCTCCCTGGCGGTGCGGATTTAGGTCGGCCAGTGCAAAGTTTCCGGTTGCATCGGCCCCCTCCGCGCCGCCGAGCAGCTCGAGCACTTCCGAATGGGACAAGTCGGTAATTTCCGCGATAACCATGGGGGCTCCCCCATGGCGCAGGGCCGTCGCTACAGCCTCCTGGAGGTTGAGCACTGTGTGATCCAGCGCGAATTAGGCTGCTTCCTTGTCGGCGGCGGCGACCTTCAAACGGTCGATATCCTTCTCATTCATGGCATGCCGAACCTTCGCTGTCGATGACTGGACATTCGTGGGGATGCTCCCCGCGCGGTGGACGGATCGTCCGGCGCGGCACGAGGAGCCCCGAAACTGATCATGAGAGAACACCTTCGGGTGCGGTAATCGGCCCCGGCCGATCCGGTGCGCGGTGTGGGGTACACAAAAGCAGTTCGTCGCCGGGCGCGGGGCGGATGAGGGCGGAATGAAAATTCCCCTTCGAGTACTTACTCGTGCTCGCTGCGACCACGTTCCCTGGCGGACGCGCCCGGTCTTCTTGCCATGCTGAAGGCGGCACCCGGTTCGGGCGGTGTGGGCTGAATCAACGTGGTGTACGCGCCGTGGATATCAGGCCTCTGTTGCCACGGGCGGCCGACGTCGTGGCGGAGTGCCCTCCTGTGGTGAAGACGAAGACACGCCGTGTTCTCGCCCGCCCGGCAGCGGGCCCGGACCGGACTCTATCCGGCGGTGCCGGGTGCGCCCGCGGGCCTCGTGCCGAAATGTGTCCGCGTCCTGGCCGGCTTGGTGCGTTGTGCGCGGAGCGGGCATCGGCCCGGACAGGGCGGGCGGGTCCACCGTCAGCGCCTGGTATTCATGCTTCCGTACGAGGGATGTTCGGCTAGGAAAGCCCTGGCCGTGGGGCAGCGGACGGTGAGTGCCAGGCGGCGGCGGTGCACGTTGAGGATGACGTGGCGAAGCAGTGCCGCCTGCACCGTGGTGGCCTGGGTGCGGAAGGGAGGCTGCACAACAGTCTTGACCAATACCAGCTGACCGGCGTGGAGGTCGTATGTCACGTATCCAGCCAGCGTGCCGCGGTAATGCAGTTCGAACCGGGACAGCGGTGGGTTGTCGCGGAAGGCGAAGGGCGAATCCGTCGCGGGGCGGGCCACCTTCGGAGTCGCTGCTCTCGAGGCGGCTGCCCGTTGTTTGAGTTCATCCAGGAGAGCCTCGTACTGCGCGCGGGCCTCATGGGGCGGATAATCGCTGTCGAGGAGTGCGTAGGTCCGGTCGCACAGCTCACGCAGCTGAGGGTCCTCCAACCGGGTTGCCACACCGCCCGCACCCGTTTCAGCGGCCGGGCCCGGAATTCCGGCACCTGACGACCCAATGAACCCTGGGTCATCCTTGGGGGTTCCGGCTCCAGAAACTGCACCTGTCCATGCCGGTTTAGTCATGGTCAGCCCCCCGTTCGATATCCCCGATCCCCCACCGGAATCCGTGCTGGAGTCTAAGCCGGATCGCGGCAGGAAGACAGCAGGCTTCTTGGCTTCCGGGGGTGGGATTCATGCGCTAAGTCCGGGACAGGGAGCTTCCCACTCCGTGCCGGAGGTGTCCCCGCTTCCGGGAGGCATGCCCGCCAGGGAGTTGCCGGATACCCTGTTTCCCGGCGGGCGCCCGTACGCCGCCTGCGGAAGTGCAACCGTTCGCCGCCGAGCCTGTGATCGTCGGATCCGGCTGCCGTTTTCCCGTGGCTGCACGCCGTGGGCCGAATATGCCCTCCGATGCCCTGGTTTTCTAGTTGCCTTGGGGCATAGAGGCCGTGCCGGCGGTGCCGCGTCAGGCTGGTCGTCGGCGGAGCGCTAGCCATGGCTTCACCCACCTCGTCGGCACTCCTCAGAACTACAGGTACCCCCTGACGACTTTTGGCGCGGACCGCTTCGGGCCGGGACTGCACTCCTCTCCCTGAACAGTCAACCGGACCGCGCTCACAGCGGCCTGAACCCCCGAGTCAACAAAAGCCGCGGGCAGTCCCCAGCAGTTTTCGGCGTCATACCGCGTCACCTAGAACCACCCATGAACGAACAATGGCATCTCCGCTGTTTGTCATTCTGATACCCATCATCGCTGGGCGGGCCCTTCGCGCAACCAGGGCGCCCTGCGCCGGCTTCCATCCAGAAGTTACACTCGGCGCTCCTGCGTCGCTTATTTTCTCGCGAACTTTTGAATCGCTCCCGGTTCCCCAAGTTGCACTCCGGCCCCTCATACCCAGCGGCGATTCCTCTATCAGAACGACGCCCAGATTCACCAGGCAGGCCTGTTCCCCCCGTCGGTGCAGGAGAATGAGCATGGAAACGTTCAGGATTGAAACGCCTGTAGACGTACTCAGCTTCATCGGACACACCCTGGGATTTTGGACCCACGAAAGCCTTGTCCGCATCACCCTCGTCCACAACCACGTCGGGGCCACCCTGCGCGTCGACCTGCCGAAGCCGGGAGCAGAGATCAGCTATGCGCAAACCATCGCTGAATACTTGGCACACGACGGTGAGGCCGCCGGCAATCCGACCAAGGGCCGCCGTAGCTTATATCTGCTCGTAGTGATGGTGCACAGGACTCGCTGACTCCAGGTGGCTACTTAGCCTGAGCTGCTCGGCGAGGAGGATGACCAGGTCAAAAAGCCCTCACCACAGTCATGCAGCTTACCCGCCACTCCCCCATGAACTAGTAAGAAAGCTGAAACCGGGCTCCGCGGGAAAAAGGAGGCACCCCAGCCCCAGAAAACTCCGACCCAGCCACCAGATCCGGCACCCGGACCCCAAAATGCGCCGGATTGTCCACAGCCCGAGAGCAAAACAGCCTCTGATTTGGGGAAACATGTGCCCGAAGTGGACTCAAACCGGACTCCAGGCCCTGCAATTCCGCCACTCCCCCGAAAACGCCCGCAATCCGGACCAGTCCGGCACTGGTCCGGGTGAGTCCAGAGGCCAAAGTGTGGACACTGTCCACACCCCCGCTTTTCCCTACCAGAGGCCTTCCCCAAGACGGCCGCACCCCGCACTGACAGGGTGCGGCGCTTCTTTACAGGACGAAGGGACCTTATCGGATGTTCATTTCTGCACGGACGAAAGGGCGTCGTTTATGGCGTGGGCCAGTTCATGCGGAGCGGTCACGTGCGCTAAGTGGTCCTGGCCGGCCAGAAGCGTGACACCTTCGAGTCTCAAAGCACGCCGGAACAGGTCAAGGCTCGGCCCGTACGGTGGGCGATTCCTGCTCAGCTCGCCGGCGATCAGAGTGGTAGGAGTAGTCCACGATCCCGCGGTGAAAGCGAATTGATTAATCGCCTGCAGTTCTGCGGCAGCCGGCGCCGCTAGCTGCAGGAGCTTAGGCCACGCCGGGCCGGACCGGAGTGCCTGAACATGTTCCCGGCTATAGCCGGAGAGATCTACGTTTATGATTTCGACCGCAGCGTCAAGGTCACCAGCGCTGACGGCCGCGGTCACGAGCGGCAGCACCTCCAGGCCGAACGGGGAAGCGATCGGCTCGTACAGCACGAGTGAACGGACACTGGCGCGCTGCCGGATGGCCTCAACCGCTATGAGGCCTCCGTAGCTGTGTCCCACCAGGTCAGCTGTCCCCTCAAAGGTCGCCAGCCAGCGCAGGAGGTCCTGTACCTCAGTTTCAACTTCATACGCCGCATCCAGCGGACCACTCGGGGCGCGCCCCCGGCGGTTTAGCACCAGGACCGGGCGCTCCGGCGTGAATTTCTCGGCGACCTGCTTCCAGAAGAATGCATCCGCCATCACCCCGTGCACGACCACGATCGGAACTCCCTGCCCCGAACGGGCCAGGGCGCTGAGCTTTTCATTCTCAGACTCGACCGTCACCACCGTGAACAGCCAGGCAGCACCAGGGTCATTCACATTTCCCCCTAATGTTGGCCATCCGTACAGCCGCACATCCTCACCAATCAGTGACTCTCGACGAGCTGTATGACCTCAATGATGGGGCCGGCACGCCCCCGCGACAGTGTTCCACCTTAATCAGTGGTCTGCTTAACTCACTGCAACCGGACGCCGTACTGATCGCGCCGAATCGGTGCCTGATGCCCTTGGCAATACAGGAAAGCTGGAACGAAGCATTGTTGCGTTGCCGCGTTGGACGCGCCCGTAAAGTGCCGCGTAGAGGGATCGGCTAATGGGCTGGGTGACTGGCCTTCGGGTCTCGGTCGGCGGATCAGGTTGTTACTGCGATGGCCGGGGGGGCAAACTCGGTCCATGACCTCCTTCATATCGCATACGACCATTGATTGCGCCGATGCCTTCTCTCTCGAACTGGTGGAAGCCGGTGCTCGGCTACACCGACATCGAGGATGATCCCAACGAGGCCGGGGACGAGGAGTGCATGATCCTTGACCCAGGAACCGGACATCGGCTGTTGTTCATCGAGGTGCCAGACGCCGCTGCGGCCAAGCGGCGGTGCGGGAAGAACCGCCTTCATCTGGACCTGCGGCCGCGTGACCGCACCCGCGACCAGGAGCTGGAGGTGCTGTTGGCTCACGGAGCCACGACGGTCGATGACCTCCGCGGCAAATATGGACCCGGTACGGGGTGGGTTGTACTTGCTGATCCTGAAGGCAACGAGTTCTGCATCCTGCGCTCCGAGGCCGAGGCCGCTCATTAGATTGACCTCGGCACTGAGCGAGGGGTCGTGGATCAACCTTCCCCGGACAAGGTCGGCTACGCGAAGTTCTCCCCCGCACCAAGGCATCCACAGCTGCGAGAAGCCGACAGAACCCAAGACCGCTGCAACGTCGAACTCAACTATTCGGCCCACCTCGAGAATGCGTCCGGTTGAGACATCGGCGGATTCTGGCGGTCAGTGCAACAGGAGCTTTCCGATCAGCTACTTCCTCGCTGGCCTATGCCCGCCTGGAGTGAATTCAATCTCGCTGTAAGGTCGCCTATTCCATCGCCAACAAGCAACCTGGCCGATACCCGCATCTGGAGGAAAGATCAATACTAGATTGCGGGTGGCCGGTCAATCCCGGTCGGTGCACTTGCCGGCTGCGATTACGACCCGGTAGTTCAAAGCTGAGGATCCCTCAGCGAGTCCGGCCCCGCATTGGTGTCCAGTCAGGGTGTGGGTGAGTGGGGAGGCTAACGGACGGCCCACCAGTGATGCTGTTCGGTGCTTAACCTTCGCAATGTAGTCGTTGACGAGTCCGAGGCCTAAGCGGATACTCCCCGTATGAGCGTCAAGCGAAGCGGCTCAACTCACCGGGATGACCCCGAGGACAAGGACTCGTGGTCGAAGTTATGGAAGCGTCCTGAGTTCATTTCTACCGCCGCCCTAGGGGTGGCTGGCCTAGTCATCGCGGCATGGTCCCTGATAGCGGCTTTACAGCCGCCGGCTGACCCTGTTGCCCAGTGCCGCAAGCATCATCCCGACGCGGACGGCAAGCCGGTCCAAACGAAAGAGGGACAACCGCACTATGTGCTCAAAGGATGTGGGCAGCCCGGGACTCCAGGAGTGGCAGAGGATGGGCTGTGGGAAGCTGACCTCAGCATATTTCGCATCCCCGACGCACCTCTGGTGGAACCGGTCACACAAGCAGAACTGTTTCTCTCCGGCTTTCCTGTCTTGGGACTTGACTACCGCTACTCCAAACAAGGCATCGCCAGTAACAAACTCATCGTCGTTCAAATGGGACAGGTGGTATTCGGTGGTAATGGAGAACCGACAACTATCAACGCAGCGGCGGGCGAGCTTGCCGGCGTGGAGGATTTGTACCCCTCCCCTGACCGGCTGATAGTGCTCAACAATGGCAGGAACCAACTAAACACGGTCAGTTGTGAACCGTTATCAGCGCTGTCGGCAGCTGAAGGTTAGGCTACGCCGTAACGACAAGACCAGGTACGAGTCTGAAACAAGGGAGGTAGTAGATTCCTGCAGCTTCCACCTCAGTACGGCGCCCGCCGCGGCCGGCTCGCCCATGGACTCATGCTGACCTGGCGTTCCGCCCTTCTCAATCAACGATCGACCGCGGGGGATTGCACCGTCTCCCTTTCTGTCGGCTGTCGAACCGACCTCAGTGGCGGTCGAGCCACCAAAGCGGGACAGTTTTACGGGCGGGGTAAACGCGACTCAGTGCCACCAGGTTTCATATGGGTTTTTTGGTGGTGGATCGGGCCGGAGAAAGTGGGGCGGCGAGGGAACGGTTTGTGCGGCACCTGCTTTTGACCGATTCACCGCCTTTATCCGCCACCTCTAACGGAGGTGTACATCCACGCCGCTGCGCCCGTAACCGCTAGGACAGAATCATCAACCCAGGTAGGCCGGAACTATGTCACACAAGTGCACAGCATCGGGTGCATACGTCGCCTTTCTTCCGGTGTGGTCCTCAGGTCTGGGGTCAGTGCGTGGCTGATGCGCTTTTGCACGCCATGCCCTGATAATCGAGGGCATGAACGACAAACAGCTCAATGCAGCGCTGAGGTCCCACAGCAAGGCCTGGCATAAGCACCTTTCCGACCCGGCAAGCCGTCGGGAGGAACCGGTCCTCCCAGCGCAGGTGCGGGCCGCCGTCAATGAAGTGCGTGCCGAAGCGAGACGTCGCGTTCGTGACCCGGGGGGACCACTCAGCGACTATAGCGATGCGCTAAGCGCCTGGGCGGCGGCCAGCCATCCCGACATCGATTCGTACGAAATGTATCGCCATGTCACCGGCGAGTTGATCCGCGATCACCGGTAGGCCGCGTTTGCGTCGAACGCGAGGTTCGCGGGAAAGAACTCCGCTGTTGGGCCCCTTAGGGCTGCCCAACTTCATTGAACACGCCGTCAGGGCTATCCCCACACGGCGTCTGTCAGCGGGACGGCGTACCAGCTAGGCAGGGGGACATGGAAGCTGCTCGTCGAAGCCCCAAACGATTATTGACGAGGCCGTGAAGGTTCTGGCGGTAGCACACTAGCTTTACGACAAGTGCGCTTTCCCTCGGGGAAGCAGATCGAGCGGCCCTGATGCCACGGCACACCTCCACAGATTGGACTTGCGGCCGTGATGTTCCCCGGACATCACCGCGGGTGCTTATTGTGGTCCCGGCATAATTACCTGACTAGAGGCCGGGGACCCGGTGTCGCCATCGTGGACCTCGAGGTGCACCCACCGGTCGACAACAGCAAACCCGGACCGAGCGCCCGCGAGGCGTCGACGATCCGGTCCACGATAGGCCGCAGGAGGCCTTGGCTTCGGACGGTTGAAATGGCCGCCTGCGGGTAAGCACCGC
>NZ_JBZCNJ010000017.1:0-10898 GCF_058269255.1 Arthrobacter sp. TJ-217
TCAGCACCTTCGGTGCTTCCTCGGGGGCGTCCTTGGTGGCGGCCGAGGAGGTGCAGGCGGTGAACGCGAGCGACGCGGCCAGCGCGGTGGTGATGACCGCGGATTTGGGGGTGTGTTTCATGTCAGTGCTCCGATGCGGTGGAGGGGGTTGTTCCTGATGCTGCGCGCCTCCGGCGCCGGTGCGCCCGGACAAGGAATACCGCGCAGGCAAGGGCGATGGCTGCGGTGGGGCCCGAGAGCCCCGGGATGGGAACCACCGTGGTGGTCAGGACGTTGGCGGCCAGTGCTGCGGTGAGTACTGCCCAGAGCACGATGGTGCGGCCGGGTTCCTGTCCTTGGACACGGGTGTGGTGGGTCATGGGCAAACCATTCGGGTTGGAGGGCTAGTTGGTTGGTGGGTGGGGGGGTTGGTGGGTTAGAGGCTGCGGCGTTTGAGGGTGAGGGCGGCGCCGGTCAGCAGGAGCCCGGTCAGGACGGTGAGGGCTCCGAGAGAGCCCGCGCCGGTGAGGGCGCTGGGTGCGCTGATCAGGGCATGGACCAAGGTCACGGGCATCAGCTGCGCGTTTGAGCGGCGGCCTTACCTCGGGCGAAGCTTCGAGAAGCGGATCGGCCAGATCCTTGCCATCGGTGTGATTCCGGGGAACGGGATGAAGGGGGCCCGGCTGCGGTCAGTTCGAATCAGGCGGCGACCTGAGGGACAACAGGTGCGTCCTCTGGACCGACGTTCGGAGCCGGGCTGATACTTCACGGCTCATTCGTGTGCACCGAGGGCCCGGATGGCCGGAGCCTTCATGGCTGCTCGTGTTGCCAGAAGGGCGGTGATGGTCGTGAGCGTG
Source organism: Arthrobacter sp. TJ-217 (assembly GCF_058269255.1). Lineage (NCBI taxonomy): Bacteria > Bacillati > Actinomycetota > Actinomycetes > Micrococcales > Micrococcaceae > Arthrobacter > Arthrobacter sp. TJ-217. The sequence goes on from NZ_JBZCNJ010000017.1 coordinate 837, forward strand.
GCAACGAGCAGGGTGATGGCGCCCAGGAGCGTCCAGGGGATCGCGATGACCGGCTCGCCGTAGAGGCGGTAGGTCGATGTCCACAGTCCCACGAGGGAGAGCACGGCAGCGACGGCGCCGAGGATGAGGCCGATGGTGGTGACGGCCAGGGCTTCGATGACGGTGCTGTGCTGGATCTGCCGCCGGGTGAGGCCACTGAGCCGCAGTGTCGCCAGTTCGCTGCGGCGTTGACTGATGGAGATGGCGAGCGTGCTGAGAACGCTGATGAGGGCGTAGAGGCTGCCGAGCCCGACTATCATGACCATCACGGCACGGTTTCCCGCGGCGTTGGCTCTGTTCTGTTCTTCCGTGAACTCCGCCGGTGTCTGCACCGTGGACGCACCTGCGGCGGTGAGTGCGGATTCGACCATGGCCGTCTCGACGCCGGGAGCGAGCTGGACCAGGACGGTGGTGGGCCCCTGGAGCAGGTCGGTGGGCAGCAGTGAGCGGTCGATGTAGTAGCCGTCGGTTCCGGAGGGGGTTGCGGACATCCTGGCGGCCTCGCTCAGGACAAGGGTCCGGCCGTCAATCTCGAGGGTGATCTGGTCATATGCGCCATCGATGGTCGATTCCAGGCCGGGACCGAAAATGAGGCTGTCGGGGCCGAAGTCGGCCACACGACCGCTGTCCGGCTGTTGCAGGTGGGTGGCGTTGAACGCGTCGGGGTCGACGGCGACGACGGTTCCGGGGCCGGTGGTGGTGGCGCCGCCCGTGGTGAGCTGCACGGACAGTGGCACGACCGTCTCGGGTGAGGCGACGGAAATTCCGTTGATGTTCTCCAGTGCGCTCAGGTCGATGTTCTCGCCGGTTGCGATCAGGTCGGCGTCGAAGATCAGCGTGGCGGCGCCGGATTCGGTTTGGGTGTTCACAATTCCTTGGAGGCCCATGACGAGACTGACGAGCACAATCATCGGCGCCGCGCCTGAGGCGGTGCGGCGCACAGCGTCGCGCAGGTTCGCCACGGCCAGGCCCGCGACCGGGGAGCGGCGCGACCAGGGTGTGAGCGCCAGAGCCGCGGCGGGCACGAGCAGGGGTGAGAGCCGGCTCATTGCGACCGAGCCGGTCATGATGATGCCAAGGCCGAGCAGCAGTGGGAGGACCAATCCGCCGGCCGTCGCGGCGAAGTAGGTCTGGAGGGCGGTCAGCGCCAAGGCAGTGATGGCCGAGATCCATCGACCAAGGGTCATGACACGCCGTTCACCGCTGCTGCGGCGCAGCGCATCCAGGGGACTGACTTTGGTGGCGCTCTTGGCTGCACCCCGGGCGCCGGCGAGGCAGACCGTGAGGGCGGCGATCAGGTCGACCACCAGGACTGCGGGTTGGATGGGGGTGGCGAGGCCTTCGGGGAAGAAGCCGAGCCCGGACAGAAGGGTTCGCTGCACGGTGGTCAGAACTGTTCCGAGCAGGGCCCCGGCCAACGCGCCAAGCAGCGCGGCGAGGAAGGCTTCACCGAGCAGGAGCCTGCGGATCTGGCGCCTGGTCACGCCGCCGAGTCTGAGGATGGCGAGATCACCCCGGCGCTGGTCAACGGCAAAACCGAAGGTCGAGCCGACAACGAAGATGGTGAGGAAGATGCCGATCATCAACGCTATCCCGGTCAGCTGGCTGGCATCGGTGCCGGACTGGCGGAATGCTTCTGCTTGTTCGGGGGTCAAGCTCGTGGGTGCGTCGGCGTTCTCGACGCCGAGGATGATCGTGAGGCCTGCATGGACGATAGCGACCCCGGCGGTCACGGCCAGGAGGGTGCCGACGAAGAGCTGCCAGCGGTCGGCAAAGGTGCGCAGGGCCAGGCCGATCATCCCTGCACTCCCGTACCGGCCAGCGTCTCAAGCTCGGCGAGGGTGGCGGCGATCTGGTTCGCGTCGGCGCCGTTCAAAGTTGTGACCAGGCGTCCATCGCGCAGGAACGCCACGTGGTCGGCGCGGGCGGCGGCCGACGGATCATGGGTGACCATCAGGATTGTCTGGCCCTGCTCATCGACCAGGGCGCGAAGGAGATCCAGCACCGTGGCGGCGGAGGCACTGTCCAAGGCTCCGGTGGGCTCGTCAGCGAACAGGATGCTCGGCCGGGTCGCCAGGGCGCGGGCAATGGCGACGCGTTGTTGCTGCCCGCCGGAGAGTTCGCGTGGCTTATGGCCGGTGTGCTTGCCCAGGCCCACGGAGTTGAGGGCTTCGGTAGCGGCCCTGTTAGCGTCACGGCGTCCGGCCAGACGCAGCGGCAGGGCGACGTTCTGCGCTGCGCTAAGGGCCGCGACGAGGTTGAACTGCTGGAAGATGAATCCGATCTCGGTGCGCCGCATCCGGGTCAGCACGTCGTCGCTGAGGCTCGCGATATCGTCGCCGTTGAGGAGGATCTGTCCTGAGTCAGGGGTGTCCAGCCCGGCAGCAGAGTTCAGGAGGGTGGATTTGCCTGACCCCGATGGCCCCATGATCGCTGTCCAGGAACCACGACGAAGGCCGATCGTGACCCGGTCGAGCGCCGTGAGGGTGGATTTGCCTGACTGGTAGGTGCGTGTCACATCGTTGAGATGCAGCACGGTGCTGTGCGGGGCGTTTGTGGTCATGCATCCAGTACACCGTGGGACCCCCGCGCTGCGCAGTGGGGCCACCCCGTCGATCCAGGGTATGGCTGGCCCTACCTTCTTCGGGCCGGTTCGTCTCTACACTGGTCAGGTGATCAACGCGGAGTCAACACATGAGGCCCTGCCGGTCATCAGGCGCTGGAGAGCGGTGCTCTACTCTGCGGCCGTCTGCATCCGGGCCCTGGTGGTCATTTCCGTTGTCGTGCTGCTGGGCACACCGATCGGGATTGCGCTCAGCGGCCCTGTGCCCGGCACCGATACCGCTGCGGGCCTGGTTACCGCGGGTCTGGCGCTGCTGGGTGTGGGACTCCCGCTTATCTCGGTCGTTCTTGCCCGGGCCGACTGGAGCGGAGCGACCGCTCTGCTCGACCGATCCGCTGGGGGGCCTCCGGGTGTCCGGCTCCGTGAGCCGCGGACGCTCATCCGCCCGTTGGCCTACACCGTGATGATGCTCACGATCGGCGGGGCCATCGCGGTCTTCGCTGCGCTGGTCGTCCTGGTATCCCTTGTCGCCCTGATCAGCCCGCTGCTGACGGCAATGGGAGACCGGGAGGCGATCGTGATTGGGCCGTTCACGGTGAGCACCGTACCCCAGTCGGTGTTGGCATCGGTCATCGGAGTCGCTGTGCTCACCGCGCTCGTTGTCACCTCACCAGCTTTCTCCAGGGCTCATGCCTTGGTGGTCCTCCAGGTGTTGACCCGGCCGGAGCAGCGCCTCCAGCGTGACCTGACGGTGACCGCGCAGTCGCGGGCGCGCCTGGTGCGTGCCTTCGACATCGAACGCCGCCGTATCGAGCGGGACCTGCACGATGGCGTGCAGCCGCAGCTGTTGTCGGTCAGCATGACGCTCGGGCTCGCCCTGGCCGCCATGCCCGATGATGCCCCCGGCCGCTCTGACGTGACCCGCGCCCAGGACCAAGCCAAACAAACCCTGGGTGCCTTGCGCAGCTTCGTCCGGAACATCCATCCCCAGGTCCTCACCGATCATGGCCTCAGCGCAGCGATCCGCGAACTGGCCGACACACTTACCCTCCCCATCGCTGTCGAGGACCGGCTGACCGGCCGCTTGCCCACGGAGGTTGAGACCAACCTGTACTTTTGCGTCGCCGAACTCCTCGCCAACGTCATCAAGCATTCCAACGCCGGGCAGGCCCAGGTCCGGCTCCAGCGGCCCGCGCCCGGAGTCGTGGAGGTCCGGGTCCGAGACGATGGTGGCGGTGGAGCAGGCACTGCCCATCGGGACAACGGCGGGCTCAACGGCATCTCCGACCGCATCGCCGCCCTGGATGGAGACCTGGAGATCGACTCGCCTCTGGGTGGACCGACGACCATCACGATCGCCATCACCGTCCCCGCAGTTGGGAAGGGCCACCCGGATGACTGATTCCACTACCACCGGCCCGGCCGCATTGGAACCGGTGCGGGTGGTCATCGCTGAGGACAACGCGTTATTGCGCGAGGGTCTGCAGGTGCTGCTCGAACGTAACGGGTTCGTCGTCGCCGCGGCGGTGGATACGGGCGAGAAGTTGATCGCCGCTGGACGCGACGCCGCGCCGGACCTCGTGGTCACCGATGTGCGCATGCCGCCGACGTTCCGCTCTGAGGGGCTCGTCGCGGCGGTGCGCCTGCGTGAAGAAAACCCTTCCCTTCCAGTGGTGGTCCTGAGTCAGTATGTCGAGCAGAGTTACGTCGCCGAACTGCTCGACAGCGCCGGTGGAGCCGGAATTGGTTACCTGCTCAAGGACAGAGTCAGCGACGTCGCGGACTTCGCGGACACGCTGCGCCGCGTTCATGCCGGCGGTACGGCGGTTGACCCGGCGGTTATCAGTCAGATGATCAGGCGGCACCGCGACCCGTTGGCCAGGCTTACTCCCCGCGAGCGGGAGGTGCTGGCCGTCATGGCCGAGGGCCACTCCAACGGTGCTATCGCGCGGCGTCTGTTTGTTTCTGAGGCAGCGGTCGTCAAGCATATTGGTAACGTCATGATGAAGCTTGACTTGCCGCCCAACGACGATCAGAACCGCCGGGTTGCGGCAGTGTTGAAGTACTTGCGCAACCAGGAGAGCTGAGCCGGTTCAGCGCTTCAGGCAATGGCATTCGCGCTTCAGGCGGCTGGCGTGTCCGTGACGGGCAGCATGACGCCGCCCGTGCGGTCAGGAGGGCCGCGAAAAAGAGCAACGCGGTGGTATCGACGGCCGTATGGAGCAGTGGGGCGGGCCGGTTAAGCTGGCCCGGGCTAACTGCCATATGACGGGGTCGAAGGGTCGGCCCCCGGGGTCCCACGTGACCGCTTTCTGTGTCTCTATAGCCGCCAGCGAGCGAACCAGAGGTCGCCGCAGCCTACGTTCGCTCGTAGTGATGGTGCTCATCGGCCGTCAACTCTCGGTGGCTGCTTCGCCTGAGCTGCTCGGCCAGGAGGATAGCCAGCTCAAAAAAATTCTCACCACAGTCGTGCAACTACCCCGCCGCTCCCCCATGAAGGAGTAAGGAAGCCCAAACCGGGCTTCGCGAGAGAAAGGAGGCGTCCGACCCTTAGAAAACCTCTACCAAGCCACCAGATCCGGCACCCGGACCGCACATTGCGCCGGATTGTCCACAGCCAGAGAGCAAAACAGCCTCTGACTATGGGAAACATGTGCCCGAAGTGGGACTCGAACCAGACGCCCAAACCCGGAAATCCGCCACTCCCCCGAGAACATCCGCGATCCGGCCCAAACCGGCGCCGGTACGGCCCAGTCCGGGACCGAATGTGTGGACACTGTCCACACCCCCGATCCTCCCCACCAGAGAGCCGCACCCCGCCGGGAGGCGAGTGCGACGCCGTCGTGGTGTGACGCGTGGACCGACTCAGCCGATCCCTCGATCCCCGGCCGATTGGTGTCTCTTGCCCTTTGGCCCTCGGCCCGTGCCCGGCGAAGGCCAGGAGTGCGGGCGCATCCACCCGCTGCAGCTCCCATCGCACTTTCCTGATGTTTAGCTTGAGATTGCCGCCAGCTGCGGTAACCCGCGACTGATCTCCAATAAAGTTAACCTTGGGGCCGGGGCTTCTTCCCGGCCTCAAGCCCTGATCGGGTCATCAGCGGATCCAGTTGGACTCCGCACCCAGCTGCCCATTCCCGGTCCAGTATCGCGAAAGCGTACTCGCTTCCCCATGCTCCTTTGAAAAAAATGTTCTCGTGGAAATACGCCTCCCTCCGCATCCCCACCCGGTCGAGAAGGATGGCCGCGGGATAGTTGAGGGCGTCGGTGACCGCGGTGAGGCGGCGGAGGTGCAGTGTCCCAAAGGCGTAACCGAGCAATCCCTGAACTGCCTCAAGGCCATAGCCGTTCCCCCAATACTCGGGCGCGAGGGTGAACCCGAATTCGGCCATACTCGGTTCGGCGTCATCCACCTTCAATGCGAGGTCGCCAATGAGGGCGCCGCCCTCGCGCTCCTCGAGGGCGAACTGGTACCACTGCCACGGTACGCCCGGCAGGGCGTCGTGCATTGAGTCGATGAGGGCTCGGCCCTGTTCGATGGTGTAATTGCTCCAGCTTTGGTACCGCTCGACGCCGGGATGGGCTCGATAAGCGGTGAAGGCCCCAGCGTCCGCCGCAACGAACGGGCGGACGCGAAGACGAGGTGTTTCGAAATGGACAGGGATGGACCCTGATCGGGAGCTCTTGTTTATGGTCATTCCATCTTTCTCTCCGCATGACGGTTGGTTTCGCTGATAGTTGCTGTGGTTGCTGAGGGCCTTATTACGCCGCCTGGCTGGCTGCCTTTGGCTCTATCAAATAAGGGCGAGATCCCGTTGGATGTAGCGCAAATGCGCCCACTCCTCCTCCAGGATCACGCGAATGCAGTCGCCGACGCTGGGACGCCAATCAGCGCCGCCCCACGGGTCCTCGCGTTCCTCCGCAAGCAAATCCGCCGTGGCGGTGGCCAGGAAATCGGTGACCTGCCGTTGTCGCTCTGCCCGAACCGTAAGGATCTCCTCATACGCAGGCGGATCCACGCGGAAGATCGACATGTCGAAGCCCATCTCGCCGGCCCCGGTAAAAATCTGCCCGATCTCGTGGAACGGCTGCTCCTTCCGCAGGATTCCGCCGCCGAGCCAGGCATCGGTCGCCAGGATGAGGTGCCGGAGGGTTTGAGACAAAGACCACTCGTCCTCTACGTGCGCGTCCACCAGGTCCGACGGCGTACCCGTCACCGTCTTCTGCCACGCGGATTGCACAGCCCTCCACCCCTTGCGCAGGCCTTCAGGGGTCTGTGACTTCTGCAGTTCGCGGCCCGGGAACTGTCGGTTGAGCTCGGCATCCACGAGCGGCACCACGTCGACCCCGTTGATCAAGAGGCTGCCGAAAAATAGGTCGTGGCTGTCGATGTCGAGTCCGTCCACGTCGACGCCGCGCATCGAAACACCGCTGACATCGGAGAATCGCAGAGTGGCGCCCTTGAAACTTGCCCTGACAAAGGTCGCGCCCTCAAACTCATTTGTGCCGAAATAGGTCGTCATCGCCCCATTATCCGGTCCAGGGGCGCTAAGAGATACGCCACAGAATGTTCATTTATGGTCACCATATGAATTGGCCCCGAAAGTGGCCGTTCTAGATGTCCGGGTGAACTTTGCGCAGGATGGCGGGCTTTTTGCAGGGCGATAGTGGGGTGGATGCTCACTGACGATTCCCTTTCGCGGTGCCGCCCGGGGGCGGCGGATCACTTCTGTGCTCACTGGAAGGGCTGGGTCAGCGGAATGCCCGAAGCATAAACACGCCACCGCAACACCTGACGGGGAATGTAGTTCCCGGTGATCAGCCCAACTATCTCGCTCACTGCGGATACGACGGCGATCATTCAAGCACGGCAGCATTGGATTGAATCCCGTCCGGGAGGCGCCGAGGCGTTGGAGCACTACACCTCGGCGCCTCTGGGCGCATCACCCATGCGCGAACGCGGTGCCTTCTCAGATTTGGTTCGTGCCTCCGTCCACGTAGATGTTCGAGCCGACGACGTAGCTGCTCTGGTCCGAGGCCAGGAATGACACGACGGCGGCGGCCTCCTCCGGCTGACCCATGCGGCCCTTCGGGACTGTCGCGGCGACGTGCTCCTTAATGGCTTGAGCGGTCTCCTCATCGCCGAATGCTGCGGTACCTCCTGGAGTCTCGATCCACGCCGGCGACACCACGTTCACCCGGATGCCACGGTCCTTGAGTTCCGTGGACCACGTCCGTGCGAAGGACCGGACAGCGGCCTTCGACGCCGAGTATGCACCGAACGCTTCCATGCCGCGATCGGCGGCGGTCGATCCGACCAGGATGATCGAGGCATGGTCGTTCAGGAGCGGCAACGCTTTCTGGACGGTGAACAGCATGCCTCGAACATTGACCGCGAAGGTCTGATCGAAGTGTTCCTCGGTGGTCTGTTCCAGCGAGCTGAACGAACCGACCGCGGCGTTCGCCACCAGCACGTCCAGACCCTTCCCTCGCGCCCGGACCGCTTCGTAGAGCCGGTCCAGATCCTCCGGCTTGGCGACGTCGCCGACAACGGCGGTGGCCCGGTCCGCCCCGATGGTCTTCACGGCGGCTTCAAGTTCAGCCTCGCGGCGGCCGGTGATGAAAACGAACGAACCCTCATCTGCCAGTTTCATGGCGGTGGCCAGGCCGATGCCGCTGCTTCCTCCGGTGATCACCGCTGTTTTGCCGTCAAGCTGTTCCATGTATACGTCCTTCAATAGGGGTTGTGTCGGGTTGTGCAACATCAATACTGCAGTGGGGTAAGGTACGATTCAACATATATAGTCCGGTATTGTTTACAGATCGTCCGAAAGGAATGTGATGCTCGGGTTTGGAGATCCAGTCGCCGATGCGATCGGTCTTTTGCGGCCGCGAACGGTCCTCGAGCCGAGCCTGCGGGCCGCGGGGGAATGGGCCTTGCGTTTCGACACCTTCCCCCACGTGAAGGTGGGCGGTGTCGTCCGCGGTAGATGCTGGCTGCTCCTCGATGGACACAAACCGGTGCTCCTCGAGGAGGGCGACACCTACCTTCTAGGCAACCCGCCGCCTTACGTCATGGCTAGCTCGCTGGAGGCACGTCCGCGCCCTGCCAAGCCGCTGTGGGAGGGCCCCCAGACAGGCATCGTGAGCATCGGCCCGGAGGTCGAGCAACACACATATCTTTGCGGCGGTCATCTCGCGTTCGATGACAGGAATGTATCCGTCCTGACCGATTTCCTGCCGCCGCTGGTAATTGTCCGCGCGGCTGATCCCCGCGGCAGGCACCTTGCGTATCTGATCGAAATGTTGGCCAGTGAGGTCGAGGCCTCGGCCCCGGGTGGACCGCTGGCGATGAACCACCTCGCCCAGCTCCTGCTCGTGCACATGCTGCGCGCCCATGCCAGCCAGTCGGACCGGCCCACAGGCTGGCTGCGTGCCTTGGACGAAGATGGTGTCGGGGCCGCCCTTCGCGCCATGCACGCGGACGTAGCTCATCCGTGGACCCTCACGGAACTGGCCAAGATCAGCCATATGTCACGTTCCGTATTCGCCCGGGCTTTCAAGAACCAGGTTGGGGTTCCGCCGTTGGAGTACTTGATTCGATGGCGGATTAGTCTCGCGCGTGACGCCCTCGCCCATGACAGCTCCTCCATCTCAGAACTCGCTCAAGCAACTGGTTACCTGTCGGAAAGCGCGTTCAGCACCGCTTTTCGCCGCGTGGTTGGATCATCACCTGCCCAATTCAGGAACCAGGCGCGGCAGACACTGTACGCGACAGCGAGCGGAGGCTAAGGAGGTTCACCACGAGGAGCTACCGGCTATTGGAGCCGGAGCCAACGTCCTGCTGGGTCGAACAAGGTGGAGTGGGAGAAACGGCAGGGATGAGCCCGCGAACGTGGTGTGTCGACGCTCGTGGTTCCCGCGCCTTAGGAACGTCAAACTCGGTCGGATTGTCGCTGGAGGTTCTTGCTCGGGAAACAGAAGTTCGCCGGCGCCGATCACTGTTCTGCCGGCGCAAGGGATTGGTAGTAGCTTCCGGCGCACCAACCAGCGTTTAGTGGCGAACCCTGTAACGGGGTCATAGCCAAGAAGCATTGAGATTCTCGTCCGACAATCATCAACCGGGTCCACTTCAAGCCGTCCAGCCGGGGCCAAAACGGCTTGACACAGTCAAGCCCGGCTCGTCGCAACGACTCCTCTGAATTGAAGTGCCAGCTAGTGCAATCGCTCGTTGTGCAACGCACTTAGTGGGTGGAGGGTAGGTGCGCTGGTCGGGCGGTTGCCCGCGGTCATGCTTGGGGGGCAGACTTCAGGACCGCTGTAGCCCCTTCTCCTCCCGACGCAGGGCAACAACCTTCACTCGGTGCTTATTGTGGTCCCGGCATAATTACCTGACTAGAGGCCGGGGACCCGGTGTCGCCATCGTGGACCTCGAGGTGCACCCACCGGTCGACAACAGCAAA
>NZ_JBZCNJ010000018.1:0-8262 GCF_058269255.1 Arthrobacter sp. TJ-217
GGGGAATCGGGAGCGCCGCACCCGGGATCGGCGCTTGAGCGCGTCCGCGGCGATCAGCGTGGCGATCACGGTCGCCTGAACCGCGATAAAACCACCGAGGGTGCGCAGGGCCACGGTGCGCAGGCTGCGCGGTTGCAACAGGGAAGTAGCATCCACCGGTTCAGCCTATCCACGCCCGTCGACGGACTGCCAGCGATCTGCCGGCCGGATACCACTTCGGAACGCTTGATCCGTTGCTCAGAGCCTCCCACCGCTGGCCCCGAATCCGGAGTTCCCGGCGGTCGCTGGCATTCAAGCCGTAGCACAAATTGGTGACTCCGCCGGCTGAAAATCCTCCCGGATCCACCCACGACAAGGCGGCGAAGGACACACCGCCGCGCAGCGGCCTTGCCGCCGCGGTCGTGCGCGGGGGAGAGGAACCCGATCCCCGGTTCACCCTCGCCAACGAGCGGACCTTCCTCGCCTGGACCAGGACGGCGCTGGCCCTGCTGGCGTACGTCCCTGGCCTGGCACCGCACCACTGGAGCGATGATTGTCACCGGGGGGCTGCCCCTCCGCTAGCGGCCCGCCATTAGCAGTAGGGCGTGGTACCCAGCACCGATCAACGGCGATTCTCCAAAACCTCGCCCGAGACATCCAGCAGCTCGACGCGGTACCACCGATGCTTACGATGCGCCCGTGCGACGCCCACGCTTTCCGCGACCTTTGCGCAATCCAATCTCGTAGGCGGTGAAAGCAACCATGGTCAGCGTGATCAACGGCAGCACGAACCATGCCATGACTGCCGTAACTCCTTCCAAGGCATCGTGTTCGGTGGCGGCCAGCACCACGAATCCGGTATAGGCCAAGAACAGGATCACAAAGAGCCCACCTTCCCACCGGGCCACGGCGAAGCCGGTGAACGCGACGGGCAACAAGGCGATCGAGGTTGCCACCATCACCGGCAGATCGAAAGCAACTGCGGCATCGGGTACCGGCAGGCCCCCGGAGAAGAACAAGGCCGGCACACCGAGCACCATCCCAATGTTGAAGATGCAGCTGCCAACGACGTTGCCCACGGCCAGGTCCCGCTCTCCGCGGCGCATGGCGATGATGGACGCCACCAGCTCGGGCAAGGACGTGCCGATGGCCACGACAGTGAGGCCAACCACGAGGCTGCTGATGCCGAAAGTGGCGGCGATGTTGACTGCCCCCTCCACCAAAACGTTTGCTCCGGCCACCAGCAATGCCACCCCAACAGCCACAAAAACAAGCGAAAGGCCCAACGGGACGTTTGGACGCTGTCCACCTTCGTGCACCTCGCTTCCGCCCGGGGCATCCCTTGAAAGTCCCGAGTTGGATCGGGATGCCGTGCTTCGGCGCCGACCCAACACAACGGTCAGTCCACCATGGAGGATCACCGCCATGAACAGGATCAATCCGTCCACCGTGCTGATACGGCCGTCGACGGAGAGCAGGAGCAGCATCACCGACAGGGCTACCAGCAAGGGCAGGTCGAAACGCACCAACTGGTGTTTGACCGCCAGCGGAGCGATGAGGGCCGAGAGGCCGAGGATGAGCAGGATGTTGGCGATGTTGCTGCCGACCACATTGCCCAAGGCCAGTTCTGGCTCCCCGTCAAGAACGGACTTGATGGCCACCGCCAGTTCCGGGGCCGAGGTGGCGATCGAGACGACGGTGAGCCCTACGACCAAAGACGAAATACCCGCTCGTACGGCCAGCGACGATGCGCCGCGCACAAGCAACTCTCCTCCTGCTATGAGCAACACCAACCCCAAGGCGATGCGCCCGACGTCCGGGAGAATCATGGCCTCGAGTCTACGCACGACCGCCCAAGCCGACACGTCCAAGGTGGATCCCACAAGGCCCGCCACCAAGGCGCACCACCCTCCCCGGCCACCGTCGGCCATGCTGATCTAATTCGTTGCCCTGTCGCAAAAAGCAATGAGTGCCGATCCCTTGACGGACAGCAGGGCGGGGCAAGTACCGTGCTTTCAAGCAAGCTCGGTAATTCGCTGACCATGGGCCGCTACGGCTCGTGGAAGGAGCGGCACAGCACTTCAGCCGCACCCTGCGTCTCGCACCACACCTTTCGAGGAAGGGGCCACTGCAATGGTCGGTGACGTGCGGCATCGCGAAGGCCATCTGGCCAGCGGGAACCACGGGTTGATCGGCTGCGGGCGCACCGCCGCGCCGGTGGCCCAGGACGGGTCGGCCGACGGGTTGTTCCCTCCGTGCTTCGCCGGCCTTGGAACCGGGGCTGAGTGGTGATGCAGTCCCCGGCCCTGCCTCTGGTCGTGCTGGTGGTGCTCACACTGGCCGCACCGCTGCTGGTCCGGGGGCTCGGCCGCAACGCCGGGTATCCAATCGCTGCGGGCTTCCTCCTCGCCGCCGGGTTGGTCGTGGCGCAACTGCCGGAAGTGACGGCGGGCGCAACCCCCACCGCCACCTGGGCGTGGATTCCGTCGTTGGAGGTGCATTTCGCGCTGCGCCTGGACGGATTGGCGTCGCTGTTTGCGCTGCTCGTGCTCGGGGTGGGCGCCCTGGTGATGGCCTACAGCGCCCGCTACCTTGAACCAGAGGCCCCTGCGGTCCGGCTGTACACCCTGCTGACCGGCTTCGCCACCGCAATGCTCGGGCTGGTGATGGCCTCAGACGTTCTGACGTTGTTTCTGTGCTGGGAACTGACTACGATCTGCTCCTTCTTCCTCATCGGCGGGACGGGTACCACCGGAGCCAAACCGGCTATGCGCGCGTTCCTGGTCACTGGGGCGGGCGGGCTGGCCCTGCTGGGAGGACTCGCCGTCCTGACTGCCGGAACCGGCACAACCGACCTGTCCGCCGTACTGGCCAACCCTGAGCTGCTGCACTCCTCGGGGTATGCCCCTGCGGTGGAGGTGTTGATCATCCTCGCGGCGTTCACCAAGTCCGCCCAGCTGCCGTTCCATTTCTGGCTGCCCGGGGCGATGGTCGCTCTCACCCCGATCAGCGCCTACCTGCATGCGGCGACCATGGTCAAGGCCGGCATCTACCTGCTGCTGCGTTTCGCACCGATTTACGGTGACCAACCGGTGTGGACCTATGTCCTGCTGACCGTTGGGCTGGCCACAGCCATCGTCGGGGCGCTGTTCGCCCTGCGCCAGCACGACCTCAAAGCGCTGCTGGCCTACTCGACCATGAGCCAACTGGGGTTGTTGGTCGCCGCGACCGGCGTCGGCACCCCCGCGGCCCTCGGGGCCGTCGCCACCCACACCTTCGCCCACGGGCTGTTCAAAGCCACCCTTTTCATGCTTGTGGGCATCATCGACCGTGAAGCCGGCAGCCGGGACATTCGAAAGCTTTCCGGGTTGCGCCGGGTCATGCCGGTGACCGCCACCCTGACCGGCATCGCTGCCCTGTCCATGGCCGGGGTGCCACCCATGCTGGGGTTCGTGAGTAAGGAGACCCTCTACGAGGCGTTCCTGGACGCCCCCGGACGCACCGGTGGACCGGCGTGGGTGGGAATCGCAGCGGCGGCCTTCGCAGTGCTGGCCGCCACCCTCACCTTCGCCTACGCGGCGCGCATCTTTGTCGGGGCCTTCACCGGGCCACTGCTCCAACGCAAGCTGTACGAGCCCTCCAAAATCTTACTCGCCCCCGCCGCCGTGCCGGTGGTGATCTCCGTGGTGCTGGGTATTGGAGTCGGCGTACTCACCCCCTTGGTCAACCGCGTCGTCAGCGATGTCGCACCCCAGGGGCAGGACGCCACGTACTATCTGGAGTTTTGGCACGGGTTCACCCCGGCACTGGGCCTGTCCGCGGCGACCCTGGCGTTGGGGACGGTGCTCTACCTGCGCCGGGATCGCATCGATCGAAGCCTGCAGCGGTGGCACATGCCGGTCACCGGCGCCGGAGCCTTCGACGCCCTCTATTCAGGAATCCTGCGTCTTGGGGCGGCGGTGGGGCGTCCTTCCCAGACCAGTTCGACCGCCGGGCAGCTGAGTCCGATCCTCGGCGGGCTGCTGGCCCTGGCCCTAGTGGCAGTGATTGCTGCGCCAGTGCTGCCACAGCAGCTGGAAACCACACGTCGTGAGGACTGGTTCGTCATCGCCCTGTTGGCTCCCACGGTGTTGATGCTGGCACTCACGCGGTCCCGCTTCGCGGTGGTGGCGCTGTTGGGCGTGGTGGGCTATTTGATGGCTGTGTGGTTCCTGTTCGCGGGAGGCCCCGACCTGGTCCTCACCCAGTTGCTCGTGGAGATTCTCACCGTTCTGATCGCCGTCTTGGTCCTAAGGCAGTTGCCCGCGACCTTCGCCCGCCCCACCCGGCCGCGCGGGGCCGCGACCGCGGTGATGGCCGTTGCTGCCGGGCTGGCCGCCGCCGCAGGCGCGCTGGCCCTGACCGGGCAGCGCGATCTCTCCGCCACCGGGCAGTACCTGCTGGAGGAGGCACAGGCACAGACCGGTGGAACGAACGTGGTCAACACCGTTCTGGTCGACTTCCGGGGCCTCGATACGCTGGGGGAGGTCACGGTGCTGGCCATGGTGGCCGTCGGCGTCGGCATACTGCTGCGCACCTGGTCGGCTAAGGATGCCGAGCGGGAGCCCCGACAACCCGTGCTGCTCACCCGGATCCAAAGGCTGCTCTCACCGGTACTCGTGCTCTTCGCGGGATACCTCCTGCTGCGCGGCCACAACGATCCCGGGGGAGGGTTTATCGCCGCTTTGGTCACCGGTACCGCCGTGGCCCTGCGCTACCTGGCCGAAGGGGCACGAGGCATGGTCCACCTCCGCCGGGCTGTCCCATGGATGCTGGGAGTCGGCATCGGGCTGGCCGTGCTCACCGGGCTCGGTGGCCTGATCTGGGCCGGATCCTTCCTGACCGGCGGTGCAGTGGCGCTGGGCCCGGTCAAACTCACCGCTGCCCTGGTCTTCGACGTCGGGGTGTTCCTCACCGTCCTGGGCCTCGTCATCCGCGCCGTCGACCGCCTGGGGAGGCCCGCATGAGCGCCGCCATCGTCGTGGGCCTGCTGGCCGCCGCCGGGGTCTACATGGTGTTGCAGCGGGAACTTGTCCGGGTGGTCTTTGGCTTCGTGCTGCTGGGACACGCGGCGAATGTGATCCTGCTCGCCGCCGGAGGACTCCAACGGCGGCAACCACCCCTGGTCGGGGACGGCGTCCCGGCCCAGGCCGCCGACCCCCTGCCGCAGGCCTTCGCGCTGACGGCGATCGTCATCACCTTCGGCATCACCATCTACCTGCTGGTGCTCGCCCTGCGCACCTCCGAACGCGCCGATGACGACGCACCCTCTCCCGAGGACGATCCCCCGGGCGCCGGCACGGCTGAAGAGACGCCCCGGGATGCGT
Source organism: Arthrobacter sp. TJ-217 (assembly GCF_058269255.1). Classification (NCBI taxonomy): domain Bacteria; kingdom Bacillati; phylum Actinomycetota; class Actinomycetes; order Micrococcales; family Micrococcaceae; genus Arthrobacter; species Arthrobacter sp. TJ-217. The sequence continues at coordinate 5,346 of NZ_JBZCNJ010000018.1, forward strand.
CATCGCGGCCGGATATGTCCGGGCGGGCCGGGCCCGGGCAGGAGGGCCGATGAACGCTGTGTTGGCCCTGCCGGTCGCCGCCCCTGTGCTCGGCGCCGCCGTACTGCTGCTTGTCCCGGCTCGGTGGGTCCACCGGGCGGTCGGTTTCACCCTCACCGCGGTGGTGTTGGCCCTCAGCCTTCTGCTCCTGACTCAAACGCGCGGGGGCATCGTCGTCGAGCAGATCGCCGGCTGGCCGGCGGGCATTGCCATCCCACTGGTGGCCGACACGCTTTCCGCGCTGTTGCTGGCGATGTCCGCGGTCGTCGTGCTGGCCTGCACCGGGTTCGCCGCCGCCACCGGATCGGACGCTCATCCGCACTTCTGGCCACTGGTGCTCGTACTCACCGCCGGGGTGTACGGGGCATATCTGACCGGGGACCTGTTCAACCTGTTCGTGAGCATCGAAATCATGCTGGTGCCCTCCTACGTGCTGCTGACCCTCCAGGGTGGACGCGACCAATTGGCGGCGGCCCGGGTCTATGTGCCGGTGAACCTGCTGGCCTCCACCGTCCTCGTCGCCGGAGTCGGTCTGGTGTACGGTGCTGCCGGCACCGTGAACATCGGTCAGTTGGCCGGGCAGGCCCTGGAGTCTCCATCGGTGGCCGTTGCCGCCGGGGTGGTGATGCTGGCCCTGGCGGTGAAGGCCGCCGTCGTGCCCGTGCATGGGTGGCTGCCCCGTTCCTACCCCCACGCCCATCCGGCCGTGCTGGCCCTGTTCAGCGGACTGCTCACGAAGGTCGGTCTCTACGCCTCGCTGCGCGTCTATGCGGTGGTTTTCGACGGGGACCCGCGCTACCACCTGCTGATCGTGGCCATCGCGGTGATCACCATGGTTGTGGGCGTGTTGGGGGCCGTGGGGCAGCAGAGCATGCGTGAGATCCTCAGCTTCCACATGGTCAGCCAGATCGGTTACATCGTCCTGGGTATCGCCCTGTTCGGAATCGCCGGACTTGGCGCGGCAATCTATTATCTGATCCAGTACGTGCTGGTGAAGGCTTCCCTGCTGCTGGTGGCAGGGGCGGTTCACCACGGATACGGCACCGACCACCTCGACCAGCTCGGGGGACTACGCGCCCGTGAACCCTTGCTGGCGTTTGCCTTCATCGGAGCCGCCCTGTCCCTGGCCGGACTGCCCCCGTTCTCCGGGTTCGTGGCGAAGTTCGCCTTGGTCGTGGCCGCCGTGAGCGAGGGACAGTACGTCGGTGCGGCGGCCGCCGTCGCGGTGAGCCTGTTGACCCTCACCTCCATGGTGAAGATCTGGCTCGGCACCTTTTGGGGTGAACCACCGGAACACCAAAGACAACGACGCCGGGTGCCCGTCGGAGCTGCCCTCCCGGCCCTGGTGCTCACAGTGATCTCCCTGGCCCTCGGCGTGGGCGCTGAGGTGCTGCTGCCCTGGACCGAACAGGCGGCCACCGCCCTGCTGGACGCCACGGAGTATGCGCAGGCTGTGGGGGGCGCCCAATGAACCGGCTGTTGCGCCTGCCGGCCCGGCTGGGGCGGCTGCTCTGGTTCCTCCTGTGGTACCTCGGCCAGCTCATCAGCGCCAACGTCTCGGTCGCCCGGCACGTCCTCGCACCCCGGCCCCGTGTCGTGCCCGGGATCGTCCGGGTGCCGCTGCGCTCATCCCGTGAAAACCCCGTGGCCCTGCTGACGGCGCTGGTCACGCTCACCCCCGGCACCCTGGTTCTGGAAGTACACACCTCGCCTCCGGTGATGTACGTGCACGGTTTGCACGCTCCGGACGCCAACGACCTCCGCCGCCAGATCCAGGACATGGAGAAGCGCATGCTCGACTCCGTGTTTCCGCAATCCACAGGAGCATCATGGTGATCCTCAATGCCGGGTTCATCCTGCTCGGCCTGACCCTCCTCGCCACGCTGTGGCGCATGGTGGTAGGACCCACCAACGCCGACCGGGCAGTCGCCGCCGATGTGGCCTACTTCGTGCTCATCGCGGTCATTGCACTGGCCGCAGTGCGCTTCGACGAGCCGATGTTCTTCGACCTGGCGCTCGTGGCCACCCTCGTCGGGTTTCTCGCCAGCATCTCCCTGGCCCGACTTGTCGATCGGAACTCCCCATGACCGGCATTGCCGATGTGCTCAGCGTTCTCCTGCTCCTGCTCGGCCTCCTGCTTATCGGACTCGCCGGTCTGGGACTGGTGCGGTTGCCTGACGCCTACTCGCGAATGAACGCCGCCGGCAAGGCCGCTGGATTGGGCGTCGTGTGTGTCCTGGCCGGAAGTGCCCTCCTGGTTGCCGATCTCAGCGCCCACTTCAAGGCCCTTGCCGCGATCATCCTCCAACTCATCACCGTTCCGGCCGGAAGCTTTGCACTCTCCCGCGCCGCATACCGGTCGCACACGCCCCTGGATCCCAGCACCGCCTACGACGAACTCGCCCCGGACCTCGGCAACCTCACCGAGGACGACCACAACTCCAAACCGTGAGCGCTCGCCCTGGCTCTCCGTAGCCCGGCAGCACACACGACCGCTCCGGTCATACCACCCCTGCTACCTCACCGTCAGTCATATGCACCCGGCGACCACCGAGAAAGGACCTCGGGAACCGTGCCAACTTGCACGGTGCGGGGCATGAGGTCCTGGGTTACGCCAAGGGCTCCTCATTTCCGGAACGACGTCAAGGACCGTGACCCCACCGGAGCGCAGCGCCGACGGGGCATCCTTGACGTGGATCTGCCCGTGGACTCCGCCACGACCCACAGCGGATTCCGGTGTGCCCAGGACGGCACTGACCACCGCTGAGCCCGGGGGGCAGCCGGTGAAGGTGATCGGCTGTCATGCCAGAATGATGCCATGTCTTCGACATCGCCCGGCGCCGGGCGTTCCAACGGCCCGAAGCCCGATCGAAAGCCT
>NZ_JBZCNJ010000019.1:0-7540 GCF_058269255.1 Arthrobacter sp. TJ-217
GGGGAATCGGGAGCGCCGCACCCGGGATCGGCGCTTGAGCGCGTCCGCGGCGATCAGCGTGGCGATCACGGTCGCCTGAACCGCGATAAAACCACCGAGGGCGCGCAGGGCCACGGTGCGCAGGCTGCGCGGTTGCAACAAGGAAGTAGCATCCACCGGTTCAGCCTATCCACGCCCGTCGACGCACTGCCAGTAATTCAGTCTGCCGTGATTCCCAGGAAACTTGTTCGGCGTGTCAGCACCATCCATCCCGTAGCAGGGTCCGGAATCGGACAAGGCCTGGGGGCGGCGCACGCCGCACTACCGGCCAACAGCCTGTGCACTACAGCCACCCCGGTGATTCCGGCCGCCTTCGACCCGATCACCTGTCCAGAATAACCTTCGCATTAGCCCCTCCGGATGTGACTCCGCACGCCGGTCCGGCGAAGCATTCGCCGCCGGCAATCGCCATATCTATCCTGCGCAGCCGCAATAAGGGCGGCCGCCGCCGTTGCCTGCTGCGCCACAGGTGTTTAGTACCGATTCAGGACACCTCATCCGCTGCCGGAGCCTCCCACCACTTATACCGACATCCTTCTCCCCGAAAACCGGAGTTTCCCAACGATCGCCGACCTGCAACCCATACCATGGGTCGGTGACTCCATCGGCCGAAAATTCTCCCGGATCCCCCGGCAGCGCGGGGAAGGACACACCGCCACGCAGCGGCCTTGCGGCCGCGGTCCTGCGCGGGGGAGAGGAACCCGATCCCCGGTTCACCCTCGCGAACGAGCGGACCTTCCTGGCCTGGATCAGAACCGCGCTGGCCCTGCTGGCCGGCGGCATCGCCGTCGAGGCCTTCACCAGCGGCCTCTTTCTGCCCCAGACCCGCATGGTCCTCGCCGTCCTGCTGCTCGTCCTGGCCATGATCGTTGCCCTCGGCGCAGCGGTGCGCTGGCTGCGGGTCGAGCGGGCAATGAGGCTCAAGAAACCCCTGCCTTTACCAGCCCTCGTTCCCGTGCTGGCGTTGGGCGGAGTTCTCGCCGCCGGTGTCATCCTTGTTTCCTTCATCACACGAGTGCCCTGACCGTGCGGGAGAAAAGGACGGAGCGCCCGGTACAGGCTCTTTCCGACCCTGGCCTGCAGCCCGAACGCACGTCCCTGGCTTGGCACCGCACCACCGGGGCGATGGTCGTCACCGGGGCACTGTTCCTGCGATGGGTTCCCCTGTATGGGTGGGTTCCGGTTCTAATGATGGCCCTCACCATCGGTGCGGCGGCCACCGTGGAGGTCAGCCAGAGACGGCGCTACCGCCGTCACGCCGCCGGAATCTACGCACCACATATCAACCCCGACCTTATCGGTGTCGGTCTTACAGCCCTCGGCGTAGTCCTCATCGGGGCGTTGGCGCTTTACACAGTGGTTGCGCTGCCCCTCTACTAGCCGCCGCCTTAGACCATGGAGCGGACGCGCCGGGCGGGTGACAACCCGTCAGAGCGATGTCGGCCCTCCGGTAGGAAATTCAACCCCGTCCACGCTGTTCGCCAGCTCAAAAGCAACGGATGGCAGAAGCGGGAACGGCAGCCGCGTATCTGGCCAACAGCATGATGACCTGGACGCGCGTGCAGACCCTCGACACGGTCCGGGCGTATAGGGCCTGGTGTGGGCCGTTGTCGATTTCGGAGGCGACTGTGGTTACAGGCAGGTGACCTGCCCGCCCGGCGGGTTCGACGCCGTCCTCCCGCCGGATCCCAGAAAGAATGCAGTCGCGGGCGTCCGTGGTTGGAACACCACCGTCACCGGGTCACTGAGCTTCAAGTGGCCTGTTCGCATTTCCCATTGACCGAAGACGTCCCGGTCGGGTGGCAGGTTAGCTGCGGCTGGGCGGCTGGGCCTAGCGGTCCTCGTCTACGGACCGACTCTCAACCCACGCACGGGCTTGGCGTATAGCCTCCCGCAGGGAGGAACCGAGAATCTCCTCGCCGGGGATAAGGACGACCTGGTCATCAAGCGGGAGCCGGTCAGCGCGCCGGATCTTCTCGGCGAGGTCGGGCGTCATGCCGCACAGATAGAGCCGCCCACCATGGCGGCCGAGCTCACGGGCGTAATCATCGATCTCTTCGATGAAAGTAGCGCCGATCTGGCTGTTCCCGCGGATGCGCAGGACGACCGCGGCACCCTCGGCGGAGTCCGGTTTTGGGAGCCGTTCGTGCAGTGTCCGGGCCGCAGCGAAGTAGAGCGGGCCATAGACGTCAAGGACCATCACCTCACCGGAGCGCAGCGCCGACGGGACATCCTTGACGTGGATTTCCCCATCGTTTTCACGAACCAGCTCGTGCACCTCAGTCAGCTGCCCCGCCTGGTAGATGAACAGAACCAGGGTCAGCAGCACGCCCAGGCCCACAGCCACCGGAATTGAGGTCAGGAGCGTCGCGAGGAAGGTGATGACCATGGCCCAACGGGCGCTTCCTCCCACCCGCCAGATCGAAAGCATGGCGCCGAACTTGATGACCTGAAAACCGGCGACCATCGCGATCGCGGCGAGGACAGTCATCGGGACCTGGCCGACCAGGTTTGAGGCGACCAGGATGATGGCCAGCATGATCAGCCCATGGAACACCATGGCGAAGCGGCTCCGCGCCCCGACCTGAACGTTCAGTGCGCTCTGGCTTACCGATGCGCCCGTGGGCATGCCGTTGAAGAAGCTGGCGGCCGCGTTGCCCAGGCCCTGGGCGAGCATGTCCCGGGAAGTACTGGCGCGTGAGCCGTCCGGATTCTGAATGCTCTGGCTTACACCGGCACCCTGGAGGGCGATCACGGCCGCGACGGCGAAGGCCGAGGCGACAATGCCCGGCGAGATCAGGGTGAGGTCAGGAAGGGCGAAGGGTGGAAGGCCCGACGGGATGTCACTGACGTCCTCGACCACGTCCACGCCGGCAGGCTGCCACCAAAAGACAATGAGGCTGGGTATGACAAGTGCGAACAAGGAGGCTGTGTTGACTAAAGGCGTGCGGCCCAGGATGATCATGATCGCCAGGGCGATGCCCCCGATCAGCACCGCGTTCCAGCTGAGCTGTCCGACGTGCAGGACAAGGTCCACGAAGGCACCCAGACTGGTGTTCGCCTCGGAGCTGTATCCGGAGAACTGGGCCGCCTGATCCATCACCAGAACCGCTCCGACGCCCGAGAGGAACGCGGTCATCACCGGATAGGAGATGTACCGGATGAGCTTGCCGGCGCCGAGCAGTCCGAAGGCCACCAAAAACACGCCCGAAAGTGCCACCAGCAGGAACAGGGCCGACCCGCGCTGTTCTTCGGGAACGGCGGCGACGGCCTGCCCCGCGGCGAGGGCGGAAGCGCTCGTGGTGGCGATCTGCATCAGTTGGGAGCTGGCGAACAGTCCGCCCACGGTCGGGGAGACAACGGTGGCATAGAGGCCGTAGACGGGGTTAACCCCGGCCAGGGCCGCTGTGGCCATCCCGGAGGGTACGCTCATCACTGCATTGACTGTCCCGGCCAGCGCATCCCCCGGGAGGTCCTTCACCCGGGGCAGGAACCGCTGTGACTTCTTGTCATCTGACACGTATCCCTCCTGGTCACTGCAGATTCTTCTCGGAATGTTGCGGAATATTGAGCGGTTTTGGTCCGGGCTGGCCGCCCCGAGCGGCAGCGGGCGCGGCATTCCGCGGGCGACTCCTACCTGACGGCCAGACGTGGCCGCCTGTAGTATAAGCCGATCGACACCGGTCCGGACCGGGGCAGGGTCGCCGAAGGACCATGGATGGGCGCAGTGTTCGAATTCTTCCAGACCCTGGGATCGTGGGGTGTGACCGTCTTCGTGATCACCTCCATGCTCAACGTGGGTCTGACCCAAAAACCCGCACGACTGCTGGCGCACCTGACCAACCGGGCGTTCCTGCTGCGCATGCTCCTGCTCAACCTCGTCGTTGTGCCGGCCCTGATGATCGCCGCCGTCGAGCTGGCGAACCTGGAACCGGTCTACGCGGCGGGTCTGGTGCTGTTCTCCCTTGCAGCAGGGGCCCCCTTTCTTATCAAGCTCACCAACATCTCCGAGTCGGACGTCGCTTTGGGCGCCACAGTGTTGTTGGTCCTGATGGTCGCCACGGTGATCGTCCTGCCGATCCTGCTGCCCCTTGCCCTCGAGGGACTTACGGTGGACACCTGGGCGGTCGTGAGGGGACTGCTGACCCAGATGTTCGTGCCGCTGGTGGTCGGAATGCTCGCCCTGCAGTTCGTGGAGGGCCTTGTCGCCTTCGTACAGCCCTGGGTCGCGAGGATCTCCAGCAGCGCCCTGTACGTCCTGATCATCTCGATCATCATCGGATACCTGCCCAGCATGACCGACCCCGGGCTGTGGAAGGCGCTCGGCGTGGGCATGGTCGTGCTGGTACTGGCCCTGTTCCTCGGGTGGACCATGGGTGACGGCCGCGCCCACCTCCAAGACGTCGGCGGGCTGGCCACGGCCCAGCGCGGTACCGCTGCGGCGCTGATCGTAGCCCAGGACAGCTTCGATGACCCCCGCGTCCTGGTGATCATCACCCTGCTCAATACCTTCTGCGTGGTGATGCTGATCGTTGCGGCGAAGCTGCTGAGCAGAGACAACAGCTTCAGTTTCCTCATCCCCGCGGCCGCAGACAGTCCGCGCAAACCCGGAGACAACCCATAAGGAGATCGCAACTGTGAGCGTTGGCCGCGACAAACAACCGAACATCCTGGTGTTGTGCATGGACCAGTGGGACGTGCACATGGACCTGCCCCCGGGGGTGGAACTGCCGGCCATCCAGCGGCTCGTGGGGGCCGGGGTGAGCCTGGGCAGCCAGTACTGCACGGTGCCGCAGTGCACCCCGTCCCGGGCCACCATGTGGACGGGCCAGCACGCCAAGAACGTCGGGCTGTGGGACAACACGAACTTCGCATGGACCGACGTGCTGGACCCGGAAACTCCCACCGTGGGCACGATGATGCGGGAGCAGGGCTACTACACCGCGTTCAAAGGCAAATGGCACCTGTCCCACCCGGAGCGCTCCGCGGACGCGCTGGAGGACTACGGTTTCTCGGACTACCAGGCGTGGGGAGATAACTGGGGTGCCCCGCTGCACGGTGAGACCCTGGACGGCGCGGTGGCCTTCGAAACCGTGGACTGGCTGCGCCACAAGCGCCCGCAGGACCGGCCCTGGTTCCTGATCTCTTCAATGGTGAACCCGCACGACATCATGTTCCTGCGTGCGGGCGAGGAGGAACACGCCCACGCCAACGGCACGATCGCTCCACTGACCCACGGGCCGCAGGATCTGGGCTTCATGCGCAAATACGACGTCGAACTTCCCGCCAATTTCCACGATGACCTCGACTCCCAGCCTTTCGGGGTGCGCTCATACAAGCGCAACACCGAGTGGAACTACGGCCAGATTCCACAGGACCGGGAAGACCTGTGGAAGGTGAGGCGGAACTACCTCATCAACTGCCTGCGCATGGTCGATCAGGAATTCCAAAAGATCCTGGGGGAGCTCGACCGCCAGAACCTGTGGCGCGACACCGTGGTGGTGCTCACCTCCGACCACGGCGAAATGAACGGAGCACACGGCATGGCGCAAAAGGGAGCCATCCCCTTCCAGGAGGCCTCGATCGTTAACATGACGGTGGTCTCGCCGCACGGGCCCAGCGGCGCCCACTCCGACGCCGTCGGATCCCACCTGGATCTGGCCACGACCTTCCTGTCGTGGGCCGGGCTGGATGGAACAGGGCTCCGTGAGCGCTATCCGACGCTGAAGGGTCGGAACCTGCGGCACTTGTTCGAGGCCCCCGGGCGGGCGGAGCCACCACGCGGCTCCGCCTCCATGCCAGGTGACGGTGCCTTGACCAGCTGGGATGGGCTCAACATGCTGGATCCGGAATGGGCCATCCAAGGCGCTCTGGGTGAGTTGTCCCAACTGGGGGAGGGCCCGGCGAAAACGCTTCAGGACTGCCTCGCAGCCGGCAGGAAGTATGGGGCCCCCGACATGGACAAGCGCACCTTCTTCCGTTCGGTCTCCGATGGGCGGCACAAACTTGTACGGTGGTTTTCCCCCACCCGGTACGGCACCCCACGCACAGTTCAGCAGTTGCACGCCACCTCCGACGTGGCCCTCTACGACCTGCTCAACGACCCCGGCGAGCTGCAGAACATCGGGGACCCCTCCCACCCCGACTACGACGAACAACTGGTCGGGTCGATGCTTGAGAAGCTTGTGCACCTCATCGACACCGAATTGGGCGGGGACGAGCGCCCCTTCGACCTGGATTTGTTTGGCACCCGGGAAGTCCGCTACCGGCTCGAGGACATCGAATCCAGCGCGCCGGCAGGAGGCCAACCGGCCGAAGCCGGCCCGGCGACTGCACCACACCAAGGAGACACGCACTGAACCGTCCACCGTCCACGGAGCCCGTCCCGCCGGGGATGGTCCTGGTCCCCGGCGGGACCTTTTCGATGGGCTCGGAGGATTTCTATCCAGAGGAACGGCCCGTCCACTCGGTGCGCGTCTCCTCCTTCATGCTGGACCGTGCTCCCGTGACCGTGGAGCAGTTCGCGCGGTTCATTGAGGACACCGGATATCTCACCGTGGCCGAGCGGCCTCCGGATCCGCAGGACTATCCCGGGGTGGACCCGCGGCTGCTGGTGCCCGGCGCGCTCGTCTTCACCGGTACCGGGGGACCGGTGCCCCTGCGCGATCCGTCACGATGGTGGTCCTGGGTGCCGGGTGCCTCCTGGCGGTGCCCCGAGGGACCCGGTGCCAACGCCCTCCACGACCGGTCCGACCACCCTGTCACCCAGGTGTCCCTGGATGACGCCGCCGCGTACGCGGCCTGGGCGGGACGGCGCCTACCGTCCGAAGCCGAGCACGAGTTCGCCTCCCGCGGGGGAACCGGGAACACGCGCTACGCCTGGGGCGATCAGCGGTGCCCGGACGGCAAGCATCTGGCCAACACCTGGCAAGGACGATTTCCCTACTGGAACACCGGCGAGGACGGTTGGTCCACGACCTCCCCGGTGGGCAGCTACCCGGACAATCCTTATGGAGCCGTGGACCTGATCGGCAACGTCTGGGAATGGACGGCCGACCGGTGGACCAACCGCCACCCCCAGGCCGGCTCCCCATGCTGCGTGCCTTCCAATCCCCGCACGCCGCACACGGGCCCGACAGACCCCCGCGATGGTTTCGTGGTCAAGGGCGGATCCCACCTTTGCGCCCCGGAGTACTGCCTGCGCTACCGCCCCGCCGCCCGGCAGCCGCAGGACCGCGACACCGCCACGACGCACATCGGATTCAGGTGTGCCCAGGACGGCGCCGACCACCGCTAAGCCCCTGAAGGTTCAGCAGTGCTCGCGATGGGGAAAGTCACAGTTTGACCCGGACCGCTGTCCGCCCCGCCCCACCCCGCCCGTCTCACCGCCTGCTTGACTCCAGCCGGTGAAGGTGATCGGCTGTCATGCCAGAATGATGCCATGTCTTCGACATCGCCCGGCGCCGGGCGTTCCAACGGCCCGAAGCCCGATCGAAAGCCT